>CAJXKW010000167.1 GCA_913055855.1 uncultured Limimonas sp. | reverse complement strand
GGAACCTTGCACAGGCCGCGCCGCGGAGGCAAGCTGAACCTCGCCGCGACGCGCGACAATATCTGCAGGTTTCATGCCGGCCACCCCATCCCAGCACGCCGAGGCCCCGATCTGCGTCAACGTCACCCGCGGCTCGGCCGTGGAAAGCGTGCACCGCGCCCGCTTCGCCGTCGTCGATACGCAGGGCCAGGCCGTGCTCGCGGGCGGCGATATCGAGTCCGACGTGCTGCCGCGCTCGGCCGTGAAGCCGCTACAGGCGCTTGCCCTTGTCGAGACCGGCGCGGCCGATGCGTTCGGGCTTTCGGAAACCGAACTGGCCCTGGCCTGCGCCAGCCACGCCGGGGAGCCGCAGCACGTCGAGGCCGTGGAGGCATGGCTCGGGCGCATCGGCTGCACCGAGGCCGACCTCGTCTGCGGCGGCCATCCGCCCAACGACGAGGCGGCGCGGCGCGCGCTCTTCGCCGCCGGGGCGCCGGTGCGCCGGGTGCACGACAACTGCTCGGGCAAGCACACCGGCTTCCTCACGCTGGCCCAGCACCTGCGTGCGCCCACGCGCGGCTACGCCGAGGCCGCACACCCGGTGCAGCAGCGGGTGCTGGGCGTGCTAGAGAGCATGACCGGGCTCGCCGATCTGCCCGCGCGCCCGCACGGCGGCGACGGCTGCGGCATCCCGGCCTACGGCATGCCGCTGGGCAATCTCGCCCTGGGCATGGCGCGTTTGGGCCGGCCCGACGACCAGCCGCCCGGCCGGCAGGCGGCGTGCGCGCGCATCCGCGCCGCCATGGCGGCGCACCCGGAGATGGTCTCGGGTACGGGCCGCGTGGACACGCGCATCATGCAGCGGCTCGCCCCGGCGGTGCTGGTCAAGGGCGGCGCCGAGGGCGTGCTCGCGGCCTGCCTGCCCGGGGCGGGCCTGGGCGCGGCCGTGAAGATCGCCGACGGCGGAGCGCGCGCGGCCCCGGTTGTGCTGGGCGCGCTCCTGGCCAAGCTCGACCTGCTCGCCGGGGCGGACGCCGAGGCCCTGGCCCCGGTCGTCGCGCCGGCCGTTTTCGACCGCAACGGGACGCGCGTGGGCGCCCTGGAACGGGCCGGGCCGATCGCCTGACGCGCAAGAAATGGCCACGTGAAGGAGGACGGGATTCGTGCGAGCCATTATCTGTGATCAGTACGGCAGCATCGACGACCTGCGCCTGGCGGACGTCGCCGCGCCCCAGCCGGGACCTGGCGAGATCGTGGTGCGCGTGCGCGCGGCCGGCGTGAACTTCGCCGACACGCTGATGGTGGGCGGGACCTATCAGAACACCCCCGAGGTGCCGTTCACCCCCGGCATGGAGGTTGCTGGGGAGGTCGCGGCCGTGGCTGACGACGTCTACCGGGTCTCGCCCGGCGATCGCGTGATCGCCGTGGTCCAGCACGGCGGCTATGCCGAGCACGTGCGTGCGCGCATCGAGGACGTCTTCGCCATGCCGGCGAGCATGGACTTCGCCACCGCCGCCGGCTTCCCGATCACCTATGGCACGGCGCACGGCGCGCTGGTCTGGCGGGCGCAGATCCGGCCGCAGGAGACCCTGCTCGTCCACGGGTCAGCGGGCGGCTCCGGACTGGCCGCCGTGGAGGTGGGCAAGGCGCTGGGCGCGAGCGTCATCGCCACCGCCGGCGGCGCGGATAAGTGCGAGATCGCCGCGGCGCACGGTGCGGACCGGACTATCGACTACCGCGCCACGGATGACCTGCGCGGCCGGGTCAAGGAGCTTACCGGCGGGCGCGGCGTCGACGTCGTCTTCGACCCCGTGGGCGGCGACCTTTTCGACGCATCCATGCGCTGCATCGCCTGGGCGGGGCGCATCGTCGTCATCGGCTTCGCCAGCGGTACCGTGCCCACGCCGCGGCTGAATGTGATGATGGTGAAGAACGTCGGCGTGTTGGGCTTTAGCTGGCACTCCTACCGCCGCAACGCGCCCGATCTGCTGCAGCGCCAGTTCAGTGAGCTGTTCCGCTGGTACGATTGCGGGTTCCTGCACCCGCACATCGGGGAACAGCATCCGCTGGCCGAGACCACCACGGCGCTGCGCCGGCTCAAGGAGCGCGCGACCCGGGGCAAGGTCGTGCTGGTACCGGACGGCGCGTGAGCCGGAAACACGAATGCCGCCAGGGTGGGGGGCGACCCTGGCGGCACCGCGCGTTCGAGACCGCGGGGGATCGGGCACCACCGATGCTTGGCCCGGCGGCACCCGCCCGACCCGCGGTCGTGCGGGTCGAACGACGGGCCCCGGGATGGGGCGTCCCGGGGCGGAAGGGAGGAGACATGCGGCATTGCCGCCGTCACTTCAGAAGTTAGGTGATCGGCCGGCCGCTGACCATTGTCGGTCCCGGGGAACGGTTATGCGCAATACGCATGTAACAAGTCCGGGCGACCTGTACGGCGCGGCGCGGCACCGGCCTCTCCTATGCACGGTCGTCAGGGCGAAAGCACGCCCGTCCGCGCCGGCCGGGTCCGCCTCGCGGCGGCGGGCTGCGCTCTTGAATCGCCGTCGCGAGGTCACACCCTCTGAAAGCACCATGCTGCACACGCCCGTCAAGGCTCCGACACCGCCCTGCACCCACCGCGTCCGCGCCGGCTTCCGCCGGGCCGCGCTGGTCGTCTTTGCGCTCGGTCTCGCCGCCGCCCCCGCCGCGGTGCGCGCTCAGGACGGCGGGATGCCCGTGAGCACGACACGCGCCGAGATCGCGCCGGTGATCCATGCCGTGCGCCTGTCCGGGACCGTGGTCGCGCCGCGCTCGTCCAAGATCTCCACGTCGGTGGGCGGACTGGTCGAAACGGTCGCCGTGGACCGCGGCGACCGGGTGGCCGAAGGCGACGTGCTCGTCCGGCTCGACCGCGACCTGGCGCGGCACGAACTCGCGCGCGCCGAGGCCTCCGTGGACGAGGCGGCGGCGGAACTGGCCGACGCAAAGCGCGAGGTCCGCGTGGGGCAGCGGCTGGCCGAGCGCGGCAACCTCCCGCAAAACGAGCTGGACGCGCGCGAGGCCGAGGTTGCCATGAACCGCGCCGCCCTGGCACGCCTGAAGGCGGAGGCGGCGCGCGAGCGCGAACGCCTGGCGCGGCGCACGATCACCGCGCCCTTCGCCGGCGTGGTCGCCCAAAAGGTCACCGAATCCGGGGAATGGGTCTCGCCCGGTACCACCGTCGTCGAGCTGGTCGCGACGGACGGCCTTTGGGTGGATATTCCCGTGCCGCAGAAGTACTATCCGGAGCTGCGCGACGGCGCGCCGGTGACGCTGCACTTCGATGCGCTGCCCGAGCAGCGTTTCGACGCCGAGCGGGTGGCGCTCGTGCCCGTCAGCGACCCCACGGCGCGCACCTTCGTCCTGCGCGTGCGGCCGGTGCGCGAGGGGCTACCCCTTACCCCCGGCATGTCGGCGCGCGCGGAGCTGCGCCTGGCGACCGGGACGAAAGGCGTGGTCATCCCGCGCGACGCGGTGATCCGCTATCCCGACGGCCGCACCACGGTCTGGCGCGTGCAGACGAAGGACGACGGGGACGGCGCGGCCACGGTAACCGAGCGCCAGGTGCAGCTCGGGCGCGCTTTCGACGGCCGGGTCCACGTCCGCGGCGGCCTCGCCGAGGGCGCGCGCATCGTGGTCCGCGGCAACGAGTCCCTGCGCGAGGGCCAGCGCGTGCGCCCCACCGACGGCGCCAGTTGACGCCATAGGACGTCCGCCATGTTCGACGCCATCGTCCGCCGCGGCACACTTACGGCGGTGATCGTGCTCATCGTCTGCGTCATCGGCGTGGCCGCGGCGCTGCGCCTGCCCGTGCAGATGATCCCCGACCTGGAGGTGCGCACCATCACGGTTCGCACGACCTGGGCCGGCGCGACGCCCCAGGACGTCGAGAAGGAGATCCTCATCGAGCAGGAGGAGTATCTCCGGACGGTGCCCAACCTGGATCAGCTCACCGCCACGGCCGAGACGGGCGAGGCGGAGATCGAACTGGAGTTCCCCTACGACGTCGACATCACCGAGACCCTGATCCGGGTCAACAATGCCCTCAACCAGGTCCCCAGCTACCCGGCCAACGTCGATCAGCCGCGCGTCTACGCCACCTCGTTCTCCAGCAACCACTTCATGTACTTCCGCGTCTCGCCGCTCGAGGGCAACCCGCGCGGGCTGAACATGGAGATGATGCGCGACTTCGTGGACGACCACGTGCGCACCCGCATGGAAAACGTCCAGGGCGTCTCGCGGGTCGAACTCTGGGGCGGCGCGGAACGGCAGATCCAGGTCATGCTCGACCCGTCGGCACTGGCCGACCGGAACCTTTCGGTGGTCGACGTGCGCGAGGCGCTGCAGCAGCGCAATCAGGACGTCTCCGGCGGCGAGGTGGAAAGCGGCAAACGCCGCTACTTGCTGCGCACCGTGGGGCGGTTCCGCGACCTCGAAGAGATGGAGAACCTGATCGTCCGGCGCCAGGGCGACAACGTCGTCCGGCTGGGCGAGGTCGCCGAGGTGCGCTTCGACCACTTCGAGTTGTCCAGCAAGGCTTTCGTGAACGGTCAGCCGGTCATGGTGCTGGCCGTGCGCCGCGAGCCCGGCTCCAACGTCATCGACATCAAGTACCGCATGCTCGACGCCATGGAGTCCATCAACCGCGAGGTCCTGACCCCCGCGGGGATGGAGATGGAACTGACGGCCGAAGATGCGGGTTACGTCGAGGCGGCGATCCAGAACGTCTGGATCAACCTGGCCATCGGCGCCGTGCTGGCGACGGCCGTGATGTTCGCGTTCCTGCGCTCGCGCGGGGCGACCCTGGTGGGGGTAATGGGCATTCCCATCTGCACCATCGCCGCCTTCCTGGGCCTGCTCGCGGCGGGGCGGACGATCAACGTGATCTCCCTGGCCGGTGTCGCCTTCGCCATCGGCATGACCCTGGACAATTCGATCGTCGTCCTGGAAAGCATCGACCAGCAGCGGCGCAAGGGCATGGACCGGTTCCGCGCCGCCGTGGCAGGCGTGCGCGCGGTGTGGCCGGCCGTCGTGGCGTCCACCTTCACCACGGTGCTCGTCTTCGTTCCCATCGTGTTCATCGAGGAGCAGGCCGGCCAGCTCTATTCCGACATCGCCGTGGCCGTGGCCGCGTCGATCCTGATCTCCATGCTTGTGGCGATCACCATCGTGCCCACGGCGAGTGCGCGCATCCGTTTCCACGAGGGTACGAACCGGGCGGGCACCGCCAATCGGGACGGGCTGGCGCCGCGCCTGACCCGCGCCGTGAGCTGGCTGGTCCAGGGCTATGTCCGCCCGCTGGCCGTGGTCGGCGCCACGGTGGCGGCAAGCGCCTTCGTGATCTTCGTCCTCACGCCGCCGGCGGCGTACCTCCCCGAGGGCGAGGAGCCCAAGACCTTTGCCACGATGAACGCGCCACCCGGGTACAACCTGGATACCATGCGCGAGATCGGCCAGGAGGTGCAGGCACACTTCCTGCCCTACGTCGGCGCCGACCCGGCCGCCTATGAAACCGGCGAGGCCGAGGTGCCGGCGATGAAGTACATGAACCTCTGGATGACGTCGCAGCGCCTGACCGTCATCGCCGAGACCGTCGATCCCGACCACATCGAGGGGCTGATGGATGCGCTCACCCGGAAGTTCGAGACATATCCGGGGATGCGCGCCTTCGCCGCGCGCGGCTCCATCATCACCAGCAACGACGGCGGCACGCGCAGCGTCAACCTGGACATTTCCGGCCCCGACCTCGCCGACGTCTATTCGGTCGCGTCGCAGGCCTACGCCCGCGCCGACACGGTGTTCGACAATCCGCGGGTGAAGGCGAACCCGGCCACGCTCTCGCTGTCACAGCCGCTCGTCGAGGTGCACCCGAACTGGGACCGCGCGGCCGAGCTGGGCGTGGGCGCGGGCGATCTCGGCTTCACCGTGGCGGCGATGACCGACGGCGCCTTCGTCGACGAGTTCTTCCGGCGCGACGAGAAGATCGACATCTA
>CAJXKW010000166.1 GCA_913055855.1 uncultured Limimonas sp. | reverse complement strand
CGCTGCACGGCCGCGAGCTGGGCGTCCAGGCGGTCCACCGCGTCGCGCACCCACAGGCGCAGGTCCGTGGCCACCTGGTCGTTGCGCGAGCGCGCCGTGTGCAGCCGGCCCGCCGGTTCGCCGATGAGCTCACGCAGACGTGATTCCACGTTCATGTGGATGTCTTCCAGCGTGGCGTCGAAGGCGAAGCGCCCCTCGGCGATTTCGGCGAGCACGGTGTCCAGGCCCTCTCGGATGGCCTCGCCGTCATCGGCGCCGATGATGCCCTGCTGGACCAGCATGGCGCAGTGCGCCTTGCTCGCCCGGATATCCTGGGCGTACAGGCGCCGGTCGAAATCGATGGAGGGGTTGATGGCCGCCATCGCCTCGGCGGGCCCGCCGCTGAAGCGGCCGCCCCACATGGCGTTGGTGGCCCCGGCAGCGGCTCCGTCCCCTTGCGCCGCGTCGCTGTTGCGGTTGTCTGCGCTCATGGGCGATGGTCCGGGTGAAAACGGCCGTGGAACACGCACGAAGGGATAGCGGAGACGATGGCGCTAGGGAAGACTCGACGCAGGATCGGCGCGGCGCTTGCCGCCGTGGTTCTGAGCCTCGCGATGACGGGGAGCCTCGCGATGACGGGCGCGGCCGCCGCCGGGCCGCCGCTCGAAGGCAGCTTCGGCGAACGGTTCCAGCTCCAGTCCGGCCCGCAGCGCGTTCCGGACACTGCCTTCACCACGCGCGACGGCGAGACGGTGAGCCTGCGCGACTACGAAGGGCGGGTGCTCCTGGTGAACTTCTGGGCGACGTGGTGCCCGCCCTGCGTCGAGGAGATGCCCACGCTGGACGCCCTCGCCGCGGATATGAACAGCGATGCGTTCAAGGTGATGGCCGTCTCCACGGACCGCGGCGGGGCGAAGAAGGTCAACGAATTCCTCGACAAGAAGATGCGCCTGGACAGCCTGGATATCTATCTTGATCCCCAGGCGAAGCTCGCCCGGGCCTTCGAGGTGAAGGGCATGCCCACGACCTACCTCGTGGACGCCGGCGGGGTGGTCGTCGGCTATCTCCAGGGCGCGGCGGACTGGAACAGCGCGCCGGTGAAGAAGCTCATCCGCTACTACGTCGCGCGGGCCGAGGCGGATACGGGGAGCGGGTAACGCCTCCGGTCGTGGTATGACTGAAACACCAGTTGCGGTTCTGCACACGCATGCGCTGGGTTACGCTGGGATGACTTGGCATGACGACGCGCCCGGCAAGCGCAACGCCGCGAACGGGCGTCCTGCGAACCCGCATCCCGGGAGGTGCCGCCATGGAGAACGTTGCCCGCGTAACCACGCTCACCGCCGCGTCCGAGACCAGCTTCCAGGACGCCGTCGAGAAGGCCATCGCCCGTGCCAGCAAGACGCTGCGCGGGGTGACCGGCGCCGAGGTGAAGGAGCAGAAGGCCAAGGTGGAGAATGGCCGCATCACCGAATACCGGGCGGTCGTCGACATCACCTTCATCCTCGAGGGCTAGCGACTATCCGCGACGGTTAGCAACGGTGACAGGGGCTTGGCCAAAAGGCCCTTACGGCCCTGTGCGTCCGTAGGCGCACAGGGCGAGCTTATCACAACAACGAGCCCTGTTCGGTGTCCGTCTGCTGCGCCTTCGTGCCGCTCGACGCCTTGCGCTGCCGCTGCGGCGCGCCGCCGGAATTTCCCACCACCGCAGGCTTCGTCCCGTCGTGCCATTCCAGGGTCAGGCGGTCGCCGTCGCGCACGTGCTCGGCGGCCGTGACCACCTGGTCGCCGCTGTGCACCACGGCGAAGCCGCGTTCCAGGGTCTTGCGGTAGGAATAGCCTTCCAGGATGCGCCCCAGGGCGTCGATCTGCTCGCGCGCCTGCCGGCGCAGCGCGGCCAGGCTCTGATTCAGCCGGCGCTCGGCGTCCAGGCGCAGCTCCGCCTCGCGCGCCTTCTCCGCGCGCCGCAGGGCGGCCTGGTCGAGCTGGCCGGCGGCCGTGCCCAGGCGCTCGCGCGCGAGCTGGATCTGCTGGCGCGGATGGGGCAGGCGGTGGCCGAGGCCCGTCACGCTCTCGGTCTGCCCGCGCAGATAGCGCCGGATGGCGAGGCCCAGCCGCTCGCCGGTGTCGTCCAGGCGCTGGCTCTTGTCCTGCACCAGGCGCAGCGGGTCGGGCAGGCCGCGCGCCAACCCTGCCACCTCGTCGCGCCGGCGCTCCACGCCGCGTAGCCCGGCGCTTTCCAGGCGCGCGCCGAAGTCTGTGACCTGCGCGATCAGTTCGCTCTTCACCGGCACGGCGACTTCCGCGGCTGCTGTGGGCGTGGGCGCCCGCCGGTCGGCGGCATGGTCGATCAGGGTGGTGTCCGTCTCGTGCCCGACTGCCGAGATCAGCGGGATCGTCGAGGCCGCCGCGGCGCGCACCACGACTTCCTCGTTGAACGCCCAGAGATCCTCCAGGCTGCCGCCGCCGCGCGCGACGATGAGCACGTCCGGCCGCGGCACCGCGCCGGCCGGATCGAGTGCGTTGAAGCCCTGAATCGCCGCGGCCACCTCGGGCGCGGCGCGCTCGCCCTGCACGCTCACCGGCCAGACCACGACGCGGCGGGGAAAGCGCTCGCCCAGGCGGTGCAGGATGTCCCGGATCACCGCCCCCGTGGGCGAGGTGACGATGCCCACCACCTCGGGCAGATAGGGCAGGGGACGCTTGGTCTCCTCGGCGAACAGGCCCTCGGCGGCCAGCTTCTTCCGGCGCTCCTCGAGCAGCTTGAGCAGCGCGCCCTCCCCGGCGAGTTCCAGGGAGTCCACCATGATCTGGTAACTCGACTTGCCCGCATAGGCGGTGACCTTGCCCGTGGCGATCACCTCCATGCCGTCCTCGGGGGTCAGGCGGAGCTTGCGCCGCACGCCGCGCCAGATCACGGCGTCGATGACCGCGCTCTCGTCCTTCATCCGGAAGTAGCAGTGTCCGGAGGCGGGAAAGCTCGGCCGTGAGATTTCCCCGCGGATGCGCACGCGCTCGAAGCTGTCCTCGAGCTTGCGCTTCACGGCCTGGCCGATCTCGCTGACCGTGAAGGTGGGGATGTTGTCGGGTGCGGAATGCTCGCCGGCCATGATCGCCCTTTCTGCCACGGGTGCCGTCTATGCTACACACGTAAGCCAAGACCCGTCGAACCAACGCCGAAAGGACCGAGCCGAGATGAAGGTGCTCGTGGTCGGCTCGGGCGGCCGGGAACACGCCCTGTGCTGGGCGCTCGCCGCCTCGCCGCTGACCGACGCGCTGTACTGCGCCCCGGGCAACGCCGGGATCGCCGACACGGCGACGTGTGTCGATATCAAACCCACGGATATAACGGGAATCGTCGCGTTCGCCACCGAAAACGCCATCGACCTCGTGGTCGTCGGCCCCGAGGACCCCCTGGTCGCGGGGCTGGTGGACGCGCTTGAGGCGGCCGGCGTGAAGGCCTTCGGCCCCACTGCCGAGGCGGCCCGGCTGGAGGGGTCCAAGGGCTACATGAAGGACCTGTGCGCCGAGGCCGGGATTCCCACGGCCGCCTACCGCCGCTTCGGCGCGGGCGAGGGCGAGGCCGCCAGGGCCTACGCGCGCGAGCTGGGTGCACCCGTCGTGGTCAAGGCCGACGGCCTCGCCGGCGGCAAGGGGGTCGTTGTGTGCGCCACGGCGGACGAGGCCGAGCGGGCGATCGATTCCGCCCTCGGCCGGGACGCGTTCGGCGAGGCCGGGCGCGAAATCGTCGTCGAGGAGCACCTGGACGGCGAAGAGGCGAGCGTGCTGGCGCTGGTCGACGGCCGCAACGTGCTGATGATGCCCGGGGCGCAGGACCACAAGCGCGCCTACGACGGCGAGACCGGGCCGAACACCGGCGGCATGGGGGCGTATTCGCCCGCGCCGGTGCTCACCCCGGCGCGGGAGCAGCGGGTGCGCGAGACGATTCTGCAACCCGCCGTGGATGCCATGCGGGCGCGCGGCACCCCCTTCCGCGGCGTGCTCTATGCCGGGCTCATGCTCACCCGGGACGGGCCCAGGCTGCTGGAGTTCAATGTCCGCTTCGGCGATCCGGAATGCCAGGTGCTGATGATGCGCCTGATGTCCGATCTGCTGCCCGCCCTGGTGGCATCCTGCGATGGCGTGCTGGACAGCGTCGACCTGCGCTGGCGCACGGAAACCGCGATCTGCGTGGTCATGGCCGCGCGCGGCTATCCCGGCAAATACGCCAAGGGCGAGGTCATTTCCGGCCTCGATCTCGCCGAGCGCAGCGGCGACGTGAAGGTCTTCCACGCCGGGACCGCGCGCGACGACGCCGGCAATGTGGTTTCCGCGGGCGGACGGGTACTCGGTGTGACGGCCCTGGGCAACGCCGTGGACGAGGCACACAGCCGGGCCTATGCGGCGCTGTCCCGGATCGAATGGCCGGGCGGCTTCTACCGCCGTGACATCGGCTGGCGCGCGCTCCAGCGGGATACCATTCCGACCGAGGATTGATCCTGTCGTGCCCGCACACAGGACCCGAAACGGTGGACAGCGGCCGCTGGTCGCGGCAGAGTTACCACGGCCAACCGCCTGAAGCCAGCTTCGGAACGCCATGCCCCCAGCGCCGCCGCCGGAAAACGACGCCGCGCGAGTCGCCGTCTTGCGCCAGTACGGGATCGAGCCCGGTGTCGCCGACGAGGCGCTGGACGGTGTTGCGCGCGCCGCCTCCCGGGTGCTGGGCGTGCCCATGGGGCTGGTCACGCTGGTCGACCAGGACGCCCAGGGGCTGCCGGGTGCCTACGGCTGGGGGAACGGCCGGATCACATCGCGCGAAGCGGCGTTCTGCGGCCACACCATCCTGGGCGGATCCGTGCTGGAAGTGGGCGACGCCCTTCACGACGCCCGATTTGCCGACAACGTGCTGGTGACGGGTGCGCCGCACCTGCGCTTTTACGCCGGCGCGCCCCTGGTCACGCCCGAGGGCCACAAGCTGGGCAGCGTCTGTGGCCTGGACACCCGTCCGGGCTGCCTGGCGCCGTGGCAGCGCGAGGTGCTGGAGGATCTGGCCCGGACGGTCATCGACATCCTCGAGGGGTATCGCCGACAGAATGCGCTGGCCGCGCGCAAGCAGCAGACCGATCGGCTGACGGCCCTGGGCGAGCTTTCGGCGGGCATGGCGCACGAGATCAACAACGCCCTGCAGCCGCTGGTGGGGCTGACCGGCGTGCTCAAGGAAAACGCCGAACCGGACAGCCGGATGCAGCGTCTACTGACCACGATGGAGTCCAGCGCGCTCTACGCCCGCGCCGTGGTGCGCGACGTGCTCGCGTTCGCCCGGTCGGATTCCGAGGCGGTCGAGGCCCAGGACGCGCCGCGCGTGTTCGACGATGCGGTCACCTTCGTGGAGCGCCTGATGCCCGCGGACCTCGCCATCGCGCGCGAGGGCTTCGACGCCGTGCGTGCCGAGGACGAGCCGCCGCTGGTGCGCGTGTCCTACCACGGCGCGGTGCAGGTGGTGCAGAACCTCGTGCGCAACGCCGCGGATGCGATGGGCGAGCGGGGGACGGTGGTCGTCCGGCTCGGGCGCGGCGAGCTGGCCGAGACGGCGGACGCCGCAGCGCGGCCGGCCGTCACGCTGACGATATGCGACGACGCACCGGCCATCGACGCGGACACGCGCCGGCGCATGTTCGATCCCTTCTTCACCACCAAGCCGGTGAACAAGGGCAGCGGCCTGGGCCTTTCCACGGTGCTCGGCCTCGTCCGTGGCTGGGGCGGCGAGATCACCGTCGAAAGCGGTGCCGAGCGGGGGAACTGCTTTACCGTGACGTTGCCGGTGGCGTCGTAGGACGACCTCGGCGCCGGGGACGGCGTCCCGCGTTTATCGCCGCTCCTGAAAGAAGCCCCGGAGCAGCGCCGCGCACGCGGTCTCGCGCACGCCGCCGATGATCTCGGGGTGGTGGTGGCAGGTGGGGCGGTCGAAGACGCGTGCGCCGTGTTCCACGCCGCCGCCCTTGGGGTCGTAGGCGCCGAAG
>CAJXKW010000165.1 GCA_913055855.1 uncultured Limimonas sp. | reverse complement strand
CCGCTGCGCGTGACCACCACGGTGGCCTTCGGCTCGACCTGGCTGGCCCCGCGCATGCGCGAGTTCATCGAGGTCTACCCGGACGTCGAGGTGCGCCTGCTTCTCTCGGACCGCGAACTCGACCTGTCCATGCGCGAGGCCGACGTGGCCATCCGCATGTCGCCGCCGCGCCAGGGCGATTTGATCCAGCGCCACCTGTTCACCGGGCACATGCAGGTCTATGCCGCGCCCAGCTACGTGCAGCGCTACGGCATGCCCAAGGACGTGGCGGACCTGGAGAATCACCGCCTGATCGTCTACGGCGAGGACATGAAGGGCCCGCTGCAGGACGTGAACTGGCTGCTCACGGTGGGGCTGCCGCGCGGGCAGTCGCGCCGGCCGGCGATGACGGTGAACAACGTCTACGCCATCATGCGCGCCATCCGCACGGGGGTGGGCATCGGGGCGCTGCCCGAGTTCGTTGTGCAGGGGCGCGAAGACATGGTGCGCGTGCTGCCCGATCTGGAGGGGCCACAGCTCGACGCGTATTTCGTCTATCCCGAAGAAATGCGCAAGTCCAAGCGCCTGCAGGTCTTCCGCGATTTCCTGTTCCGACAGATGGCGCAGGCACGGTTCTGAGAACCGGATTGACGCGGAGGCCGGTCGCCGCCATCCGGATCCAAGCAGCGCCGTCATGGGTCACGTTTATGTAACGGGTGTGACAAGGTATGCGAAGCCTTCATACCACCCGTGAAGCTTTTGACCTTCTCTAACGCGGCTGACTGACTACTTTGGGGCTTAGACGACGTTGCACGGCAACGGTCGCAGCCAACCGGTCGTTCACCGGTGCGCATTCCGGGCGCGTTTTCGCCCGGGAAGGGCCTTCGGGTCCTACGTCTCCCAGACGTGAAGCCTCCCTGTTCAACTTGCCCCTAAGTCGTTGGACTTAGGGGCTTTTTTTTGGGCTGCCAACAGGTCCGGGGTGGCGCTGGGGGCGCAAAATCGGCGGGATAGGGAATCTGGGAAACGGTGCGAGGGGGTAGCATGGCGGATCGCGAGAACCGGCTCGCCACGATTGCAGCCGAGCTTGATCGCGCTGCTGTCCTCTCAAGCGCCTATGCGGACAGCTTCGGAGGTTGCGCCGGCCCAGAAGCGCGCCCGTCACATCACCCGATACACGAAGACGCGCCCCTCCGGCGCCTGTGTGCTGCCCAGCATGGACGCGAAGGGCGGACTCGCCGCGACGAGGTTCCAGTGGCCGCCGTCGCAGAGTTGCTGGATCTTCGCCTGGAACCCGTCGTCCAGGGCGGGTAGGGCGGCGCTGAACACGATGATGCCGCCGGCGCGCGCAAGACGGACCAGCTCGTCCAGTCCCTCCGGCCCGGCGTGGCCCGGGCTGAAAACCCCCGCGGCGACGACCACGGCGTAGCTGCTCGCGGGCATGGGCAGCGCGTCGGGCCCCAGCGCGGCCTCGAAAAGCTGGCGGTAGATCGCCTTTTCCTCGGCGACCGCCAGCATGCCTGGCGAGAGGTCCATGCCGTCGACCGGCCCGTAACCGACCGTTGTCAGGATCAGCCCCATCACGCCGGTGCCGCAACCGACGTCGAGCACGGGGCCGTTGACGTTGGCCGGCACGTGCCGGCCCACAAAGCCTGCCACGACCGGCGGGAGCATGCGTCCCAGCGCGCATGCGTCCGCATCGTAGCGCTGCGCCCAGCTGTCGTATCGCTGGCGCAGCGTTTCCAGGTTTTCCGCGGCATAAAGCGATTGGAGATCCGCCATGGCCGTGCCCGTACCCTCGATCGCGATCCCGGTCTGCGCCCGATCTCGTCCCTGCAAACCGCGCGCACCGGCCTCAGCCAGCCTGATACAGCAAGCATAAAAAGATTAAGCATCCGAAAACGCATGCGATACGATGCGCGGATGGCGGCGGGAGACCGCGCAGCTCCGTGGCGCGACGGCGCTGCAGCTTGACGCATTTTCGCTAGCCCTCTACGCAAAGGGCAAAGCAAACAGGGAGCGACTTCCAATGGGTGACCGCCTTTCCCGGCTTCTAAGCGAGCGCGAGTGGCTGCTCGCGGACGGCGCGACGGGGACCAATCTGTTCGCGCTCGGGCTTCAGCACGGTGATTCGCCGGAGCTGTGGAACCTGGAGCACCCCGACCTGGTGCGCCAGCACTACCGCAGCTTCATCGACGCCGGGTCGGACATCTTTCTGACCAACAGCTTCGGCGGGACCCGGCACCGGCTGAAGCTGCACGGCGCCGAGGACCGGGTGTACGAGATCAACAAGCGCGCCGCGGAACTCGGGCGCGAAGAGGCGGACAAGGAAGATCGGCCCGTGGTCGTCGCGGGTTGCATGGGGCCCACGGGCGAACTCTTCCAGCCGCTGGGCGCGCTCAGCTTCGAGGACGGCAAGGCCGCGTTCGCCGAGCAGGCCGAGGGGCTCAAGGACGGCGGCGCGGATGTGCTCTGGATCGAGACGCTATCCGCCGTGGACGAGCTGCAGGCGGCTGTCGCCGGCGCCAGCTCGGTGGGCCTGCCGGTGACCTGCACGCTGTCCTTCGACACCAACGGGCGGACGATGATGGGCGTAATGCCCAGCCAGCTCGGCCAGCTCGTCCACGAGATGGCCCCCGAGCCCGTCGCCTATGGTGGCAACTGCGGTGTGGGCGCCTCCGAACTCATCGTGGCCCTGCAGAACATGCAGAAGGCGGCGCAGAACGGCGACGTCCTGATCGCCAAGAGCAACTGCGGTATTCCCGAGTGGGTGGGCGATCGTATCGAGTACAGCGGCACACCCGAACTCATGGCCGACTACGCCCGCATCGCCCGCGACAGCGGCGCGCGCATCATCGGCGGCTGCTGCGGCACCACGCCGAACCACGTGCGCGCCATGCGCGAGGCGCTGCAAGCGCACACGCCGGGCACCGCGCCGGATGTGTCGGAGGTGGTCGCGCGCCTGGGCGAGATCTCCTACGGCGCGCAGGAACAGGCGGACAGCGAGGCGACCGGCGAAATGCCGGCAGGCGAGGCCGCGCGCGCGGGTGGCCGGCGCCGGCGCGGCGGGCGCTCGGGCCGGCGCGAGGAATCCGAGGGCTGAAGTCGCGGCCGGCGGGCGCTACACCCGGCGCCCCGCCTTTTCGTCTGCGGAGCGGTGGAGGGTGACCCAGTAGATCTTCATCAGGATCGCCACACCGAGGCCCCACACCGCGTTCAGCACGAGGCCCGCGCCGATCTTTGTCGCGGTCACGGCGATGCCCTTGAGCGGGAAGACCACCGCCATGGCGACCACGGTGGGCCCGACCGCGCCGATCAGGGCGGCATAGCCCCAGTACGCCAGGCGCTCGCGGACGCCGATGACGAACCACAGGATCAAGCCCCACACACCGCCCCAGAAGGCGAGCGAGATCACCTGGGGCACGCCCAGCGGCCAGGTCGCGCTCATGTTGTAGGGGGTGACGGGCGCGCCGCCCGCCGCCAGGAGCGCGACCAGGCCCTGGTGGAAGATCAGGGTGCTGAGAAAACCGGCGATGAAGCTCGCAACGATGGGCATGGCTGGACGCACCTCCGCTCCCGGGCCGCTGGCCCTGATCTTCAACGATTCGATAGGGGCCGCCAAGGCCGCCCGGCGTCAAACAGCCGCGCTGCGACAGGATGGCGCGGCTTGGGCTGGGTGTGAGGCCCGGCGTCAGGCCTCGCTGTCGGCGAGTTCTTCCTTGCGCCGCGCGACAAAGGCATCCAGCGCCTCCGTGACCGCCGGGTCCATGGCCGGCTGCGTGTAGTTTTCCAGGAGCTGCTGCCAGATGCGCGTGGCGCGCACCTCCGCCGTCTCCGCGCCGGCGGCCTCCCAGCTCTCGTAATTGCGCCAGTCGGAGAGCATGGGCGCATAGAACGCCGACTGATAGCGCGCCATGGTGTGCGCGGTGCCGAAGAAGTGGCCGCCCGGATCGACGTCGCGGATGGCGTCCAGGGCGAGCGTGTCCGCGTTGACGGGCACGGGCTTGACCAGTTCCGCCATCATCTGAAGCATTTCGGCATCCAGCACGACCTTTTCGAAGGACGCGGTGAGGCCGCCCTCGAGCCAGCCGGCGCCGTGGTAGAGCAGGTTGGCGTGGCCCATCACGCCGGCCCAGATGTCGTTCTGGGACTCGTACGCCGCCTGGGCGTCCACGGCATTGCTGGCGTTGGCGTTGGAGGCGCGATAGGGCAGGCCGTAGCGCCGGGCGAGCTGGCCCGCGGCGAGTTGCGCCTGCGCGTTCTCGGGCGTGCCGAAGGCGGGGGCGCCGCTGCGCATGTCCACGTTGGAGGTGAACGCGCCGTAGATCGCCGGTGCGCCCGGCCGAACCACCTGGGTCAGCGCGATTCCGGCGAGGGCCTCGGCGTTCTGCTGCGCCAGCGCCGCGGGCAGGGTCACCGGCGTCATCGCGCCCATGAGCGTGAACGGCGTGACGCAAACGCACTGGCCCCATTCGCTCATCGCCATGAGGCCCTCCGCCATGGCGCCGTCAAGCCGGCGCGGCGAGTTCACCGAGATGATGGTGAGCGCCGACGGGTCGCCCACAAGCTCTTCGCGGGTCTTGCCGCGCGCGATCGCGGCGATGTCGATACCGTCCAGCGCGCGGTCCCGGCCGATGGCGGAGCAGTGGTAGATCAGGTCGGTGTAGGTGACGTTGGCGCGGTAGCAGTCCAGGTGCCGCGTGTTGGCCGGCAGTTCCACCGGCGCGGTGGGCTGGTTGCCGATGAGGTGGATGATGTTCAGCGCCTGCGCCAGCTTGAGCAGGTTGCAGTAGTCAGCGTAGTTGCCCTGGCGCCGGCCGTTGACGCGGTCGTGGATGTTGGGCGGGCCGGCGACCAGGCCGAAGTTGATGTGCCGGCCGCCCAGCGTGATGGCGCGCTCGGGGTTGCGCGGCGTGAGCGTGACCTCGCCGGGTGCCTTGGCGACCAGCTCCAGGACCAGGTTGCGGTCGAAGCGGACCAGTCCGCTGTCGTGATCCACTTCGGCGCCGGCGGCTTCGAGGCGCCGGCAGGCATCCGGGCTCATCACCTCGATGCCGAAGTCTTCCAGGATGCGCATCGAGGCGTCGTGGATCATCTCGAGCTGCTCGGCATCGAAGATTTCCACGGGGGGATAGGGCGTTTCGACGCGCTGCCAGGGAAGCTGCTGGATGGTGCCGGCTTCGCGGCGCGGGGCGCGACGGCGTCGTGCCATGGATCGCTCGCCTCCGAAGGAGCCTGCCGGCACCCGCCGGCGGCGGGCGAGGGGCCCGGCAACCGCCCGGCGCACGCCGGCAGCGTGGGGTTTGGGCTTTTCAGCTTCGGGACAGGCCATCATAGTGGCGCGCACGATCGTGTTCCGCAGGCGACACGTGCCGGTCCAATCGGGCAAGTCGCCAGGTGGAAAAAGGGGGCGCACGTGCCATGAGCGACCGGGCCGAGGCCACTGCCGAGATCCGATCGGATGACGCGGTGTGCCAGGTGTTCGGCTTCCTGCTGGTGCCCGAGTTCTCCATGCTCGCCTTCGCGTCCGCGCTGGAGCCGCTGCGCGCGGCGAACCGGGCGGGCGGACGCAAGCTGTACGCCTGGTACCTGATTTCGGAAGACGGCGGTCCCGTGCGCTCGTCCAGCGGCGTGGAGGTCGTCTGCGACATCGCCATGGCGGATGCGCCGCGCCTGCACACCGCCATCGTCGCCAGCGGCCGGCCCACCTATCCCGACCGGGAAAGCCGGGCGGTCTCGGCGTGGCTGCGCCGGCTCGCCCGGCAGGGGGTTCGCCTGGGCGCCCTGTCCACGGGGACCTATGCGCTGGCGCGCGCCGGACTGCTGGACGACCACCGCGTAACCCTGCACTGGCAGCACATTCCCGCGTTCGCGGAGGAATATCCGCACCTGTCGGTGACCGACGAGCTGTTCGAGATCGACCGCAACCGGATCACCTGCTCGGGCGGTGAGGCTGCGCTGGACATGATGCTGGCGCTGATCGCTCTGGACCACGGGCGCGAGCTGGCCATGCAGGTCGCGGAAAACTTCATCCACGAGCGCATCCGCGACACCAGCGACCCGCAGCGCATGGCCCTGCGCACGCGCCTGGGCATCAGCCATCCCAAGCTGCTCTC
>CAJXKW010000164.1 GCA_913055855.1 uncultured Limimonas sp. | reverse complement strand
GCCCAAGCCTGGAAAAGCCTCACCAACCAACCCTGGCTCATCATGTCCATCGGCCTCCGCCAATGGGCCATGAGTTCTGCTCATTGAGCATGCGTATCAGGCGTCCCGGCAAAAGAAGGATGCCCAACCAGAACCCATCTTTAAGTCATGAACGACTCTTTTATTTGTAACACAGGACCTGCGCCGAAATCTCCCTCAAGACCTCCGGCGCTGCCACATCCTTTCCGTCGTATTCACCGCTGCGCGGTTCGATCCCATTTTGCTTCAAAAAGATTCGCGCATTCGATGCTTTAATGGCAAAGTTCGCATCCTTCACGCGGGTGCCCACATTGTCTTCGAACCATTCCTGGGCTTTTTCACCCACCGTCCCAACAGCTGCGCCAATTACGCGCCCTTGCTGATCGACCACGGGTCCACCACTGTTCCCCGGCTGGAGGGCGGCCGTAATCGAATAATGAAGCGGATTATCTTGTATACCCGTCAACGCGGATACAATTCCGTCGGTCATGGTACCCGACGACGCGAGATAACCCCGAAGCGGAAAACCGTATGCCAGCACTTCCGACCCCTGCGAGATGGTACCTACAGATCGGAAACGTGCGACCCGATCCGGCTCGCCCTCCTCAGGTTTCAGAATCGCAAGATCCACGTTTTCACGCGCCGCGAGAATTTCCGCCTCTCGGACTGGCTTTCCAAGGCTGCGAACTTTGAGTTCTCGACAATCTGATATCACATGTTGGTTCGTCAGAACATGACCATCAGATGAAACGAAGAACCCTGAGCCACTTGACGCGGGCTCGTCTTCCTCAACCTCCTCGACATCCGCGGACGAGCCCCCTTCCGGCTTTTTCGCAACCCGCCCGCAATCGGGCGCATTCTCCCGCATTTCGTTGTCCATCCACCTGGCCGCTGCGCTTCGTGTTTTGTCGATTTTCCCATCGTCCATATTCTTTCGGAGATCCCGGATCAACGAGTCAACCTTTTCCCGCACATCCGAATTCTCCGTCTCTAGCTGTTCCGCAATGAAAAGCCACAAAAGTGCATCCCGCATCGATTCCTCGACACCGTGACCCTCATAGCTCGCCTGGAACATAATGTACGCGGCGAAGGCCTCCCCCGCTTTGGCCGCTTGCGTTAGAAGTTCCACTGCCCTCCCGTAATCGCGATCGACACCTTTTCCGTTATAATAATGTATTCCCAAGAGCAATTGCCCATGCGGGATTCCAATTTCCGCCGGCAACTGGGATAGCTTTGCAACCTTCGCCGGATCGCCCTGATTTGTCGCGATTTTGCTAGCCTGCACCAGCGACTGACAGGCCTTTTTCAGCTTCGCCTGCCGATTGTCCCCGGTGTCCGGCTCATCATCGGCAGCTCCGGACTGACGGCCGTCACCACTCGCGCCACCATTGGCCTTGCTACTCCCGTCACCACCGTCCCGGTCTTCCGTATCGGGCGTTTCGTCTTTCCCCCCTCCCCCATCGTCGGGTTTGCCGGAGGCGCTCGCGACGTCTTCGCCCCGTCCTTCAATGCTGTCCCAGTGACGGGCCAAATGGCGTTTCACAATCTCGTCATAACGCTCCTGTTGTTTTAACGCGCGCAAGCCCGCATTGAACCTGTAAAGGAACGTCGTCCCACGTGGATGCGTTTTCGGCACGATGAGATGCAGCCCCTGAATGGAAATAGGACGCTGAACCGCCCGCACGCTATCGCCGATGCCGAGGTCATGAATGGTCGTTCGGCTCGTGAATTCGTTCATCGTCACGCCGTCAACGTCGCCGTCTACAAGCTTCTCAAAGCACGCTTCTGGCGATTCGGCGCGAACCAGTTGAATCCGGTCACGTTGCAGCCATTCACGACCTTCTCGCTTTAGGTCGAACGTGTAATACCCCTTCGGACGGCACACCGTTTTTCCGTAAATATCCCTGTCTTTTTCGAAAACAAAATCGCCATCAGGGCGGACGTAAAGTCGCACCAGCATTTCGACAAGTTCGTCCGAGAAGTGAAAGTCGCACCGGTGATGGCCCGGATTTTCATCACAATTCGGCTTCAACCACGGAAATCCGGCGTCAAACTGTCCCCCTTGGATGAGTCCGTCGCCGCCGGGACTTATGTGTTTCGACCAGTCATCCTCCCATGTGATCGAAAAGGTCACGGGGCGAGGCGCTTCCTCGAAGGCCGCGTTCACGATTTCCGTGACCATGCCGCCACGATGCGTGCCGGCGCTCGTTGTGAAAGGTTCGTAGTTGCCGCCTGTTAGCAAATTAAGTTCTGCTTCCGACTTTGGCACAAGCAGATCGCGCGACTCATCACTCTCAGCAGCCTGCAAACACGGGATGCTTAAACGCATGCCCGGCTCGAGATTGCTCGGATTGTTGCCTAGCTTCCCTTCGTTGGCGTAGTAGATGATCGTCCATTTGCTTCCCTCGCCGTAATAGCGCTCGGCAACGTCCGAGATATCCTCTCCGGTTCCGACGCGGTGCGTTGCGCCTCCGGCGGACTCGCACGGATCCGTCGTGGCAGCGAGTGCGACGTCCGGTAGAGCCACTGATCCCGCGCACCCAACGAAAACAGCGGCCGCCAAAGCACGGTAAAACATCACTGCTCTCCCGATCGTGCTGTCCGTGAGCCGAGCTTATCAAAATTGTTTCCAGTAATTGCTAAGGTGCTTATCCACAATGTCCTGGTATTCACCGTTTTCGCGGATGTTCGCCAACGCGGCGTTGACGTGTTCGATCAACTGACGGCCATTCGTATGAGTTTTCGGGACAAGAACATGAAGCCCCTGGATGGATAACGGGCGTGTTTTGATCGGCTTGACGATGTCCGCCACACCGACGCGGTGCATCGCCTTCCGACCAGTGAACTCATTGACGGTGACCGCGTCGACATCGCCGTTTGCGAGCTTTTCGAAACATGCATCGACGCTCGCTGGCCGGACGAGGTCGATCTTATCAGCGTTGACCCAATTTCGCCCCTGCTGATTAAGGTCGTGCGTATAGTATCCTTCAGGCCGACAAAGGGTTTTGCCATGGATGTCGCTGTCCTTTCTAAAGGCCAGTGGCTGATTCTTGTTTACGAATAACAGAACCAGCATCTCGAACATTGGCTTGGAAAAATGGAAGTTGTCGCACCGGAACGACTTGGGATTTTCTTTGCAATTCGGTTTTAGCCACGGATACCCGAGGTCGAACGAGCCCTCGATCAGCATCGGGTCGAGGTGCTTCGACCAGTCGCTTTCCCAGGCAAAACCGAATCTCCCACGAGTTGCCTCATGTTGAGACAGAGCTGTGTTCACGATTTCGCTGATTAAACCGCCATCCTTGCGACCTCGGTTCGTAAATGGGCTATAATTCCCACCAGTCAGGATACGAATTTCTTTTCCCGTGGCATCCGGAAGTGCTTTTGCATACGAGTCGGTTTCAACGGAGCAGCGTGGACTTTCGACCGCCGGAATACGGAGTTCCGTCCCAATACGAATAAGGTGAGGATTTTTGCCGATCTTTCGAATATTGGCGTGATAGACGTCACCCCAGCGTCGACCGTCACCGAACGCTTCGTAGGCGATTTCGGACAGTGTATCCCCCTGTTCCACGGTGTAGGATTCGCCACACTCCGGGGTGCGTGCGGCTGTCGGCGCCGTGTGAAGAACGGCAAGACCGCCGACCGCCGCGGCGAGAAAGATCGGGAACGAATAGCGCATTGGTCGCATCCTTGCGGTCAACCACGTGTTGTTCTAGCGAGGTTCAGGTGAAGGTGATCATACGCGAACCTGTTCCGCCATTCAACGCGTTCTGGGAACAGGGCGAGGGGTTCAGGATAACGTGGGCTGGCGTTGAGGGCTGGGATTTGATTCCTGGTGGCAGCATCACTGCTGGCTGGGAGTTGGCCCATGACGGCCCGGGGAGAGATTTCGGCGCGGAAGAGTCTTCGCTATTTTTTGAATCACCTTGGGGATGTTCCGGACGATCGCGATCCAGGAAAGGTGCGCTTCCCGTTAAAGGAGGTGCTGTTTCTTGTAACCTGTGCGTCGATGGCAGGTTGCGAGGATTATGACGAGATTGTCGAGTGGGGACGGATCAATCGCGACTTTTTGCGACGGCATGAGGAGTTCTACTTTGGGGTTCCCAAGGCGGACTGGTTGCGCACGCTGATGAACCGGATTGACCCGGACCTCTTTGAAGCTTGCTTTCACGCCTGGGCGCGCAACCTGCGTTCAGATGCCCCCGACATCATCGCCCTGGACGGCAAGTCCCTGCGTGCCAGTGCCGACGCGCCGCGCGGTGAGCGCGCATGCCACTTGGTCAGCGCCTGGGCGTCCACCCAGCGGCTTGTGCTCGCCCAGCGCGCCGTCGACGGCAAGACCAACGAATGCACCGCCATGCTCGATCTGTTGGCGCGCATGAGCCTGGACGGGGCGCTGGTCACGATCAATGCGATCGCGACCAATCCGACCGTTGCCCAGGCCATTCGCGAGGCCGGCGGCGAGTATGTCCTCGCCCTCAAGGCGAACCAATCAACCCTGAAAAGTGAATGGAGGATTATTTCAATCGGGCCGACGCGGACGAAATCGAAACGATCGAAAGCGTCGAGAAAGACCACGGCCGCCTGGAACAGCGAACCTACAGCGTCAGCCACCATGTCAATTGGCTCACCGGGCCGCGGCGCCATCCCGGCGAACCGCGCCTGCCCGGGCTGGCCTGTCTCATCAAGACCACAACGCGCAGCGAGCGCCAGGGAAAGGTCAGCGAGCAGACACGCTATTTCGTCAGTTCGGCCCCGCTCTCAGCCGAACGGGCCGCCACCGCTATCCGCGAGCACTGGGGCATCGAGAGCCTCCACTGGATTCTCGACGTGATCTTCAAAGAAGACCAGTCCCGCCTGCGACGCGGCTATGGCGCCCAGAACATGGCCCTCCTGCGCCAACTCGCCATCAACCTCGTGCGCAACGCACGGGGCAAAAAGTCCATCAAAACCGCACGTAAAGCCGCCGGCTGGGACCCCAACGTCCTGGAAGCCATGCTCCAAGCTGATAACCGTTAACCTCGACTCGTCGCCCTGACCGGTCGGCCGGCCTGCGCCGCGCTGCCGGATACGTCTTTCGGCTGACTGCCCGCGGCTCCGGCGCTGCGGATCGGCGGCTCCGCCGGGGGTTGACTGTATCACATCACTGCATCACACCTCGCCTATCGGGAACGACGCGTTTTGGGGATTTCAGGGATTTACGCGGAGGTTGGTAGCCCAGGTTCGAATCCTGGTCCCCCAGCCATTTTGTGTCCAGGTTTCCCGGACACCTCGCTCTTCCCGCCTTCCCAACTGATGGAACGCCGCCGGATCGCAGTTCCGGTCCACACAGGCGGTCCACACGCGCGGTTTCAGGCCATCCGGCCCGAGGCGGTGGGTGATGGCGCACACCCTCTCCCTCACGAGTTTACTCGGGAGCCGGCAGGCGGTCGCCCAGCACGGCTTCGAGTTCGCCGACATGCGCAATGACGACATCGGCAGCGCTGTCGAGTTCCGCGCCGCCGGTTCCCGTCCGCACGCCCACCGTCACGCCGCATCCGGCCCGCTTCCCGGCGTGAATGTCGTGCAGGTTGTCGCCCACCATGGCGACCTGCGCCGCCGGAAGGCCCGTCGCGGCGCAAAAGGCGTGGATCATCCCGGGATCGGGCTTGCTGCCGTGCCCACTGTCGTAGCCGTACGCGTTCACGCGCTCGGCCGGAACCCCGAAACCGGCCAGGCTGGCCGCTATGGCGGCCTCGCTGTCGCTCGTGGCGATGCCGAGGTGCAGGCCGCGCGCCCACAGCCGCCGGAACAACCCCGCGATGTCGGTCACCGGCACGGCGTCGTGCATCCCCGCCTGGAAGACGCGGTCCATCGCCGCGGCGAGGTCGTCGACGCCGAACGGCGCCCCGGCCGCGACCCACGCCTCGGCGACCTCGCGCGTGTCGGCCTGGGCGAGCAGGCTCGCCCCGGTCACGCGCCCGGTTTCGCCGTCGTAGCCGCCGATCTCCAGCAGTCTGGCGCGCAACGCCGGGTCGCCGCGCGCGGCCACGTCCGCCGCCTGAACGTTGAGCGGCACCCAGGTGGCCTGGAAATCGATCAGCGTTCCGTCCTTGTCGAACAGCACGCCGTGGATCGGGGGCGAAGCATCGGCCACGTCGCGTTCTCCAACCGCGGGGAAAAAGGCCCCGCTCGCTCGGAGCGGGGCCGAGTGACAGGGAGGAGGCGTCGGCGCAGGAGACGGTCGGGTCAAACCGGCCCGAGCGCCAACGAAAGCCTTAGCGGTTTTCGCGCACCGCGCGAACGTGCTCACTGAACTCGGGCCGGTTCATCAGGTCCTTGCAGCGCGCGAAGCGCTCCGTGGAGTAGGCCCAGAAGTCCTCCACGGTGTTGCCGTGGGCGTACTGGATCAGCCCCCACAAAGTCCAAAGCAGGTCGCACATCGCCTTGTAGATGATCATGCGGCCGTACTGGGCCTCGGACGGTTCGCCGCCCAGGTAGGCGCGCAGCATCTCCAGATCCTGCTCGCGGCTCAGCCCGGCTTCCACCGAAAGATCGCCGATGTCCCAGAGCGGGTCGTTCATCCCCGAATACTCGAAGTCGAGGATGTACATGCGCTCGCCGTCGTCGATGAAGTTTTCGGTCAGCGGATCGCAGTGGCAGGGCTTGAGCGTGCCCGGGTTGGCTTCCAGCGCCTCGCGCACGGCTTCCGCTTC
>CAJXKW010000163.1 GCA_913055855.1 uncultured Limimonas sp. | reverse complement strand
TCCAGGCTGGCGATGACCACGTGCACGCGCGGCAGCGCCTGGGTCAGGTCGCCGTTGCCCTCGTTGGTGACGATGACGCTCTGGCCCGTCTCGGCGACCAGGAAATTGGCGCCGGTGATGCCGACGTCGGCGTCCAGGTACTTCTGGCGCAGCACCTGGCGCGCCTCGTTGACCAGGGCGCGCGGCTCGGTCAGCGGCCGGTTCGCCGCGAACTGGGTGTGGTGGATGCGGAACTGGTTGGCCACCTCGTCCGCGTTGACGTGGATGGCCGGCGCGATGATGTGGCTGGGCGGCTCGTTGCGAAGCTGGATGATGTACTCGCCCAGGTCCGTTTCCACGGGCTCGATCCCGTGCGCCTCGAGGTGATCGTTCAGGCCGATTTCCTCGGCAACCATGGACTTGCCCTTGGTCGCCGATTGCGCACCCGCCTCCTGGCAGATGCCGAGCACGGCCGCGCGCGCTTCCTCGGCCGTGCGCGCCCAGTGCACCCGGCCGCCCTGTTCCTGCACCCGTTCCTCGAAGCGTTCGAGATAGAGGTCGAGGTGGGCCAGCGTGTGGTCCTTCACGGCCGTTGCCGCATCGCGGAGCTGGTCGAACTCGGGCAGGCGGGCGACGGCGTTGGCGCGCTTGGCGATGAAGCCGCGCTGGACGTTGCCCAGGGCGCGCTGGAGCTGCGCGTCGTCGAGCGCGCGCCGGGCGTTGGTCTTGAACGCGTGCGAGGTCGGCTCCATGCGCTCAGTCCTCCCGGCCTTCGCCGATCGCGGCCACGTCGGTGGTCCCCGCCAGCACTTCGGCGACGTGGCGCACCTGAACGCCCGACCCCCGGCGGTGCAGCTTGCCCGCCATGTTGAGCAGGCAGCCCAGGTCGCCCGAGAGCAGCAGGTCGGCACCCGTGCTCTCAACCGCACGCGCCTTCTTGTCGACCATGTCGTTGGAAATCTCCGGGTACTTCACGCAGAACGTCCCGCCGAAGCCGCAGCACACCTCGCTGTCCGGAAGCTCGGCAAGGCGCAGCCCGCGCACGGTTCCCAGAAGCTGGCGCGCCGCCGTCTTCAGGCCGAGTTCGCGCAGGCCAGCGCAGGCATCGTGGTAGGTGGCCGTGGCGGGCCACGCGGTGTCCACGGCTGCCACACCCCGGACGCGGGTGAGGAAGTCGACCAGCTCGTAGCTGCGCCCGGCGAGGTCTTCGGCGGCGCCGGCGAGATCCGGATCCTCGGCGAACAGGGCCGGATAGTGCTTGATGATCATGGCCGCACACGAGCCGGACGGGATCACGACATAGTCCACGTCCCGGAACGCGGCGATTGTTTGCTGGGCAATGCGCTTTGCGTCCGCGCGGTCGCCGCTGTTGTAGGCCGGCTGCCCGCAGCACGTCTGGCCGCGCGGCACCGTCACCGTGCAGCCCGCGTTCTCCAGCAGCGCGACGGCGGCGAAGCCAACGCTCGGCCGGAACAGGTCGACCAGGCAGGTGGCGAAGAGTCCCACACGGGGCGGTGTTTGTGTCATGGGTGCGCGTTTCCCGACCCGCGATGCGATGAGCCAAGGGGAATGTTGTATGCCGGACTGGTATGACCAGTGATTCTAGGAGGCAGGCTGCGCCCTGTCGACGACAGCCTTGGGCAGGAGCAGCCAATACCGGCCCTGCTGCTTCATCCGGCCGGCCTTGGCCAGGGCCTTTTCACCGTGGCCCCAGAAGAAATCGCCGCGCACCGTGCCGGTGATGGCGTTGCCCGTGTCCTGCGCCACCATGAGGCGCTCGAGCGGCTCACCGTTGGCCGGGTGCGTGGTGGCGAGCCATACGGGTGCGCCCAGGGGAAGGGCCTTGGGGTCGATTGCCAGGCTGCGCTTCGGCGTCAGCGCCACGCCGAACGCGCCCACCGGGCCGGCGCCGTCGATCTCGCGGAAGAAGATATAGCGCGGATTGCGCTGCATCAGCTCGCGCGCGCGCTCGGGGTGGGCGCGCAGCCAGTCGCGGATGGCCTGCATGGACATCGAGCCGCCGTCCAGCTCGCCGCTGGCGATCAGCTCGCGGCCGATCGCGGTGAAATCCCGGCCGTTGGAGGCGGCGTAGCCAACGCGTTGCGTATCGCCGTCGGGAAGCCGGGCCAC
Source organism: uncultured Limimonas sp. (assembly GCA_913055855.1). Lineage (GTDB taxonomy): Bacteria > Pseudomonadota > Alphaproteobacteria > Kiloniellales > Rhodovibrionaceae > CAJXKW01. The sequence goes on along the minus strand of CAJXKW010000163.1, from coordinate 4,672 downwards.
GCCCGAACCCTGCACGTGGAGGAAGAAGACATCGACGGGATCGTCCGCCCAGAGCAGCGCCTCCGCCTTGCCGTCGAGGGCGCCGGCGTCGATCCGCGCGCGACTGTAATAGGGCACCAACCGCCGGTCCTCGACCCGGCCGACGATGCGCTCGCCGTCCAACCCGGACTCGAAACGGCCCAGCTCCACCCGGATCAGGTCTTTCGGCGGGGCGTAGAGGGGATGCTGATACTGCCCGCCGCGCTCGCGGGCGGCTTCCAGCGTGGCCTCGTAGTAACCGGTGAACGTGCCCGAACGTCCCTCCGGCCCGGCCACGCCGAAGGGCACGAAGTTGGCCTTCAGCGCCTCGCGCAGCGCCCCGGGCTCGCCTGCGGGCACATTCGTCACCGCGTCGCAGGCGGCGCGCCAGTCCGCAACACGTCCGGCGTAGCCACCGGGACCGAGCCGCCGATCCGCGGGCAGGTCGTCGAACCGGGCGCAGCTCCGGCGCAGAGCGGGACGCGCTTGCGTCACATTGTCCCGGGACCAGCCCGGCAGGTCGTCGAACGCGGCCGGGACCAGGCGCACGTCGCCGGGCGTGGGCAGGGCGGAACGGGGCTTTTCGGGCGCGCGCTCGCAGGCCCCGACGGCCACGGCCGCCGCCAGGGCGACGGCCGACCCGATTCGCCACGGGGCGCGGCGGCGCGACAGGCGCATGAGCGGGCGCTTACTCGTCGGGCGAGCGCGTCGCCACGAGAACCCAGTTCGGGTCGCGGCTGCGGGTGTTGCGCGCGAAGGTCCAGATGTCGGTGACATCGGCGACGTGCTCGGCATCACCCTCGACCGTCTCGCCCTGCTGGTCGCGCAGCAGGTTGATCTGCTCGCTGACGAATTTGATCGTCACGAACGCAGTGCGGTTCTGCAGTTCGGCCTCGACGATGTCCGCCTGGCGGATGTTGACGACCGTGGTCTGCAGGCTTTGCCCGGCACGCTCGCGTTCGCTGATCGCCGCCTCGAAGTCGCGGTAGACGTCGTCGGCAAGCAACTGGCGCAGCGTGTCGCGATCGCCCTGTGCGAACGCGTTGACGATCATCTCGAAGGCCTGCTTGGCGCCGTCGACGAACTGGGTCTCGTCGAAGTCGCGATCCGCCAGCTTGATCTGCGTCAGCCCGGCCGAAAGCGGGGTTTCCGCCTTCTCGGCGGCGGCCTTCAGATCGCTGTCTGTGACCTCGCCGGCGCCGCCGGATTCCGGCCGGGTGTTCCGGTCGGGCATGGGGATCACCTTGTCGCGATCCCGGGCGCTTTCACCGCTGCGCTCCTTCTGCTTCTGCTGCGCCTGCTGAAAGGGGTCGTGCGTGGGCCGCTCCTGATGGCCGGTGCGCTTGCCCAGCACGCTGCGCAGCCGAAGCACGAGGAACGCCGCGATGGCGGCGAACAGAATGATGTCGAAGAACTGGAAACCTTCACCCATAAAGGCTGACCGTTTGCCGGTGCGCAGGCGCGACCGGTCCTCGTCCTGTTTCGGGACCTGTGACGTGGGGCGGTGCGGACGGCGCGACCACATTCCGGTTCATCCGTTGCGCCTCGCCCCTTGGTGACCACATCCTCAACAGATAAGAGCTTCGCAAGGGAAGGGCAACCATGGCTCTGCTGCTGCTGCTCGCCTTCATCGGCGTGCCCATCATCGAGATCGCCGTGCTCATCCAGGTGGGCGGGTGGATCGGCCTCTGGCCCACCCTGGGGCTCATCGTGCTCACCGCCATCCTGGGCAGCATGGAGCTGCGTTCGCAGGGCCTTGCCACGGTCAACAAGCTGCGTGAGCAGATGGATCGGGGCGAGCTTCCGGCCCAGACCCTGTTCGACGGGGTGTGCCTGCTGTTCGCCGGGGCGCTGCTGCTCACGCCGGGATTCGTCACCGACATCGCCGGCTTCTCCCTCTTTTTCCCGCCCGTGCGGGCGTTTCTGCGCGTCACCCTGGGCAGCTACGTGGCCAGGCGTGCGGAGATGCACGTCGTTCACGGCACCGGGCCGGACGGCGGGCCGGGCGGCGGCTTCCGCCGGCGCGATGACGGCGTTGTGGACGCGGATTACGAGGACGTCACGCCGGAGAAAGAGACGGACGACGATTCCGATTCGGACCGGCAGATTCCCCGGTGACGCGCGTCCTTGTCGCGCCCGCGCCGACGTGCTAGCCCGCGCGTCCGCTGGACATAGCAGGGGGCGATCATGGCCGACGAATCCGCCGAGTCGGGTGGCGAGCAGAGCCCGACGTTCACCATTCACACGCAGTACATCAAGGACCTTTCCGTCGAGAATCCGAACGCCCCGCGCATCTTCATGGAGATGAAGGAAGCGCCGGAGGTCTCGGTCAATCTCGACGTCAACGTGCAGCAGATCCAGGGCGAGACCTACGAGGTCACGCTCCAGGTCGAGGTCAACGCCACGGCCGAGCAGCGCACCGCATTCGTCATCGAGCTGAACTACGGCGGCCTGGTGACCCTGCACAACGCGGAAAACCAGCAGCGCCGCGAGGGTCTGCTGCTTATCGAGACGCCACAGTTCCTGTTTCCCTTCGCCCGCGCGATCGTCTCCGCGGCGACGCGCGATTCCGGCTTCCCGCCGCTGCTCATCAGCCCCATCGACTTCGTCCGGCTGTACCGCGAGCGGCGGGCCCAGGCGGAGCAGGCGCAGAGCCAGGAAAGCGGCGGCGCGCAGGCGTAATACCGTCGCGCGAATGACGTGACGTGTCGTGCTGGCCCTCATACGTCGACAAGCTCAGTATGAGGGCCTCATCTTATCTTGCCCGCCCTCATCTTGAAGCGCCGAGCCTCATCTTGAGCTTGTCGAAAGATGAGCCCCGCGAGCCGGCGCGCCCGGCTCACGCCGCGTCCTGCAGATACCGGCGCTTCAGGTGCCGCTTGAACGCCTCGGGGTCGAGGGCGCGCCCGGTGGCTTGCGCGAGCACCTCGTCGGTGGACAGGTGGGCGCCCTGGCCGTGGACGTGCTCGCGCAGCCAGGTCAGCAGCGGCGCGAAGTCGCCCTGGCCCAGGTGGCCCGGGATCGTGGGCACGTCCCGGCAGGCCGCCTCGTAAAGCTGCGCCGCCGCGATGGCCCCCATGGTGTAGGTGGGGAAGTAGCCCAGCGCGCCGTCGAACCAGTGGATGTCCTGCAGACAGCCCAGGCGGTCGTTGGGCGGCGTGATGCCCAGCAGGGCATGCATGCCCTCGTTCCACGCCCCCGGTAGGTCGGCGACGGCCAGATCGCCCCGGATCATCGCGGTCTCCAGGCGATAGCGCAGGATGACGTGGGCGGGATAGGTCACCTCGTCCGCGTCCACGCGGATGAAGCTGCGCCCTACCCGGGTGTAGAGGCGACGGAAGTTGTCGGCGGACCAGGCATCGCCCCGCCCGTTGAACGCCTCGCGGAAGACGGGGGCCAGGTAGCCCACCACCTCGGGCCCGCGGCAGGCCTGCATCTCCACCAGCAGCGACTGGCTCTCGTGCAGCGCCATGCCGCGCGCCTCGCCCACGGGCTGGCGGCGCCAGCGCTCGGGCAGGCCGCGCTCGTACATGGCGTGCCCGGTTTCGTGGAGCACGCCCATCATGGCGCTGGTGAAGTCGCTCTCGTCGTAGCGCGTGGTCACGCGCAGGTCGTCGGGCACGCCGCCGCAGAACGGGTGCAGCGAGGTGTCCAGGCGGCCATGGTTGAAGTCGAAGCCGACCGTTTCCATCAGCCGCTTCGCCAGCGCCGTCTGTGCCGCTTCCGGGAACGGGCCCTCGGGCGTCATGGGCGCGGGCTGCCGGTCCTGGTGCGCCAGCACGTCGTCCAGAAAGCCGGGCAGGAACTGCGCCAGGTCGTCGAACACGCCCTGGATCTCGCGCGAATCGCCGTCCGGCTCGAACTGGTCGAGCAGGGCGTCGTAGGGCGTCTTGTCCAGCGCCTCGGCCTTGGCGTCCGCCATCTGGCGGGTCAGGCGAACCACCTCCGCCAGGTAGGGGCGGACCATGGCGAAGTCGCTCGCGGGGCGGGCGTCGCGCCAGACCATCTCGCTCGCCTTGGTGGCGCGCGTGAGCGCCTCCACCAGATCCGCGGGCACGGCCGTGGCGTGGAGCCAGGCCCGGCGCATTTCGCGCAGGTTGGCCGCCTGCCAGACGTCGAGCCGGTCGCGTTCCTGCTCCGCCCGGCCGATCAGGTCGCCCATGGCCGTGTCGGTGAGCATGTGGTGCGCGGTGACGTCGAGCGCGGCGAGCTGCTCGCTGCGCGCCTCGGCGCCGCCGCTGGGCATCATCACCGAGCTGTCCCAGTTCAGCACCCCGGCCGCCTCGCGCAGGGCGTTGAGCCGGGCGAAGCGCTGTTCGAGCTCGTGGTACGCGGCCGTCATGCGTGTCTCCGTCAGTGGTGCGCCGCGCGTTGCGCCTCGCGCGGCGGTTCGCGGCGCAGGTGGAACAGCACGTAAATGACCACCAGCCCGAACGCCAGGGCGAACCACGTCAAGGCGTAGTTCAGGTGGGCGTTGCGCAGGTTCACGCGCGTCTGCCCGCCCAGGGGCCACTGGCCGGGGTTGGCGCCCTCGACCGCGTCGAGGTAGAGGCGCGTCGTGGCCTCGGGCACGCCCGCGGCCTTTGCCATGCGGTCGAGGTCCATCCACAGCCAGGCATTGGCCGCCGGGTCGTTGGCCGGGCGCAGCCAGGAC
>CAJXKW010000162.1 GCA_913055855.1 uncultured Limimonas sp. | reverse complement strand
GGCCGCCAACATCCATCCCGGCGATCACGACGCCCGGAACCTGGTCCTGCCAAGCTCTCGTGAGATTTTCGGGCTAACGAGCCTTATGATATTTACCGAACATTAACATCCTAATTGTTAGTTTCCTCGACCGTCCAACCATCGAGAAAAAGAGGTTAACAGATGACGGGCACATCTTCGTCAGAAAACGATACTGACGCCATTGAGACGCCGACAACCACAGACAAATGGCCGACCAAAAAGATCCTGAAACATGTGCTTTTACCAAAGCCAAAGGGGTCCCCGAAAGCAGGAAAGAAAGAAATTGGTATTCGTATTGTGCTCGCATTGTTTTTCCTGCTAGTGGTTATTTCCGTAACTTAGTCTGGATTGGGGCATTCGTGGTATTTAACCCGCATTTCTCACGAGGGGTGGTGCATCGGGGCCTGACATCTGCGAAAATAGCGGAGAAATCAACACCTTAACGCGATTTCGCAAGAGGCCCCGATGCACACAGACTGTAACGCGCGATCGATGCGGTTTGCACCCCTTGGCCGCCGGGAGGTGACGGCGGATTTCGCCGGCGGCGCGATCACGTCCGACGCGGGTGCGTTGTTGTTGGGGGCGACGGATCGGGCCATTGGGATGATCGATCGGTTTGCCGCGTGCTTCACCGACGGCCGCAAGAGCGCGAAGGTGGTCCACGATCTCCCAACGTTGCTGGGCCAGCGGGTTTTCGGGATCGCCCTGGGCTACGAGGACGTCGCCGACCACGACGAGGTGCGCCACGATCCCGCCCTGGCGCCGGTGCTGGGCCGGTTGGAGGCACGCCGGCCGGGCTGCGCTCCGCTGGCGGGCAAGAGCACGTTGAACCGCCTGGAGCACGCGCCGGAGCTCAACAGCCGGTATCACCGGATCGCTTATGATCCGGAGGCCATTCAGAACCTGTTCGTCGATCTGTTCCTGGAAAGCTTCGCCAAGCGGCCGAAACGCATCGTGCTGGACGTGGACGCCACGGACGATCCGGTGCATGGCAACCAGGAAGGCCGCTTCTTTCACGGTTTTTACGACTGCCACTGTTACCTGCCGCTCTACATCTTTTCCGGTCCGCATCTGCTGGCGGCCATGTTGCGAAAGGCGAACCAGCACGCCAGCGCGGGCGCGGTGGACGAGATCGACCGTATTGTCGCGCGCATCCGCCAGCGCTGGCCGCGGGTGAAGATCGTCGTGCGCGGCGACAGCGCGTTCGCCCACGATGAGATGATGAGCTGGTGCGAGCGGAACCGGGTGGATTACGTCCTGGGCTTGGCGCGCAACCCGCGGCTGGTCGAGCGTATCCATCTCCAACAAGCCCAGGCCGAAGATGCCGCCGAGCGCACCGGCCAGACCGCGCGCCGGTTTGCCGACTTCAGCTGGCGCACGCGCACGAGCTGGCGCCGACGGCGGCGGGTCGTGGCGAAGGCCGAGCACATGCCCGGCTACGGCGAACGCGGCGCCAACCCGCGATTCGTCGTGACCTCGCTGTCGCTGGAGGAGGCCGATGCGCGCACCCTCTACGAAGCGCACTACTGCGCGCGCGGCGACATGGAAAACCGGATCAAAGAGGCGCAGCTCGACCTGTTCGCCGACCGCACGAGCGCGGCGAGCATGCGTGCCAACCAGCTCCGGCTCTGGTTTGCCTCCATGGCCTACGTCCTGATCACGGCCCTGCGCCGGATTGGCCTGGCGCACACACGGCTGGCAAAGGCGACGTGCGGGACCATTCGGCTCAAGTTGCTCAAGATCGGGGCCCAAGTTCGGCGCAGCGCCCGGCGCGTGCGCGTCGCCATGGCCTCGGCCTGCGCCTACCGGAACGAGTTCGAGCTGGCGCACATACGATTGTGTGTCTGAGCGCGCGAATCTCGCGCCATATGTCGCCCGCCTGCCCACGATCATGGACCACCGCAGCCTCAACCCCGCGCCGCAGAGCGCCACGGGCATGCCGTGCGTATCGCGGCCGCCAACATCCATCCCGGCGATCACGACGCCCGGAACCTGGTCCTGCCAAGCTCTCGTGAGATTTTCGGGCTAATGCGCCGCTGATCGGTAACGCGTGCATAGGCGGAAATATAGTGCGGATTGAAATACGGGCGGCTCGATAAAAGCGGTTGTTGAGGCGTTTCCGGGCCGATGTTGGTTCTCGTTGGCGGCGGAACGCTGCGATGGGCGCCGCTTTTGCGGCGTTTTTTGGTTGTTTTTGCCCGTTCGGCTGCGCTCCGGACGCATGTCTCCTGTCGTCACCCCGCTCACGTCGGGCCGCGGGCGTCAGCCAGGCCATCCAGCTGCACCGCGCAGCGCATGTTGTAGGCCAGGTTCTTCAGCCCGATGCGCGCCTTGGCGCGGGCGATCCCGATGCTGCGTACCAGCGTGCCGCCCATGTCGGCGGTCTGCGCGCCGAACACATGCTCGACCCGGGCGCGGACCTTCGACCGGGTCTTGTTCCCCTGTTGCTCGCGCTTGGTCAGCGGGCGGTTGCGATGGCCCTTGCGGTGGATGCGGGTCTTGAGACCGCGATCTTCCAGCTTCTCTTCGATCTCGGCCGACCGGTACGCGCGGTCCGCCCAGACGTCCGAGGCGGTGTTGTCGGCGTCCAGCACGTCGTCGATAACCTGGCTGTCGTGGACGGCCGCGTCGGTCACCTCGTAGCGGCGGATCAGCTTGTGCCGCCGGTCGAGGCTGACGTGGTTCTTGTCGCCGTCGCGCGACGTGCCGTGCTTCTTGGTCCAGCGCGCGTCGGTGTCCTTCTGCCGGTTCCTGGCCGGCTTGTTGTCCCACCCGTCGGGCGTCTTGCCCGCCTTGATCGCGGCATTCTCGTCGCGGTCGTTGCGCTGCTTGGGCACCGGCACGATCGCGGCGTCGATCATCTGCCCGCCCATCACCAGCCAGCCTTCGCCCTTCAGGTAGGCGTCGAACGCGCTGAACAGCGCGTCGACAACCCCGGCCTGGACCAGCTGCTCGCGGTACTGCCAGACCGTGGTCGCGTCCGGAACCGGATCCTCCAGACCCAGGCCCAGGAAACGCATAAACGACAGCCGGTCACGGACCTGGTACTCGAACTGTTCATCGGAGAGGTTGTAGAGCTCGCACAGCACGAGCGCCTTGACCATGACGACCGCGTCCCAGGGCTTGCGGCCCGCCTTGGACGTCCGGGCCTCCGGCGGCCGACGCCAGACCGCTTCCAGCCGCGGCCGGCAATCCGCCCAGGGAACGAGGGCGTTGCGCTTCACCAGCGCATCCGACTTCACGTCCAGCCCGGCGTAGCGCGTCGAGACATCGAAGAAGCCCATCTGCCCCATCACAACCTCCCGGGTATCGCACCCACATCGGCGACTCGACCGGAATCCGGCCGGATCGCGACATTTTTCGAGGTGTCCATATAGCGCGACGCTTCCCAAGAATTGGGTCAGGTTCTGGTCTGAGTGCCGAGGTGCTTTGTTAACTTTTATTGAACCATCCTGTGTTAAAATTATAGACGAATAAAGCAATGGGCTCGAAGATAGGCAAGGCATGAAGTTGGCAACGTGACATGAGCACACAAAAGATCTTTGGCTTGGGGTTCCCAAAGACCGGAACGACAACGCTCGAACGCGCGCACGAAATTCTCGGATACACGGTATGTAAAGGGCACTGGAACAATAGCCATACCAACTATCTTTTAGGTTTATATATCAACAATGACATTGATGGAATCCTGCGTCTTACACAACATTTTGATGCCTTCTTCGATGCACCGTGGGGAGGCGGGACCCTCTACCGTGACCTCGCCGAATCTTATCCAGATGCCAAGTTCATCCTATCAATCCGCCCTGTTGACGCATGGTTCAAGTCGCTCGTCGACAGTCTGGAGCGCGTTGTTGGAGAGGTAGATGATCTTTTTTCCGCTATACATGAAACGGGACGGTATGGACCCGCCAGATTCTATGAAGCCATACTTGGATTAAAGCATTTCCGCGAAGATCCTGACAAGGTGAAGCAAACTTATAACGAAACAAACACACGAGTTCGCGAATACATGAAAACAAAAGGGCTCGATTTTCTAGAACTGGATGTAACGGCGGGCGATGGCTGGCAACCGCTGTGCAAATTTCTGGGCGTCCCGGTCCCGGAACGCTCCTTTCCACACGCGAATCCCGGGCGGCAGACTCAGCCACAACAACGGAACCTGACGCTGGCAGAAGCCCTGAATCTCGCGCGACAGCATTACGCCAACGGTCGGTGGCGGGCAGCGGAGAACGTTTGCATGCAAATCCTTAAAGCCGTTCCGGATCAAGAAGAAGCCCAAGCTTTGCTCCGCGTGGTTGGGAAGGGAACGTGAAACGAAACGACGCGACCGATTGATCTCGGCAACGGATCTATCCTGCGTTGTTGCCGGACTCCACGCCGAGGAAACGGAGAAAGCTGCGATACGCCGGCTCTTCGGCCGGCGCGGACTGCCGTTGCATGCGCGGGCGGACATCCAAGTTTGCCGCATCGACACCGAGGTCCCCGGCTACGTCGGCGACCGCTCCCGCGGGATCCTGGGCGAAGGTCTCGTAGACGTAGCTTTTGGCCGTTAGAGAACGAAAACGTTGCTCGAACACATCGACCTGGTGCGCGATCTGGTACAGGGCCATGACGCACGCCGTCGGGCTCACATCGTCGACCGTCAGTTCGCGAGCCTGCTCCAGGTCCGCCGACCATTGGTCGGTCGCATTGGCTTTGGCAAGCGAATAGGCCTGGCGCAACCGGTTCTGTCGCCAAAGATATATCACGTGATCGAAATACTGCATCGGGAGCCTGAGACCGCGCTGTTCCAGTGCCTCGATTTGCCCGACATGAATGTTGACCGCAAAAATGCCATTCGGCGATGTTGTCGCATTTTCTATGAACGACTTGTATTCAGCCAGGTTGACCCGGGTCCGCCCCGTCACACGCGAAAACGCTGCAATATAGCGCGGATTGAAATACTCCAGCGGCTCGCCGAGCTTGCCCGTCTGGGTCATCGCATCACAGAAGAGCGAGGAACCGCATCGCGGGGTGGACAACACGGCAATCCGCAACCGCGGCGTCACCCCACGGTCGGGGCGGCGGCAAAGCTCTGCCATCATGTGTTCGAGATGTTCGTCGGTGTTCATCCCACCTTCCGTCGCCGCCGTTGAAGCCGCCCGGCCGGTCCAGACGGGCCGATCCGGTCACGGGCCGTCGCCGCAACCGGCCATGTCCGCCCACCCCAAGCGTTCGCCAGCGTAGCGTGCGCGACAGGCGTCGCGCCAGGCGGTATCGGGACGTGCGTACCAGGCGACCGTATCTCGCAAACCGGCTGTGCCGCTGTTCGCCGGCCGCCAATCAAGCTCGCGGCGCAGCTTGCCGGCGTCCACGGCGTAGCGTTGGTCGTGGCCCGGGCGGTCGTCGACGAAGGCGATCTGGGCTGCATGGGAATGGCCGTCCCGGCGCGGCTGCAGCGCGTCGAGCTGATGGCAGATCTCACGGACCAGATCGCGGTTGCGCCACCGGTTCGCGCTGCCGATCGCGTAGCTTTCTCCCGGGCGCCCACCCGCCAGGATCCGGTACAGGGCCCGCGCATGGTCATCCACGTGAAGCCAGTCGCGGACCTGGCAGCCATCGCCGTACACCGGGATCGGCTTGCCGGCTAGCGCCGTCAGGATCGCCCGCGGAATCAGTTTCTCCGGGAACTGGTAAGGGCCGAAGGTGTTCGTCCCGTTGCTGATGAGGGCGGGGAGACCGTAAGTCTGGTGATAGGCGCGCACGAAGTGATCGGCGCTCGCCTTGCTGGCTGCGTAGGGGCTGTTCGGTGCATATGGGCTGGTTTCGTCGACACACCCCTCGCCCGCCACGCTTCCAAAGACCTCGTCGGTACTGACGTGAAGAAAGCGAAAATGCGCGCGCTCGCGCGAACCCTGCTCCCGCCAGTACGTAAGCGCCGCCGCCAGCATGGTACACGTGCCGGTGACATTGCTATGCACGAAATCCGCCGGCCGATCGATGGAACGGTCAACATGGGTCTCGGCCGCCAGATGGCAAATCCACGTCGGCCGAAAGCGCGCGATGATATCCCGGACGTGCCGGCCATCGGCGACGTCGCCCTGTTCGAAGGCATAGCGCGGGTTAGCAGCCGCGCCGTTCAGGGCGGCCGGCATCGCCGCATAGGTCAAGGCGTCGAAATTCAGAACGCAGGCCCGGGTCTGCGCCAGGAGATAGCGGATCAGGGCGGCCCCGATGAACCCACATCCCCCGGTCACAAGGATCCGCGGGTCCCCGTCAACGGTCTCCGCCGCTGGCTGCCGCATGCCACCACGTCCCGTCGCGCGCGCCGGCCCCCAACCCCCGTCCTGTCGGGCGTCCGGCCGGTCCGTCATTACCATGGGCGGCTGGTTAGCACGCCGCCGCTTAAGGTTCTCTGAACGCGTCCGCGGTTATGCATGTCCCCTTGCACCGCATTTCGACACAACGGCAACCAGGCAAGGATCGCGGCCATTGCCGAGACGGATACCCCTCCGCAAGGTCCGGCTTCCCGAGGAGCCGGCCCTCACCCCCTATGTCCGGGAAATCGACGAGACCGGTTGGTACAGCAACTGGGGTCCCCTGGCCCGGCGACTGGAAGCGCGGCTGGCGGCGCACGCGGGCGCGGCCGAGGGTACGGTGGTGGCGGCGAGCAGCGGGACGGCAGCCTTGACCACCGCGCTGATCGAGGCCTGTCCGACGGGCGGCGGTCGATACTGTCTACTCCCCGGCTACAGCTTTGCCGCGTGCCCGGCGGCGGTGCT
>CAJXKW010000161.1 GCA_913055855.1 uncultured Limimonas sp. | reverse complement strand
TCCACGCGCTCGCCCGGGCCGGCGAAGGTGACCGTGTGCTCGCCCGGCACGTCGCCGCCGCGCAGCACGGCGAAGCCGATGTGCCCGTCTTCGCGCGCGCCCGTGTACCCGTCGCGCCCGCGATCCGACACCGCGTCCAGCTCGACGCCGCGGCCTTCTGCCGCGGCGCGGCCCAGCGCGAGGGCGGTCCCCGAGGGCGCGTCCTTCTTGTGCCGGTGGTGCATCTCCTGGATCTCGATGTCGAAGCTGGGATCCAGGGCCCGCGCGACCTGCTGGACGAGGTCCAGGAGCAGGTTCACGCCCAGGCTCATGTTGGGCGCCTGCACCACCTGGGTGTGCCGGGCGGCGCGGTGCACGGCCGCCTGCGTCGCCTCGTCCAGCCCCGTGGTGCCCAGGACGAAGGCAACCTCGGACTGCGCGGCGAGATCGGCGTGCTTGTGCGTGAGACTCGGCGCGGTGAAGTCGATCACCGCGTCGCTGGCGGCGAACAGGGCGACCGGATCGTCGGTCACGCGCGCGCCCAGCTTGCCCGCGCCTGCAAGTTCGCCCAGGTCGGCGCCGATGCTTGGATCGTCCGGCGCCTCGGTGCCGCCGGCGAGCACGCAGCCCGGTGCGTCGAGCACGGCGTCCACGATCATGCGGCCCATGCGGCCGCGGCAGCCGGTCACCCCGATGCGCAGATCGCTCATGGCGCGCCCCTTCCGTGGTCTCTCCGGCGCAGGCTGTACCACGGCTTTGACGCGGGCGAAAAGCGGCCTAATTCTTCCCCCATGACCCAGGAACCGCGACTGACCGTGTACTACGACGCCGCCTGCCCGATGTGCCGCCGGGAGGTGGGCTTTTATCAACGCCGGGACCGCGCGGAACGCATCGCGTGGCAGGACATCAGCCAGGATCCGGGCGACCTCGCGCGCGAGGGCGTGACCCGCGAACAGGCACTGGCGCGCATTCACGCCCGTCTGCCCGACGGCCGGCTGATCACCGGCGCGCGCGTCTTCGTCGAGATCTGGAAGCGCATCCCGCGCCTGCGCTGGGTGGCACCGCTTGCCGGCTCGCCCCCGGCGATGGCCGTGATGGAGCCCGCCTACACCTGGTTCGCCAAGCGCCGCACCCGGATCACCGGGCGCGAGGCCTGCACGGACGGCACCTGCCAGACACCATGACCGGCGTGCAGGTCGTCTGGTTCAAGCGCGACCTGCGCGTCCTCGACCATGGCCCGCTCGCCGACGCGGCCGCAGCCGGGCCGGTTCTCCCGCTCTGCGTCGTCGAGCCCGACCTGTGGTGCGAGCCCGACGCCAGCGGCCGGCAGTGGGCTTTCGCCCGCGAATGCCTGACCGAACTCCGCGCCGACCTCGCCGCGCTGGGCATGCCGCTGGTCGTGCGCGTCGGCGATGTGGTCGAGGTGCTCGCCTGGATCCGCGAGCGTCACGGCATCGCCGCCCTGCACGCGCACCAGGAGACCGGCAACGCCTGGACCTACGCGCGCGACCGGCGCGTTCTCGCCTGGGCCCAGCAGCACGGCATCCCCGTCCACGAGACGCGCCAGAACGGCGTTATCCGCCGGCTGCGCACGCGCGACGGCTGGGCGCGCAAGTGGGACCGCTTCATGGCGAACCCCATGGCGCTGCCGCCGGCCCGCCTGACGCCCGTCGACGCTGAGCCGGGCCTCATCCCGGAAACACCCGCGCCGGACATGGCGCCCGACCCGTGCCCGCAGCGCCAGCCGGGCGGCCGGCGCGCGGGCCGCGCCCTGCTCGACAGCTTTCTCGCCGAACGCGGCCGTGAGTACCGGCGCGAGATGTCCAGCCCCGTGACGGCGTTCGCGTCGTGCTCGCGGCTGTCGCCGCATTTCGCCTGGGGAACCGTATCCATGCGCGAGGCGGCGCAGGCCACCTGGGCGGCGCTGGAAACCGCGAAGGCGCCCTGGCGCGGCGCGCTGCGATCCTTCGAGGCGCGCCTGCACTGGCACTGCCACTTCATGCAGAAGCTGGAGGACGATCCGGCCATTGCGTGGCGGAACCTCCACCCGGCCGCGGATGTCCTGGACCGGCGCGACGACCCGCACGATCCCCATCTGCGGGCGTGGGCGGTAGGCCGCACCGGCTTTCCCTTCGTCGACGCCTGCATGCGCGCGCTGCTCGCGCACGGCTGGCTGAACTTCCGCATGCGCGCCATGCTGCAGGCCTTCGCCTGTTATCACCTGTGGCTGCACTGGCGGCAGACGGGGCTGCATCTGGCGCGGGTGTTCACCGACTACGAGCCGGGCATCCACTGGTCGCAGAGCCAGATGCAGGCGGGCACCACCGGCATCAACACCACGCGCATTTACAATCCGGTCAAGCAGAGCCGCGACCAGGACCCGCAGGGCACCTTCATCCGCGCCTGGGTGCCCGAGATCGCGGCGATCCCGGACGCGCACCTGCACACGCCCTGGACCGCGCCCGAAGCGAGGCGCGTTCTGGGCGAGGCCTATCCCCGGCCCATCGTCGACCACCAGCAGGCGGCGCGCGACGCCCGGCACCGGATGGGCCGCATGCGCGCCGATCCCGACGCGAAGGCGCAGGCCGACGCCATCCAGAGCAAGCACGGCAGCCGCAAGTCCGGCATGCGCCAGACGGGGGCCCGGCCGCGCCGGCGCGCGTCGCCCGACGCGGCACAGGGCACGCTCGACCTGGACACGCCCGGCGAATGAGGCGCTCCGCCGGCCCATGAAAACCCGCCGGAAACGCGACCTCCCGCAGAAGACCTGTCCCGTCTGCAAGCGCCCCTTCGCCTGGCGCAGAAAATGGGCCAAGGACTGGGACCGCGTGGTCTACTGTTCCGCGCGCTGCAAGCGTCAGGCCCGCGCGTCTGCGTCATCCAAAAGCGCGTGAACGCGCGCCCGCAACGCCGGCAGGACGTCCGACTCGAACCAGGGGTTGCGGCCGATCCACGCGGTGTTGCGCCAGGACGGATGGGGCAGCGGCCAGTACGGCGGATGATGATCCCGCCAGGCCGCAACGGTATCGGCCATGCGCTTCCCGCGGCGCCGGCCCAGGTAATATTTCTGGGCGTGGCTTCCCACGAGCAGAATGAGCTGGAGCTTGGGCAGCGCCGCGAGCAGGCGCGGATGCCACAGCGGCGCGCACTCGGGGCGCGGGGGCAGGTCGCCGCCGCGCGGGTCGCGGCCGGGATAGCAGAACCCCATGGGCGCGATCGCGATCCGGGTCTCGTCGTAGAATGCCGCGCGGTCGAGGTCGAGCCAGGTACGCAGGCGGTCACCCGAGGGATCGTTCCAGGGGATGCCGGTCTCGTGGACCTTCGTGCCCGGCGCCTGCCCGACGATGAGGATGCGCGCCGTGGCGCCCGCGCGCAGCACCGGGTTCGCGCCCAGGGGCAGGCTGGGTTCGCACAGCCGGCAGGCGCGGATCTCGGGCAGCAGCGTGTCGAGGGATTCCCCGGCCATGCCCGTGCCGTGCACCGCGCTCAGCCCAGGCGCACGGCCGTGCCGTTGGCGCTGACCATGAGCATGGAGCCGTTCTGCCCGATCACCTCATAGTCCAGGTCCACCGCCACCACGGCGTGGGCGCCCCGGTCCGCCGCCTCGTTCTGGAGTTCCTGGAGGGCGGTGTCGCGCGCTTCCTTGAGCGCCTTTTCGTAGGCGCCCGAGCGCCCACCCAGGATATCCTTGATGTTGGCGAAGAGGTCGCGGAAGACGTTGGCGCCCAGGATGGCCTCGCCGCTGACGATGCCGAGGTGCTCGGTGACCCTGTGTCCCTCGACGCTGTCCGTGCTGGTCAGGATCATGGCGGCCTCCCCTGGCTATGCCGTGCGGTCGGGGATTATGCCGCGCCCTTGAGCAAGCGGTCCACCAGCGCGGGCACCTGCTCACCCGCGGGGCCGCTGTGATGCTCGTCGAACAGGCCGCTGGTGTCGGTGGGCTCCAGGTTCGCCTCGATGGCGTAACTGTCGCCCATGGTCTTGGCGAGCTGGACGAACCCGGCGGCCGGATAGACCGTGCCCGAGGTGCCGATGGACAGGAAGGTCCCGCAGCGCGCCAGCGCCTCCTGGATGCGGTCCATCTCGAAGGGCATCTCGCCGAACCACACGACGTGCGGGCGCAGCCGGCCAGCCGTGCCGCAGCCGGGGCAGGCGGTGGTGGTGTCGGCGTCCGTGCGCCAGTCGTGGACGGTGCTGCAGCGCTCGCAGCGCATCTTGAGCAGCTCGCCGTGCATATGGATGAGGTTTTCCTGCCCTGCGCGCTCGTGCAGGTCGTCGATGTTCTGCGTGACCACCAGGACCTCGCCGGGGTATTCACGCTCCAGCCGGACCAGCGCCTCGTGCGCGGCGTTGGGCTGGACCTCGCCGCCCTGAAGCTGCTCGCGGCGGTCGTTGTAGAACTGGTGCACGCGCTGCGGATTGGCGCGGAACGCCTCCGGCGTGGCGACCTCCTCGATGCTCACTTTCGCCCAGATCCCGTCGGCGTCGCGGAACGTCGCGAGCCCGCTCTCGCGGCTGATCCCCGCGCCCGTGAGCACCACGATCGGTTCGGTCATGCTGTGTCCTCTGCTGTTCGCTGCGGTCGAGTCGCTACTGGGACCATAAGAACGCCGCGCCGCGGGCGAAAGCGACGCGGGCGCGCAGGCTTCGCCGCCGTAGGGGGCAGAGTTGTCCTTGCCGGATCGCTTGCAAGAACGGCGGCGGGGTCTATACTTGGACTTTACCGGCGATCAGCGGAGGTGGCGATGCGCGGACCGACGGGCGCGCGCCCGGTGGCGCGACGCGGTTTTCTCCCGGCGCTGTTCCTGGCGGCGGCCACCGCGCTTCCCGAGCCCGGCGCGGCCGAGGGCCGGCATCTCGCTGTCACCACGCCACAGGACCAGACACCGCCCAAGATTGCCGAGCCGCGCCACGGCTGCCCGGCGGCGGGCGCGTGCACCTGGGCGCGCACCTATGGCGGCGCGCGCGCGGACAAATTGCGCGCGGCCACGGGCCTGCCCGGCGGGGACGTGGTGCTCGTGGGCAGGACGCGCTCCCACGCGGGCCTGCGCGCCTCGGGCTGGGCGATCCGCCTCAACCGCACGGGCGAGCGGGTATGGACGCGCACCCTGCGCGGCGCGGCCGATCTGGACGCGTTGACGGCCGTGGTGCCGGCGCGCGACGGCGGCGTGATCGCCGTGGGCCACACGCGCACCCAGGGCGAAGGCGAAAGCGACGGCTGGGTGATCAAGCTTGACCGCCTGGGCGACGTCGTCTGGGAGCGCACCTTCGGCGGCGCGACCTACGACCGGCTTCTGGGGGCAGCGGCGACGCCCGACGGCGGTGTGGTCGCCACCGGTTTCACCGCCTCGCGCGGGGCCGGCGACCG
Organism: uncultured Limimonas sp.; assembly: GCA_913055855.1. GTDB lineage: Bacteria > Pseudomonadota > Alphaproteobacteria > Kiloniellales > Rhodovibrionaceae > CAJXKW01. The sequence continues at coordinate 1,573 of CAJXKW010000161.1, read as the reverse complement.
CGATGTCTGGGCGCTGCGATTCGACCCTTCGGGCGATCTCGTCTGGCAGAAGACTTTCGGGACGCCGGCGGACGAGGGCGGTTTCGCCGCCACGGTCCGTGCGGCCGCGGTCACCATCGCGGGCTACGCGCGCGCGGACGACGGCAGCTACGACGTCTGGGCGGGGCGGCTCGCGCTCGCCGACGGGACGGCCACCTGGACGCGCCGCTACGACCGCAGCCGCCTGGACGGCGCGATGAGCGCCACCGCCCTGCCCGGCGGCGACGTCGTGCTGGGCGCCATCACGACCGGCAACGGCTTCGGGCAGGACGACATCTGGGTGTTGCGCCTACGGCCGGACGGCGCGCTGCGCTGGGCGGTCACGCTCGGCGGATCCAACCCGGACAGCCCGTGGTCTGTGGCGCCAGCACCCGGCGGCGGCGCGCTGGTGGCCGCGAGCACACAGTCGCGCGGGGCGGGAAGCGCGGACGCTTGGCTGGTGCACCTGGATGCGGCCGGCAAGGTAAGCTGGGAACGCACCTTCGGCGGCGAGCTTTGGGACTGGCCGGGCGTGATCCTGCCGGTAGACGGGGACAGCTTGCTTCTGGCCGGCTATACCACGAGTTCGGGCGCGGGCTACGAAGACGGCTGGGTGCTGCGGCTCGACGGGCGAGGACGGCTGTAGCCCGCCCGTCGCCCACCGTCGCGCGCCCCGGCGTCGCCGAGCAGCCGGGCAAACGTGGCGAGGCGATGAGCATGCCCGCGCAAACCTCGAAGATGGTGCTGGAGAGCCCGAACCCGAGCGCCGGGCCAGCGGCAACGATCAGTTCCAGAGCGATGGCGAGCGATGTTTCCATCGGCCACCGCCCTGGATCTGCCGTTGTCGCGGATGATCAGGCGCACACAGGAGTCCGGCCCGCAGGCAATGGCGCGGCCACACGCGTCAACCCGGTGCGAAGCGTGCCGCCGGCGCCCCTGGGCGGCTCAACTCGCCGCGGCTGGGTTTTCCGCCAGGACCTTCTCGATGCGCGCCTGCAGGTTGCCGGAGCTGGGCGATGTGGTGCTGGGCCAGGCGTCGCGCGGCCGGCCGTCCGGGCCGATCAGGATCTTGTGGAAGTTCCAGCGTGGCTTGGCCGCCGGACCCAGGGCGTCCACCAGCCACGCGTACAGCGGATGCGCGTTCGGGCCGGTAACGGCGACCTTTTCGGTCATCGGGAAGGTGATGCCGAAGTTGGTCTCGCAGAAGGACTCGATCTGGTCTTCGCTGCCCGGCTCCTGGTTGCCGAAGTCGTTGGAGGGCACGCCCAGGACGACGAAGCCGCGATCCCTGTAGCGCTCGTAAAGGGCCTGGAGCCCGTCGTACTGTGGCGTGAACCCGCACTTCGACGCGGTGTTGACGAGCAGCACCGTCTTCCCGGCAAAGCGCGACATGGGCAGCGGTGCGCCGTCGATTGCGGTGAGTTCGAAGCGGTGCGCGGTCTGGCCGGTTTCGGCCGCGGGGGCCTCCTTGGCCGGGACGAAGGCGGTGAACACCATCATGCCGAGGGACGACAGCGCGCGCAGGGACATCTCGATCTCTCCCGTTCCCGTTTGA
>CAJXKW010000160.1 GCA_913055855.1 uncultured Limimonas sp. | reverse complement strand
CATGATGGGATTGCCGACGAAGCTCAGCTCCAGGATGTCCGCCGGATCGCAGCCCGCCTCGCCGGCGCTCTCGGTGAGCAGCTCGTTGATCGCCTGCTGGACGGCCTCGGTCATTTCCGTGTCGCCGCCGGGGTTCATCATGGCGTAGGAGACCCGGCTCATCAGGTCCTCGCCGAAGCGGATCTGGGGGTTCATGATGCCGTTGGCGGCGACCACCTCGCCCGTGTCCAGGCGGCACAGGTGCGCGGCGATGGTGGTCGAGCCGATGTCGATGGCGGCGCCGTAGACGCGGTCGGTGAAACCGGGCCAAGCGGCGATGATGCGGCTGTCGTCGTGCAGCGCGACGGTGATCGCCCATTCGCCCTGGCGCAGAGTCTTCTGCAGCTCGCGCAGGGTGGCGATGTCGCCGCCTGTGACGCCGGTCAGCCCCCACTGATCGTGCAGCGCCTTGATGACGCGCTCCAGGTCGCCGCTGGGGTTGTGCATGTCCGGCTCTTCGACCGTGACGTAGTACAGCCGCACGGCCGTATCGAGCACGATGTCGCGCACCTCGGCGCGCTTGCGCACGACCTGCTTGTGCACCTGGCTGTCCGCGGGCACGTCGATGACCACGTCGTCCCGGATTTCCGCCTGGCAGGACAGGCGCCGGTCCTCGGCCATGCCCTTGCGCGCGGTTTCCTTGTAGCGCTGTTCGACGTCATTCCAGGGCGTGACGTGATCGGCGCGGCTCTCGATGCCGTGTTTGGCAAAGGATCCTTCGCTCACCGTGACCTGGCAGCGCCCGCAGAGCGCGCGCCCGCCGCACACCGAATCGATATCCACGCCCAGGCGCCGTGCGGCCTGAAGCACGGTTGTGCCCTTGGGGAAGCGCCCGCGCCGCCCCGAGGGTGTGAAGACGATGAGCGCGTCCTCCGCCATGCTGCCTCCATCCCGAGCCCGTTGGTCCGATCCCGTCGCACTGCACCCACGATGCGTTTCAGTGTCGCAGGTGGATACCATAAACCCGCCGTCAAGGTACGCCGGCGGCATACCTGCCCGCGTCAGGCGCGTCGGAACCCGCCCGGGGCATCGGGTCTTTGCGGTGTGCACGGCGCGACACGCCATACCCCGCCGCGCGGGGGCGCGACGGGGCGAATGGCGGTCTGCGGTCCACTGCGGCGGCGGCCTCAGCTGGCGCTGCTGCTCTCGCCGCCGCCGCTGCCGCCCCGGCGCCGGCGGCGCTCGCCGCGGGCGCCGCGGCCCTCGGGCGTCTGCGAGGGTTCGCGGTACTTCTTGATCCAGCGCAGGCAGTCCGGGTCCACGCCGTTGAGCACGTCGGACGCCATGATGCCCTGCATCTCCGGTTCGTGCAGCGGGTTCATGATCGCCGAGGTCATGCCCGCACCGGCCGCCATGGCGAGGAAGATCGAATTCATGCCGTGGCGGTTGGGCAGGCCGAAGGAGATGTTGGAGGCGCCGCAGGTGCTGTTCACGCCCAGCTCGTCGCGCAGGCGGTTGAGGATGTGGAAGACCTGCTTGCCCGCCTGGTTCATGGCGCCGATGGGCATCACCAGCGGGTCGACCACGACGTCCTCTTTGGGAATGCCGTAATCCTGGGCGCGCTGGATGATCTTCTTGGCCACCTCGAAGCGGACGTTGGGATCCTCCGAGATCCCCGTCTCGTCGTTGGAGATCGCCACCACGGCCGCGTTGTGCTTCTTCACGATGGGCAGCACGGCCTCAAGGCGCTCTTCCTCGCCGGTGACCGAGTTGATCAGCGGCTTGCCCTGGTAGACTTCGCAGCCCTTCTCCAGCGCCTCGACGATGGAGGAGTCGATCGCCAGCGGCACGTCCACGAGTTCCTGCACGAGCTTGATGGTGTCGGCGAGGATTTGCGGCTCGTCCGCGAGCGGGATGCCGGCATTGACGTCCAGCATGCTCGCGCCGGCGGCGACCTGGTTCTTGGCGTCCTTTTCCACCGTGCTGAAGTCGCCGTCGGCCATCTCCGCCGCCAGCTTCTTCCGGCCGGTCGGATTGATGCGCTCGCCGATGATGCAGAACGGCTGATCGTCGCCGATGACGACCTTCTTCTTGTGCGATTCGACAACGGTTTGAACCATGAACGGAAGTCTCCCTGTCGCAGGCTTCTATGCGGGATTCGAGCGCGATGGCGGGTGTTCGCGGCGCGAAGCGGGGTGCGTCGCGTTGCCGCCATGAAGCGGATACGCAAACCACCGGGCTGCCGCTGCTGCGACGCCTATCCGCTGGATGACGCCAAGCGCTCGAACCGTCCTAATCGTTGAAGTATATCATGCGGGCGCCTTGGGTTGTACCGCGTTGGCGCCGGCGTAGACGGAGATCCGCGGGCGGGTGGATTCGCCCTTGGCGACGACGCCCTCCGGCCCTTTGTGCCCGCCGTAGTGCTCGGCTTCCTCGGCGGAGAGCCGCTCCACCCAATACAGGTTGGGATCGCCGAACCCGCCGCTGTACGCCCGGGTCTCGTTGCCCACGGCGCCGCGCACGCGGCGCGCTTCCGCATCGTCGGCGATCACCCGCGCCATTGCGGCGGTGGCGGCGCGCACCACCACGCCGTGCCAGATGCGCCGGTCCTGCCAGGCACTGTCGTTTTCATCGGCGACCGGAACGAATCGCCACAGCGGCATCCTGAACCCCCAATTGACCGGGAACGGTATCGATTCGGATGCCGGAGCTTACCACCCGTGGCCGGGACGGCGGTAGCGGCGAACCCGCGCGCAGAACCCACGCACCCATGAAGCGGCCCCGGCGCGGCCGATACGCCGGGGCCTCAAAACGGGAGGGGCTGTTCGCGGGAGCTGGCGTCAACTGATCTCGCGGTTCACCGTGAAGCCGCGATCGCCTTCCTTCATCTCGAAGTCGCCCTGGACAACGGCGTTCGCCCACGCCGCGGACTTGCGCATGCCGCCCAGGGGGTACATGTGCACGCGCTGGATGCCACAGTTGGGATTGTCTGCCCAGTACGCCGCCAGGTCGCTGGTAAGCACGTCGGGCGCCTTCACCGACATCAGCTTGCGGACGTCCTTGGCCTGGCGGGTAAGCCACCGCATCGACGCCCCGATGCCGCAGGCCCGGGCGTGATTGATCAGCGTCTTCAGTGTCGCCAGCCCGGGAAGGCCGATGTGCACGGGCAGCGTATTCCCCGCAGCCTGGATCTTCTTGTCCCAGGCGATGATGGGAGCCGCGTCGAAGACGAACTGCGTGACGATGTACATCTGGGCATCGGTCCGCTCGGCGAAGGCGTTCTTCCAGCGCAGGGCGGCGTCGACGTCCTCGTCGCGGATATCGGGGCTGCCTTCGGGGTGGCCGGCCACACCGATCTTCTTGATGCCGTGCTTGTCCAGCACCCCGGATTCGAGCAATTGCATCGAATCGCTGTAATCGCCCACGGGCCGGTCCACAGCCCCGCCGAGCACGACCACCTGGCGCACGTCGGCCTCGTTGCGAAGACCCTTGACGTAGTCCTCGAGCTGCTGGCGGTTCTTGAGCGAACGGGCGGCGATGTGCGGCGCCGGCTCGAAGCCTTCGCGCCGGAGGCGCGCCGCCGTCGCGATGGTGTCGCGGTAGTCCGAGCCGGGCAGGAAGGTCACCGCGACCTTCGTCCCGGGCGCGATGTGCTCGCGATAGTCGTTGATCTTTGCGGCCGAGCCGGGCGTTGTCTCGATCGAGAAATTGCGCATGAACTCGACGATCTGGCCCTTGCGGTCCAAGGGCAGGCTATAGGTCTCGGGCGGGGCCTGGTACGCCAGTTCGGCCATCGTTCGCTGCTCCCTTGTCAGCCCTGCTCGACGCCGCCTGCGGCGACGAGGGTGGTCAGTCGCTCATCCGTGTAGGCGGTCTCCAGCGCGGCAGCGGCGCGATCCGCTTCCGCCTCCAGATCGTCGCCGCAGGCCTCGGGCTCACCCCGGCGCCAGTGCGCGAGATAGTCGTCCGTCTCGCGCAGCTTGGCTTTCATGGCGGCCCGATCGATGGCGGTCTCGAATCGCTCGGATAGCTGCCGCTTGGCGCTCTTACGACCTGACTTGACGATGACCTGGGCCGGTATATCGCGCCAGTAGACGACCGTGATTTGCGCCATAGCGCCTTGACTCTCCTGTAGGGGGTTATCCGCCTCGTTTGCGGCTCATGCGCCTCTTTTGAGGAAACTTTCCAGCTCGCCGTAGCCGGCGAAGCGGTACACGTACGCCAGACCGAGCCGCTCGGCCGCCGCCCGCGCCTTCGCTTGCAGTGCGGGGTCTTCGCTCTGCGCCAAGTAGACCATTTTGCTGTAGTTGCCGAAGTACATCGGGATCAGCTCCGGATGGCGGTCGATACCCAGGCTCTCGATCACCAGTCGGTCGAAGTGCCGGACCAGGAAATCCGTGAGGTAGAATGCCGTGGGATCCGCCTCGGCCATTTCGGCGAAGGCGCGCTGACCCAGGTAGGTGGCGTAGCAGTGCGGGCCGGGCAGGCGTTCCACACCCTCGTCTTCCAGGACGCGGTCGAGCACGCCGCCCGTGCCACAGTCGGCGTACATCACGTAGATCCGGTCGAAGTGCCGGCGGCCCTCACGGATCTTGGCGCGCACGGCCTCGGGGATCTTGTCCGGCGTGTTGTGCCACTTGGCGGGCAGACACGTGAGTTCCATGTGATCCCATCCTTCGCGCTGGATGAGATCCAGCAGCTCGCGCGCCAGGGCGCCGCAGGCGATGAGGAGAGTGCGCGGGCGCCGGTTCTCGGCGTCCGCGGCTTCCGGCTGCTGTGTCATGGAACCATGCTTTCGAACGGGCCGCCGGGAAGGGGCGCGCGGCCCGTCCCCGGCGACTCCGGTCAACCCTGCGCGGCGGCCAACTGGTTGTCGCGCCGCGTCATCAGTTCCTTGGCCGTATCCACGGCCACGGCGGCGTCGCGGCAGTACGCGTCGGCGCCGATGTGCCGGCCGAACTCCTCGTTCAGCGGCGCGCCACCGACCATGACGATGTACTTGTCGCGCAGGCCCTTCTCCTCGAGCGTGTCGATGACGACCTTCATGTACGGCATGGTGGTGGTCAGCAGCGCCGACATGCCCAGGATGTCCGGCTGGTGCTCTTCAAGGGCCTCAAGATAGTTCTCCACGGCATTGTTGATCCCGATGTCGATCACCTCGAAGCCGGCACCCTCCATCATCATCGACACCAGGTTCTTGCCGATGTCGTGGATGTCGCCCTTCACGGTGCCGATGACCATCTTGCCCTGCTTCGGGGCATCCGATTCCGCGAGCAGCGGGCGCAGGATCTGCATCCCCGCCTTCATCGCGTTGGCGCTCATCAGCACCTCGGGGACGAAAAGAATGCCGTCTCGGAAGTCGATGCCGACGACCCGCATACCCTCGACCAACGCCTCGGTAAGCACCCTGTAGGGCTCCCAGCCGCGGTCGATGAGGATCTGCGTCCCCTCGGCGACCTCGTCCTTGAGGCCGTCGTAGAGGTCGTCCTGCATCTGCTTGACGAGTTCATCGTCCTCGAGTTCGTTCAGATCCAGATCGTCGCCGTCGTCGCTCATCCCCGAAACCTCGTCCCACGCTCTGTGCGTTTGCCGGTCGGCATTTGGCGCTGTTCCGCAGGGGTTGGGCTGCCGTTGCCGCGACCACGCGTATCGCTGAAGCGACAGGGTGCCGCACCTTGCGAAATCGTGACCAGCATATGCCGGGTTCAACCCCCCGTTAGCACCCCCGATGGCGTGCGCCAAAGGATAGGCTCCGCTCTTCCGGCTTAAAACAGCGTAAATGCGGCGCCGGCGCTGATTTGCCCGCCCAAGCGTCGTGCGCGTAGCCGGTGAAGTCGCGCCCGCGTCTGGCTGGCAAAGCGCAAGTCGGGCGACCGGAATGACGGTCCTGGAAGCGAATCCGTCGGTCTCAGGCGGATGATCCGGTTTCGACCCGCCCTTTCGCCAGGGTCACGGTGTATGTGCCCACCCGGTCGGCGAAGGCCCGGTTCTGTTCCGACATCAGAATGGTCACGCCGTTGTCGGTCAGCGTGCGAATCGCCGCCGCCATCGCCTGGACGACCACGGGCGCCAGCCCTTCCGAGGGTTCGTCCAGCAGGAGCAGGCGCGGGTTGCCCATCAGTGTGCGGCCGAGCGCGAGCATCTGCTGCTCGCCGCCGCTCGTCCGGCCCGCGCGGCGGTGGCGTAGCTCGTAGAGATTCGGAAACAGCGCGTAGACCTCCGCTTGTGTCCAGGCGGGCGCGTCCGTACGGGGCGGACGCCAGCCGGCGGCAAGGTTTTCCGCCACGGTCAGGTCGGCGAAGATGCGCCGGTCCTCGGGCACGTAGCCGATTCCCATGCGGGCGATTTCGTAGGGCGGGCGATTCGCAATGGGCGTGGCCGCCAGGGTGATTGCGCCGCGCGCGACCGGCAGAAGGCCCATCACGGCCTTGAGCGTGGTCGATTTGCCCGCGCCGTTGCGGCCCAGCAGGGCGGTGACGCTGCCCGCGGGCACGTCCAGGTCGATCCCGAACAACGCCTGCGCCCGGCCGTAGAAGACGTCGACGCCGCGCAGGCTCAGCATGATGCCGCCTCCGCCGGATCGCCCGCCGGGGAAGCGCCGCCCAGATAGACCGCCTGGACGCGCGGGTCGGCGCGGACCGCCTCGGGTGGGCCCTCGGCGATGCGCGCGCCGCGGGCCATGACCAGCACCCGGTCGGCGTGGCCGAAGACGACGTCCATGTCGTGCTCGGTGAACAGCACCGCCCGGCGCCGCTCGCGCGCCTCCGCCGCAACCCGGCGCATGAAGGCCGCCCGCTCGTCCGGCGCCATGCCCGCCGTGGGCTCGTCCATCAGCAGGAGAACGGGATCGCCCGCCAGCGCCATGGCCAGCTCCAGGCGCTTGACGTCGCCATAGGCCAGGGTATCGGCGGGCCGCCCGGCGAGGTCCGTCATCTCCACGCGCGCGAGCAGGGCCTCGGCTTCGCCGCGATGACGATGCCGCGCGCGCCGCCAAAGCCCGTGGCCGCGCCGGACGTGGCCGAGACAGGC
>CAJXKW010000159.1 GCA_913055855.1 uncultured Limimonas sp. | reverse complement strand
AGGAATTGAAGTACGCCTTCTTGCGCCGGGCGTCGAGACCTTCGGGTGCGGGCATGGGCGGGCTCCGAACGTTGCTGCCGACGCCAATGTGGGATGCATGTGGCCCGCGCACAGCGGGTGCTTGGTCGCCGGTGCGGGATGCTCTATATGGCCGAGCCAATCAAGTTGGTTGAAATTGTCGCCTCACCCTTCGACAGGCTCAGGGTGAGGCCTCATCTTGAGCTTGTCGAAAGATGGGAGCTATCGCCTGGTACCGCGCGCAGGTGCCACCATCGTTCGGCGATCAGACGCCCGAGGATCTTGTCAAGCAGGGCTGGGCGGAGGCCGTCCGGTGCTATCTCGGCCGCGTTGCCGTGGGCGGGTACGCGTAGCCATTGCCGGGGTTTCGGCTGCGCACGTGGGTTTACCGGGCGCAAAATCCCCGGTGGCGTTCGCGCCGACGCCGGCGTACTGGGTCAGTTCATCGCGCCGCCCCACACAGGAAGGTCGCAAAACGCGCTGCCGCCACGCGTGGGCGCTGTTTGATCGTGATATGCGGACCTGGGCGCGCGCGGTCAAGCGCGTCGGTCGAAGGCCGCGTTGCCCGTTGGCGCCATGCCTGCCAGACTGGCTGACAATCGACACGAGGATGCTCGCCATGCCGACGCGCACGGTGACCCCGACGGACGAGCAGGATCGGCTGATCCGCGAGTTGCTGGAGTCCGGCCACTACGGGAGTGAGACGGAGCTGCTCGGCGTGGCCCTCGGCCTGCTTCGCGACATGGAACATGACGATAGCGCGCGCGCCGCGGCGCTGCGCCGGGCCATCGCGGTCGCGGAGGCCGAAGAAGCGGCCGGGCAGGGCGAGGATTACCATCCGGGCCTGCTCGACGAGATTGAAGCGGGCCTGGATCGCTCGTAACCGTGCGCCGTTCGGCCGCAGCCAATTCGGCCCAGTTCCCCCTCTCCAGGCACCCTGGTATCTCCAACGGGCGGCATGCGGGCGCGGCGATGCGCCGGTGCGTCCCCTCTCCCCTTTGGCAAAGGGGAGAGGGACAGGGTGAGGGGTTTGGTCCTCGGCGGCGCCCGAAGTTCGGGAATTTGCCCCCCTCATCCTGACCTTCTCCCCCGCAAGCGGGGGAGAAGGGACCATGGCTGATCGACCGGCCGCCTTTGCCTTGCGTGGGGGAGAAGGGAGTATCACTGGGATCGCCACTTCCCCAAGTGGCGGCCCGACGTCACCATCGCCAACCACGCTGCACTCGCCCGCGCACGCCGTGCAGCGCCCGGCAGATCGGGCGGCCCGGGCATGACACGGCGCCGGGTCGCGCCTATCATCATGGCCAGCACTTGGCGGAGCCGGTCATGACACGGGAGACGGGCATCGACCTCTACGACCGCGATTTTTATGCGTGGACGGCGGATCAGGCCGAGCGGCTGCGCCGGCTTGCCGGCGACAACCGCTTCGACGTCGGGCACGTCGCCGAGGAGATCGCGGACTTGGGCAAGGCCGAGAAGCGCGCACTTCAAAGCCACCTTCGCGTGGCGCTACAACACCTCCTCCTCATGGCCGCCAGCACGGCGGGCGAGCCGCGGGACCATTGGATGGACGAAATTTTGCGGCATGTCCGGGAGGCGTTCGACGTTCTCGGCGAGTCGCCGAGCCTGCGGCACAGGGTTTCCTTGACGGACGCATGGACGGCCGCTGTCACGGACGCCAACGCCAAGCTGCGGATCTACGGCGAGCCCTTGATTCCAAGCGATCTCGGCTGTCCGTTTCACTTGGACGACCTGCATCCGGATCGGTTCGATATGGCGGCCGCCGTCGACGCGTTGCGCGCCGGGATCGACGGCGCCGCGGCGGACGATAGCTAGGCCGCCCCACTTCCCCGTCTCCGGGCACCCTGGTATCTCCGACATGCGGCATGCGGCGCGCGGCGGTTCGGTTGCCCCCTCATCCTGGCCTTCTCCCCCGCAGGCGGGGAGAAGGGACGCCGGGGGTTCGATCGGCCCTGCTGCGCGCAATCCGCCCGAGCGGGAGGACGCGCGCGTGCGACCGGAGGTGCTCTATCCGCTGTTCGCCGACATCTCGACGCTGCCCGGCGTCGGGCCGCGCACGCGCGCGCTGTTCGAGAAGCTCGCCGGGCCGCACGTGGTCGACCTGTGCTGGCACCTCCCCAACAGCGTGATCGACCGCAGCTACGCGCCCCAGGTCGCCGACGCCCAGCCCGGGCGCATCGCCACGCTCACCGTGCGCGTGGACGAGCACCGGCCGCCCATGCGCAAGGGGCAGCCGTTCAAGGTGCGCTGCTTCGACGAGACGGGCGTGCTCGACATCGTCTACTTCCACGCCAAGCCGGACTACCTGAACCGCATCCTGCCGGTGGGAGCGACGCGCGTGGTCAGCGGCAAGGTGGAGATCTTCCAGGGCACACCGCAGATGAGCCACCCCGACCACGTGGTTCCGCCGGAACAGGGCCCGCTGGTCGCCGGCGTCGAGCCCAGCTATTCCCTGACGACGGGGCTCACGCCCCGGATGCTCGCCAAGGCGATCGACGGCGCACTGCAGCGCGCGCCCGAATTGCCCGAGTGGATCGAGCCCACGTTCCTGGCCCGGCAGGAATGGCCGCGCTGGCGCGAGGCCCTGGTGGCCGCGCACCACCCGCAGTGCGAGGCGGATCTCGTCCCCACGACGGGCGCGCGGCAGCGTTTGGCGTACGACGAGCTGCTTTCCAACCAGCTCGCGCTCGCCCTGGTGCGCCGCCACCACAGCCGCCAGACGGGCCGGCCCATCCAGGGCGACGGGCACCTGCGCGCGAAAGCCGCCGCCGCCCTGCCGTTCGACCTGACGAATTCGCAAAAACAGGCCGTTACGGAGATTCTTTCGGACATGGCCGCGCCGTCGCGCATGCTCCGCCTGCTCCAGGGCGACGTGGGCAGCGGCAAGACCGTGGTCGCCTTGCTGGCCATGCTCACGGCCGTGGAGGCGGGCTGCCAGGCGGCGCTGATGGCGCCCACGGAAGTGCTGGCGCGCCAGCATTACGCCACCATCCGCCCGCTCGCCGACGCCGCCGGGATCAACGTCCTGCTGCTCACCGGGCGCGACAAGGGCCGGAACCGCCAGGCCATCCTGGAGGAGATTTCGTCCGGCCGGGCCATGCTCGCCGTGGGCACGCACGCCCTGTTCCAGGACGACGTGGCCTTCCACGACCTCGGCCTGGCAGTGATCGACGAACAGCACCGCTTCGGCGTGCACCAGCGCATGTCACTCCAGGCGAAGGGCAAGGGCGTGGACGTGTTGGTGATGACGGCCACCCCCATCCCGCGCACCCTCGTGCTCACCAGCTACGGCGACATGGACGCCTCGCGCCTGACCGAGAAGCCCGCCGGGCGCAAGCCCGTGGACACCCGCACCATGTCCATGGACCGGTTGGACCAGGTGATCGACGGCGTGGCCCGCGCCATGGACCAGGGCAGCAAGGCGTTCTGGGTCTGCCCGCTCGTCGAGGAGGACGACAGCGGCGAACTCGCCGCCGCGGAAGCGCGCTACGCTGCGCTCAAGGAACGTTTCGGCGAGCGCGTCGGCCTCGTGCATGGGCGCATGAAGAGTGCCGACAAGGACGCCGTCATGGCCGCGTTCAAGGACGGCGAGGTGGACCTGCTGGTGGCCACGACGGTGATCGAGGTGGGCGTGGACGTCCCGGCGGCGACGGTCATGGTCATCGAGCACGCCGAGCGCTTTGGCCTGGCGCAGCTCCATCAACTGCGCGGGCGCATCGGGCGCGGCACGGCCAAGGCGACGTGTCTGCTGCTCTATCAGGGGCCGCTGGGCGAGGCGGCGCGCGCCCGGCTCAACACCTTGCGCGAGACCGACGACGGCTTCCGCATCGCCGAGGAGGACCTGCGCCTGCGCGGCCACGGCGAGCTGCTGGGCACGCGCCAGAGCGGCTTTCCCGAGTTCCGCCTTGCCGATCTGGCCGTCCACGGCGATCTCCTGGCGGCGGCTCGGGACGAGGCCAAGCTCGTTCTGGACCGCGACCCCGATCTCCAGGGCCGGCGCGGACAGGCACTGCGCGTGCTGCTCTACCTGTTCGAGCAGGACACGGCCGTGCGCTACATTCGGGCGGGATAGGATTGATCGTGCGGGGTGGCGCTTCTACTCTAACGTGAATACCGTGTGCGAGCGATGGGACGTGCCGATGACAGCGAAACGCGGGCTTTTGGAGCGGCTGGCGCAGGGGCCGGTGATCTGCGCGGAAGGCTTCCTGTTCGAGCTGGAGCGCCGCGGGTACTGCTCCGCCGGTGAGTTCGTCCCCGAGGTGGCGCTGGAGAACCCGGAGGCGCTGCGCATGCTGCACCGGGATTTTCAGCGCGCCGGCTCCGACGTCGTCCAGGCGTTCACCTACAACGGTCACCGGGAGAAGATGCGCGTCATCGGCAAGGAGGACGTCCTGGAGCCGCTGAACCGCGCGGCGCTGCGGATTGCCAGGGAGGTCGCGGACGGCAATCCCTCGGGCGAGCCCGACCTGATGGCGGGCAACATCTCCAACACGAATATCTGGAATCCCGAGGATCCCACGACGCAGGACGAGGTTCGCGGGATATTCCGTGAGATGTGCGGCTGGGCCGCGGCGGAGGGTGCTGACATGCTGATCGGCGAGACCTTCTACTACCGCGGCGAGGCGTTGGCGGCGCTTGAGGCGATGAAGCGCCACGACCTGCCGGCCGTGGTGACCCTGGGCGTGATGGCCGACGGGCGCATGCTTGACGGCCCCACGCCGGCGGAGACCTGCGCCGAGCTGGAGCGCCACGGGGCGGACGTGGTAGGCCTCAACTGCTTCCGCGGGATTCCCACTTTCATGCCGCTGCTGCGCGAGGTGCGCGCGGCCTGTTCGGGGCCGATCGCGGCGCTGCCGCTGCCCTACCGAACCACGAGTGAGCACCCGACGTTCTTCAACCTGCCGGACGATGACACCTGCACCTGTCCGGCGCCGCACGGCCGGACCTTCCCGACCGCCCTCGATCCGCTGTTCATGAACCGCTACGAGGTCCGGCAGTGGGCCGAAGAAGCCAACGCGCTGGGCGTGAGCTATCTGGGTCTGTGCTGCGGCAACAACCCCATGCTCACGCGCGAGGTCGCCGAGGCCGTTGGACGCGTGACCGAGGCGTCGCGCTTTTCCGAGCGGATGCAGCACCACTTCATGTACGGCAGCCACGAACGCCTGCCCGAGCACATGAAGGCCCAGGGCGCGCGGGCGTAGGGCAAGATGCGAGCAGGTTGGGTCACCTGACCGCTGAATCTTGCCCTATCTTCAAAGGATAGCGCGCGATTCAGCGATCCATCCGGATCGCATCGCACTCGAGGTCACCGCCCGCTGGCGGCGAATCGCATGGCCTCTTCGGCGGCCCGGATAAGGGCGCGCGCCTTGTTGCAGCTTTCCTGGTACTCGGTTTCCGGATCGCTGTCCGCGACCACGCCGCCGCCGGCCTGGACATACATCTGCCCCGCCTTGACCACGGCGGTGCGTAGGGCGATGCAGGTGTCCATGTCGCCATTCGCGCCGAAGTAGCCCACGGCGCCCGCGTAGAGTCCGCGCCGCTCCGGCTCCAGCTCGTCGATGATTTCCATGGCGCGGATCTTGGGCGCGCCCGAGACCGTGCCCGTGGGGAAGCCGGCCATGAGGGCGTCCATGGCGTCGAAGCGGGGATCCAGCTTGCCCACGACGTTGGACGTGATGTGCATGACGTGGCTGTAGTTCTCGATCACCATCTGCTCGGTGACCTTGACGCTGCCGATCCGGCTGACCCGGCCCACGTCGTTGCGCCCCAGGTCGAGCAGCATCAGGTGCTCGGCGAGCTCCTTCGGGTCGGCGAGAAGCTCCTCCGCCAGGGCCTTGTCCTCGGCGGGCGTGGCGCCGCGTTTGCGCGTGCCCGCGAGCGGCCGCACGGTCACCTCGTCGCCGCGCAGGCGCACCAGGATCTCCGGGCTCGAGCCCGCCATGGCGAAGTTATCGAACTGCCCGAAGAACAGGAACGGCGACGGGTTGAGCCGGCGCAGCGCGCGATACAGCGTGAACGGGGGCAGGTCGAACGGCACGCGGAAGCGCTGCGACGGCACCACCTGAAAGATGTCCCCCGCGGAGATGTATTCTTTGGCGCGCTCGACCATGGCGTGGAAGCCCGCGCGCGTCATGTTGGACTCCGGCGCGGGCAGGGCGGCCTCGCCGGCGACGCGCTCGCGCCGATAGGGCAGGGAGCGTTCGAAGTCGCGCACGGTGTTGGCCAGCCGCTCGCCCGCCAGCTCCCAGGCCGCTTCCGCCGTCATGCCGGCGCGCGGAAAGACCGGCGTGAACACGGTGATGCGGTCCTCCAGCCGGTCGAAGACGGCCGTGACCGTGGGCCGGACGAAGATCGCGTCGGGAATGCCCAGCCGATCCGGGTTGGTGTCCGGAATGGCCTCCACCAGCCGGATGGTGTCGTAGCCCATGTAGCCGATCAGCGAACTGGCCATGGGCGGCGTGCCCTCGGGCAGGTCGATGTGCGATTCCGCCTGCAGCGCGCGTAGGCTCGCCAGCGGCGGCTCGCCCACTGGTTCGAACGCGTCGGGGGCGTAGCGCGCCCGCCGGTTGATCTCCGCCTGCGTACCGCGGCACCGCCAGACGACGTCGGGGGCCATGGCGATGAAGGAATAGCGCCCGATGCGCGCGCCGCCCTCGACGGACTCGAACAGGAAAGCGTTGGGCTGGCCCTCGGCGAGCTTGAGGAACGCGGAGACGGGCGTCTCCAGGTCGGCGACCAGGCGCGTGGCCACGACCTGCGCGCGGCCCGCGTCATGGATCGCGGCGAACTCGGAATAACCGGGTGAAATGTCCATGCCGGCGGGCGTGCACTCCTAGTACATGCGATTGAGTATGCTGTCGAGCTGCGACTGGTTCAGGCGCAGGGTGTAGCGCTGGCGCAGCGCATTGACGTACTGCTGCAGCATGGCGTTCTGCAGCCCCTGGCGCACGCGCTGCTCGATCTGCGCCAGCTGCTGCGGGTTCTGCGCCGGGTCGGGCGTTCGGATTTCGGTGAGTTCCCCCACGACCACGCCCTTGTCCATCTCGGCCGTCACCACGGAACCCGGTTCCGCCTCGAACAGCGGCCCCA
>CAJXKW010000158.1 GCA_913055855.1 uncultured Limimonas sp. | reverse complement strand
CCCTTGTCCAGCTCGCGCGCGCCGAAATAGAAGGTCACGATGGCGCCCAGCAGGTACCACGCCGGCTGCGGCACGCCTTCCAGCGCCGTGTTGAGGATCTGGAACTCCGTGGGATCGGCGTAGGCGAGGCCGAAATAGCCCAGCACCAGGATGACCAGCGTGGGCCGCGGCAAACGGTTGAGCCCGTCGATGAAGGCGTCCCACCAGGTGCGCGCGGCAAGGCGACGGAACTCCCCGGCGAACTGCGAGGTGGCGCGGGCCCGGCGGCGCGCGGCCCGGGACGCGTCGTTCTCCGCCGAGCCCCAGACGGTCTCCACCAGCCGGTTCGCACCCTTCATCAGCCCGCCGCCGAACAGCCGGCCGAGTTTGCCCAGCATCGCCGTCAGGCCACCATGAATTCGCGCACGCGCTTGTGCCAGCCGTCGAGGAAGGCCTTTTGGCTGGGGTCCTTCTCGACGATCTGGTTGAGGAAATCCAGGCGGGCGTTGCACACGGCGTTGACGAGATAATTCCCCATCGCCTTTTGCGTGCGTTCGGCGGCGCGCACGGTGTTCGGCCCGATGACACCGTCGACCGCGATCTCCGTGTCACCCAGAACCGAGGGCGCGGTCTGGCGCATGCGCTCCAGCGTGTCCTGAAGCTCGCACACCGCGCGGCCCGGCCCGCTGTTCACGGCGAAGTCGGTCATCAAGGGCTGAAGCGCCTCGGGCAGGCGGTCGATCCCGGGCGCGGTGTAGAAGTCCTCGCGGTACAACTCGACCGCCTTGTCCTTGGTCACCATGCGGATGTCCTGCTCGTCCACGGTGCCGTCCCCGTTCAGGTCGAGCCCCTTCTGCTTGGCGTAACGCAGGGAGATGCCGTGGTTGGTGATGCCGCCCTTGTCGTCGGGGTGGTCGGAAAGCCCGCCTTCCCGCTCGACGATGGCGTGGAGCAGCTTGTCGACCCGGTCCATGATCGCCTCCTATGGTATGTTCGGCCTTTGTTCACGTCGTATTCTTATCACGAAACAGGCGAACGGGCAACCCTGGGTTGGCCACACTGCCCGCGGTGTCCGCTGTGGGCGCGGCCGACGACAACGGCCCGCCGGCGCAAAACCGGCGGGCCGCAGGACCTGTGGTTACTTTGCCGGGACGCCACCCCGGTTCCGGGGGCGGCGCCATGTTACCGCCTTTCGGGCGCCTCCTCGAAGGGCACCGGCCGCGGGGTCTCGTCCGTGCCCTTGGGCAGCACGGGATACTGCACGCGCGGCTGTTCCCCGGTGAGCGTGCGCAGGAACGCGGTGATCTGGGTGATCTGCTTCTCGGATAGCTCCTGACCGAGCTGGGCCACGCCCATGATCGCGACCGCCTGCTCCAGGTCCCAGACCTGCCCGCTGTGGAAATACGGCGCCGTCAACTCGATGTTGCGCAACGGCGCGGCCCGGAAGACATAGTTGTCGCTCGCCGTCTTGGTGACCTGGAACCGGCCCTTGTCGTCGCGCGGGAGCACCTCGGAACCGGGCTTTTTGACCACGCCGAAGGGGTAGTAATTCTGCCCGCCCAGGTTCACACCGGCGTGGCAGGCCGAGCAGCCCACGTCCATGAACGCCTTCAGGCCGCGCTTCTCCCTGGTGTCGAGAGCGTCATAGTTGCCCTCCAGGAACTGGTCGAAGCGCGAGGCCGGGGTGATCAGGGTGGCCTGGAACGCCTCGAGGGCCTTGGCCATGTTGTCGAAGGTCACGGGTTGGTCCTGGCGCGGGAACGCTTTCTCGAAAGCGTCGATGTAGCCGGGGATGGAACGCAGGGTCTTTTCCACGCGCTTGGGCGTGTTCGCCATTTCCACGCTCGCCTGTACGGGTCCCTTCGCCTGCGCCTTCAGGTCCTCGGCGCGGCCGTCCCAGAACTGCGCGGTGTTGAACACGGCGTTGAAGACCGTGGGCGCGTTGCGCGGCCCCTGCTGCCAGCCGTGACCGATGGAGGTGGTCTGGTTGTCATCCCCGCCCAGGCCCATCTGGTGGCAGGAGTTGCAGGATAGCGCCTGGCTCGCCGACAGCCGCGGGTCGAAGAAGAGCATCCGTCCCAGTTCGACGCGGCTGTGCGTCACCGCATTGCCGTCCACCTCGGGCACCCGCGAGGGAATCGGCTCGAAGGTCTCGTTCGCGCGCTCGTGCAGCTTGTCGACGTCGAGTTGCGTTTGCGAGCCCGCGGCCGCAGCCGCAAGGCCCGCGGAAAAGGCCAACGCCGTGGCGAGGGCGCCGCCGCGCATGGCGATGCGTTTCATGGTCATGGTCACCGATATCTCCAATAACGTGGATTTTTTCCTATTCTGAACAAAGCCTGACCGCGCGGCGATGCGGGGTCAAGATCCGGCGGTGGGGCGCGACATTTCAACCCTGTCCCGCCCCCCTTCGGCACCGCCAAGCGTCACCGTGTGATTGTTTTCCCGCGCGGAACCAAAATCTGACCCAGATCAATCCCACGCCGCCCTGCGGGTCTACGATCAAGGCCTAGCCCTTTTCCGCAAGGACATTCCGGTCATGGCCTACCGCGCCAGTCTATCCACGCCGCAGCCCGCCCCGTGGCCGGGGGCGGGCCCGGCCGAAGCGATCGCCGCCGGGGACTTCACCGCCGACGGGCAGCACGCGGTTCTCATCCCCTACACCCGCTACCGCAGTGAGAACACGGATGCCCTACCCATCCGGGCGTTCACGGTGGATCCCGACTCCGGCGATATCGCGCGTCGCGACGACAGCTTCGACGTCGAGACCGGCTGGGTCCAGGACGCCAACGTGGCGGATTTCGACGGCGACGGCCACCTGGACGTGCTCTTCGGCGACCACGGCGTCGAGACCAGCGCGGGCGGTATCAACCCGGGCGCGACGAACAAACTCTTCCTCGGCGGCCCCGATGGCTTGCGCCCCGGCCCGTCCGGCGAGGGCGTGAACGGCGAGGTGGCGTTCTGGCACAGCACGCGCACCGCCGACATCGACGGCGACGGCGATCCCGACGCCGCCGCGATCAACGCGCAGCCGAATACGCATTCCGACGGCCGCGGCCTGCAGATCTTCGTCAACGAGGGCGACGGCCGTTTCACCCTGGCGATGGACCGCGTTCCGGACGACGCGGACACGCGGCTCGACGGCGATGTGCTACCCACGGTGGCCGGGTTCCTTGAAGCGACCGGGGACGCCCGGCCCGACCTGGTTCTGGGATTCGCCCAGGACTTTGGCGGAGCGGACCAGCTTTTCGATACGCGGGTCTATGCCAACACCGGCGCGGGTTTCACCGACCAGCCCAGCTTCGTCATTCCCCGACCGCCGGAAGCCGTCACCGGACGCCCGCCCGGCAATCTGTTCGCGGACAAGATCAACACCGGGGATCTGAACGCCGACGGACAGGCCGACATCGTCATCTATTACGCCGACTTTGCCCGTCACGACGCCAACTTCATCCAGATCCTGATACAGCAGGCCGAGGGCGGGTTCGCGGATCGCACCGTCACGGCGCTGGGAAGCTACGAGCTGGAGTCGCCCGCCGGCTTTCCCGGCGGCGCGTCCGTCGAAATCGTCGACGTCAACGCCGACGGTCTGGGCGACCTGCACTGGACGTTCGATCTGGTGCAGGACCTTCCCACCATCGGTGAGACGGTGTTCGTCAATCTGGGCGACGGCACGTTCCAGACGCTTGCCGAGGCCGCCCCCACAGCGCTCCGGCTCGACAGCCCGCCGGCGGGCAACGTCACCTGGGCGCGCTTCGCCGACGCCACGGGCGACGGCCGGGACGACCTTCTCTATCTCAACAATGTCATGCCGGCCGACACCCTGCTGCACCGTGTCGGGCTGCTCGCCCAGGGGACCGACACGCACACGGCCGAGCCGGGCGGCGGCACGACCGCCGGCACGATCTTCGCCGATCGCATCACGGGCTCCCCCGACAGCGACACGCTCGCGGGCGATCTGGGGCACGACACGCTCATGGGCGGCGCGGGCGCCGACCGGCTCGACGGGGGACCCGGAAACGATCGTCTCGACGGCGGGACGGGTCTCGACACCGCCGTCTTCGCCGGGCCCCGCGGGGCGTATACGGTAACCCGCAACGGCGCGGACATCGTCGTCGCGCGGACCGGGGGCGCACCGGATCGGGACACCCTGACGGCGGTCGAGCAACTCAGTTTTGCCGATACCACCGAGAACGCGGCCGATCTCCCGGCGCGCGCAGCCCGGGTGTTCCTGGCGCCGGATGCCGGTCTGATCCTGTACGACGCCGTGGCCGTTTACGGGCGGGGCGGCGAGGAGCGCATCGCCCTCGCGGAAAGCGCGGCAAACCTCCGCACCGACGCCAACCTCGAACGGCTGGACATTCCCCACCCCTTCGACACGATCGCCTTCCAGGTCACGGCCGACGGGTTGGCGCTGACAGCGTCGGGAACCACCCTGGTCACGCTGCCCAGCCTGAACCGCCCGGCGAGCCTGCATTTCGCCGAGGGGGAGGCGCGCATCGAACAAACGGGCGCGCAAGCCTTCCGCCTTTCGGGCGGCGACGGCAGGACGGCGGAGATCGGCCCGGACGGTGCCGACACCGCCGGCATTCGCCTCGGCGACGCCGTCGCCGCGCGTCCGGGCGGCGACGGGCAGCCGGCAGCGAACGTGTTCCTTCACGCCGGGGCGACGATGCACCTTGCGGAGGCCGTCCAGGTCTACGGCCGAAGCGGCGGACCCGAAGCCGTCGTGCTCCACCCGGAAACGCGCGGGGTGGTCGCCGACGCCAACCTGGAGCGCCTCGACATCGACCGGCACCTGGACGCGATCGCGTTCGACGTCACCGCCGACGGATTCGTCATTGAAGCCGACGATGCGCCGATGGTCACGTTCCCCAGCCTCAACCAGGGCCTCGAGCTGCGCCTTGCCGGCGGGAACGCCACGCTGTCCCAAACCGGCGCGCAGCGATTCGAACTCGCCGGCGCCGCAGGCGAGCCGCTCGCCATCACGGGCCCCACGCCCGGCGACGGCATCACCCTCGAGCTGGGCGAGGCGGTCGCCGAAACGGTCCCGCTGGCGGGCTTGGCGGAGGGCGCGATGGGGGACGACCCGATGGGCTGAACCGGCCGGCGCGGACGCCCCTGGGGAGGCCCGCGTCACGATAGCTCGGCGATGTCCGCCCCCAGCCCGCGCATCGCCGCGACGAAGTCGGGGAACGAGGTCTCGATCGGGCCGGCGTCATCCACAGTCACGCCCCCGCGCGCGACAAGGCCGAGCACGAGGAAGGCCATGGCGATGCGGTGATCGAGCTGGGTCGCAATGGTGGCGCCACCCGGCGGCGGTGCCCCCTGGCCGGTCACGGCGAGCCAGTCCTCGCCCGACTCGACGGTGACGCCGCAGGCGCGCAGCCCCTCGGCGATGCCGGACAGGCGGTCGCTTTCCTTGACCCGCAGCTCGCCCACACCGTGCATCACCGTGCGCCCCTCGGCACAGGCGGCCGCGACGGCGAGCACCGGGTACTCGTCGATCATCGCGGGCGCGCGTTCCGCGGGAACGGTCACCCCCTGCAGTGGCCCCGCGCGGGCCACGAGGTCCGCCACCGGCTCGCCGGCCTGTTCGCGCGCGTTCTCGATGCCGAGGTCGGCGCCCATCTCGCGCAGCGTGGTGAACAGCCCCGTCCGGTGCGGGTTCATGCCCACGCCCGGCAGGCGCACGGCCGAACCGGGCACGAGGAGCGCGGCGACCAGCGGAAACGCCGCCGAGGAGGGGTCGCCGGGCACGGTCACCGCCTGCCCCGTCAGCTCCGGCTGGCCCGTCAGGCGGGTGACGCGCCGGCCCGATTCGTCGCGCGCCACCGCCACCTCGGCGCCGAAAGCGCGGAGCATGCGCTCGGTGTGGTCGCGGGTGTCCTGCGGCTCGGTCACGGCCGTCTCGCCCATGGCGTTGAGACCCGCCAGGAGCACGGCCGACTTCACCTGGGCCGAGGCCACGGGCAGGTCGTAGCGAATCGCCATGGGCTCGCGCGCGCCCGTAACCGCGAGCGGGAGGCGACCGCCGCTGCGCGTGAGGAAACGCGCGCCCACCTGCTGCAGCGGGTCGATGACGCGCTGCATGGGGCGTCGGCGCAGCGAGGCGTCACCGGTGACGAAGGCGGTGACGGCGTGGCCCGCGATCAGGCCCAGGAGCAGCCGGGCCGAGGTGCCCGAGTTGCCCAGGTCGAGGACGTCCGCCGGCTCGGTCAGGCCACCCACGCCGCGGCCGTACACGGTCCAGGCATCGTCGCCCGCGTCGATTTCGGCGCCCAGCGCGGCCATCGCGGCGGCCGTCGCGCGCACGTCCACGCCCAGCAGCAGCCCGGTGATGCGGGTCGGCCCGACGGCGAGACCGCCCAGCATCAGAGCCCGGTGGGAGATCGACTTGTCGCCGGGCACGGCGAGCGTGCCCGAAAGCGCGCCCGCCGGGCGGGCGGCGACCGCGCGCGGTGCGGCGGATCCGGAAGCGGCCATAGCGAATCCCGGGAACAGAGGTAAGTCGGGCGCCGGCTGCCGGGGCCGGCGCCGGGTCAATTACGTTTTGACAGGTCCACGGGGGGCGTGGCAATTGCGCGACCCCAAACGCGGATGCGGACAGCAATCGGGGGTCAACGTCGTGGCCAAACCAGAATGGGGCAAAAAGCACCTTTGCCCGTCCTGTGGCACCAAGTTCTACGATCTGCGCCGCTCTCCCATCGTGTGCCCGTCGTGCGGCACCAAGGTGGAGCCCGAGTCGCCCGCCGGCGGTAGCCGGCGCAAGCGTGGCGGGAAGGCGGCAGCCGCACCGGCGGCGGCGCCGGCACCGGCGCCGGAGCCGGATACCGAGAGCGCCGAGGAGACGCCCGAGGTCGAGGCGGTGGACCAGGAGAGCCTGGACGCCCCGGCCGAGAGCACCGATGACGAGGAGCGCGACGAGTACGGCGACGTCATTGAGGACACCTCGGAGCTGGGCGAAGAGAGCGCGTTCACCAACGTGGTCGACGACGACGAGGAAGGCTCGTAAGGTGCCGTGACAAAGGCATGAATTTCCCCTTGTCAGCCGCGGGGAACATGCTTAGGTTCGCGCTTGCCACGGCGGCGACAGCCGCCGGCTTCTCCCACGGTGGGGCCGTAGCTCAGTCGGGAGAGCGCTACAATGGCATTGTAGAGGTCCGGGGTTCGATCCCCCGCGGCTCCACCAGCTTTTC
>CAJXKW010000157.1 GCA_913055855.1 uncultured Limimonas sp. | reverse complement strand
TGGCTGGCCGTGGTCGAGGGGATGTGGCTGTGGCGCGGCCGGCGCGTGTACTACGAGCTCGCGCGCTTCTGGCAGAAGATCTTCGCCGTGTCGTTCGGCATGGGCGTGGTCTCCGGCATCGTCATGTCGTACCAGTTCGGCACCAACTGGTCCGAGTTCTCCAACGCCACGGCGCCGGTCCTGGGGCCGCTGCTCGCCTACGAGGTCCTGACGGCGTTCTTTCTCGAGGCGGCGTTCCTGGGCATCATGCTCTTCGGCTGGGAGCGCGTTCCGCGCGGCGTCCACTTCGCCGCCACCTGCCTGGTCGCGCTGGGGACGACCGTCTCGGCGTTCTGGATCCTGAGCGCCAATTCCTGGATGCACACGCCCGCCGGCTTCGAGATGGCCGACGGGAAGTTCATCCCCACCGACTGGTGGGCGATCATCTTCAACCCGTCCTTCCCGTACCGCCTTGCACACATGCTCCTGGCGGCGTTCCTGAGCACGGCCCTGGTCGTCGGCGGCGTGGGCGCATGGTACCTGCTCCGGCGCAAGAGCGTCGAGCACGGCCGGATCATGGTGGGCATGGCCGTGGGGCTGCTCGCCCTGCTGGCGCCGGCTCAGCTCGTGGTGGGCGACCTGCACGGCCTCAACACGCTCGAGCACCAGCCGCGCAAGGTCGCGGCCATGGAGGGGCACTGGGAGACCAAGCAGGGTGCGCCGCTGATCCTCTTCGCCCTGCCCGACCCGGCGGACGCGACCAACCACTACGAGATCGGCATTCCCAAGCTGGGCAGCATGATCCTCACCCATGAATGGGACGGCGAGGTGAAGGGCCTGAAGGCATGGGCGCCCGAGGACCGGCCCAACGTCCCGATCGTGTTCTGGGGTTTCCGGATCATGGTGGCCATCGGCCTGCTGATGATCGGCATCGGCCTGGGCGGCGCATTCCTGGCCTGGCGGCGCAAGCTGTTCGCCACACCCTGGTTCCTGCGCCTGCAGACCCTGTCCATCCCGCTGGGCTTCGTCGCCGTGCTCGCCGGCTGGTTCGTGACCGAGGTGGGCCGCCAGCCCTATGTGGTCTACGGCGCCATGCGCACGACCGACGGCATCGCGCCGGTTCCGGCGGGCAATGTCGCGCTGACCCTGGTGATGTTCGTGGTGGTCTACGGCATCATCTTCGGCGCGGGCGTTTTCTACATGGTCCGGCTCGCCATGCGCGGCCCGCACGACGACCAGAACGGCACACCCGAACCGGGTTACGCGCATCCCAAGCGGCCGCTGTCCGCGGTTCACGAGCCCATGGCAGCGGAATAACGGAGAGCGCCGAGCATGACGGGCATGGAATTCTGGCTTCCGGTGATCTGGTCCGGCCTGATCGCGGTCGCGGTCATCATGTACGTGATCATGGACGGCTTCGATCTGGGCATCGGGGTTCTGTTTCCCTTCGCCCCGGACGACGAGAGCCGCGATCTGATGATGAACTCCGTCGCGCCGGTCTGGGACGGCAACGAGACCTGGCTCATTCTGGGCGGCGGCGGCCTGCTCGCGGCGTTCCCGGTGGCCTATGCGACCATCCTGCCGGCGCTGTACATTCCGGTTATCGTGATGCTGCTGGCGCTGGCCTTTCGCGGGGTCGCGTTCGAGTTCCGGTTCAAGGCGAGCCCGCACAACCGCTGGGTCTGGGATCTCGCCTTCGCCGGCGGCTCCACCCTGGCCACCTTCGCCCAGGGTGTCGTGCTGGGCGCGTTCATCCAGGGCTTCCAGGTGGCGGACGAGCGCTTCGTCGGCGGTGCGTTCGACTGGCTCACGCCCTTCGTCGGTCTCACCGGGCTGGCGCTGGTCGCCGGCTACGGCCTGCTGGGCGCGACCTGGCTGATCCTCAAGACCGAGCTGGAACTTCAGGATTGGGCGCGCAACGCCGCCGTGACGCTGCTCGCGCTGGTGACCGTGTTCGTCGGCGCGGTAAGCCTGTGGACCCCGTTCCTGGACAACACCATCCACCTGCGCTGGTTCACCTGGCCCAACATCGCGTATCTGGCGCCGGTACCGATCATCACCGCGCTCGCCATCGGCCGGCTCTACGTGGTCGTTCGCCGGGGGTACGAGGTGCAGCCCTTCCTGCTGGCGATCGCGCTGTTCCTGCTCAGCTATCTGGGTCTCGGGATCAGCCTCTACCCCCACGTGGTGCCGCACAGCGTCAGCGTGTGGGAAGCCGCGAGCCACCCGTCGTCGCTGCTGTTCATGCTCGTCGGCATCACCGTGCTGCTCCCCATCATCCTGGCCTACACGGCGTATACCTACTGGGTGTTCCGCGGCAAGGTCCGGCCGGGCGAGGGGTATCACTGAACGGGGCCGCGGACATGGTTCACGCGCAACCGTGCGAGACGACGCGCGTATCAGCCCCCGCTGTCGCTCGCGGCCTCGTCGCATAAATGGCGGAAGGACTGAAGCCGAACGGGCGGCCGATGGGGCAGCCTGATGATAACGTCGAGATCGCCCCCAAGGGCCGCGACGTAGCGTTCGAGCATCGCCAGCGAAAGATCCTCCGCCCGTTTGGTTTCGACCTTGGACACAGCCGGCTGCGAAACGCCGAGATCGCGGGCGAGATCGGCCTGCGGGATATTCAAATGCTGGCGAAGGAACTGGAGCGTATCGATTTCGGCCAGGATCTCTTCGGTGCGGGCGTTCACCGCCTCCCGCTCCTCCGCCGACAGGCCGTCGAGGACGTCGTCAAGTTTCCGTCCTATGCTGTCGCCTCCGATTGGCCAAATGACGGTCAAAACGTGCATCGGCGAGCCGAATCAGGTTGCGGTAGAAGCGGCGCTCCGCGCGACCCGCCTTGTCGCCCGCGACCAGAACAACAGCCTGACGCGCCGGGTCGAAGGCGAAAGCGACCCGCCAGACACCACCGCCAGCCCGAAACCGAAGCTCTTTCATATTGGTATGCTTCGATCCATGAAGGGTGTCTGCATGCGGTCGGCCGAGATGGGGCCGCGTAGCTTGAGCGCCTGGAGCATCGCGAGCAGTTCGCGCCGAACCTGCCCATCCAAGTTATCGAATTCCGCCTCGAATGCGTCCTCGAAGATGACCTTCCAGGCCGTGATATAACCGATCGGTTAACGGTCATCAACGCGGACCGCGATGTCGTACACGCGGGCTCGCGCGGCCCCGCGCTCATGCCCCCGATTTCTGTACGAGGTCGGACACCGGCTCCGGTCGGTGGAAATGGAAGCCCTGGTAGTAGACATAGCCCATCTCGGCCAGGATTTCGGCGTGTTTCGCCGTCTCCACGCCCTCGGCGACCACGTCGATGCCCAGGTCGCGCGCCATGTGCAGGATCGCGCCGACCAGACGGCGCGACTTGGCATCGCTATCCAGGCGCATAATGAAGGACTTGTCGATCTTGAGGGTGTCGAAGGGGAAGGTGTGAATGTGGCTGAGTGAGCTGTAGCCGGTGCCGAAGTCATCGATGGCGAGCCGGCAGCCCAGGCGGTTGAGCGACTTGAGCTGGCGCTGCGCCGCCTCCGGATCGCGCACGAGGCTGCTTTCCGTGATCTCCAGGCGGAGCTGTGCCGGGTCGAAACTGGCAGCCCCGCAGACCTGCGCGACCGTGGGCGTTATGTCGCCGGACAGGAGCTGGTCCGCGCCCAGGTTGATCGAGATGAAACGCCCCGCCTCCACGGCGAGCGGCCCCGCCTGCCGGAGGGCGCGTTTGAGCACCCACTCGCCGAGTTCGCCGATGCGGCCGCGCTCCTCGGCCATGGGAATGAACGCGCCGGGTGAAACGAGGCCGCGCTCGGGATGCTGCCAGCGCAGGAGCAGCTCGTAGCCGCAGATCTTTTCCTGATCGCTGCCGATGATGGCCTGGCCCGCAAGAAAGAATTCGTCGTCGCGTGCCAGCGCGCGCTCCAGGTCGTGCTCGAACTGCAGGGATTCGCGCAGGCCCCGGCTGTGCGACAGGACATCGATGTCCTGGGTCACGTCGAACAGCTCGCGTGCCTCGGAGTCCGGATTGGATTCGCGGAAGCGCTGCATCAACGTCCCCATCATCTTGGGCAACAGCGGATCCGCGCGCTTGAGGGCATCGCGCAGGTAGTTGCGCGAGAACCCCAGCACCTCGGTCTCGGTCTCGCAGATCGCGGTGGCAAACCGCGGCGCGTTGTCCATGGGCGCAAGCTCACCAAGAAGCTCGCCACCCTCGAACCAGCCAAGGTTGTGTTCATGCGTGCCGTCGCTGCGCACCACACGGATGCGCCCGCGCTCGATAAAGAAAGCCCGATCCCCGGCTTCCCCCTGCCGGAAGACCACATCGCCCTGTTTGTAGATTTCCCGATCGACGCGCATCGGCTTCCCGCTTCAAAGGCTCGCGGCCGCGATCGTGCGGCACCGGCCCTTTACGCTCCGTAAACATCTACGTTGTCGTTCGGATCGCATAAAAAGCGGGCCGCGACAGCCGCCGCGGCCCGAGGGACAACACCGCTGGAGGACGGTGTGTTCAACCGCTTTGCCCGACACCGGCGGTGGGGCCGAAGGTCCCCGCGCGCCTCGGCGCCGTGCGCCCGGCCCGCGTATTCGATCCGGCGCACTAGCATACCGGGCAGCAAGCGTGTCGAGGTATACCGGATCGCGGGGCACACGCGCGGCCATCATGCGCTGCGCCGCATCAACCCCTTCTCGTTCGCGGTTTCGCGTTCGCGATCGTCGGGCAATAATGCGCAGACGCGCCCGGTGTTCTGCAACCCTGTGCTGCGCAGGCGGACCCGCGCGGCGTGTTTCGGGCCTGGGAACGGCCGGCCGTTTGCACCGAGAAATTCGGACCGATGCGTCGGCTCTTGCATGATGCCGCCCCGTGCTCGCCCGCTCGTCTCTCTGTGTCGGAGCTTGCCGCATTCCTCAGGGTCTGGCAAATTCATTGTGGTGATCGAGGCAATGCATAGCATGCATCAAGCGCCCAGGCGATGACCAGCGCCCTGCCAACCCTGCGGGAGCTCCAGCATTTCGCGGCCGTCGCGGAGGCGGGCAGCTTCGCCAAGGGTGCGGACGTGTGCGGCCTTACTCAGCCGGCGATCAGCCGCAGCATCGGCCGCCTGGAGGACGTGCTGGGCGTCCAGCTTCTGGAGCGCACCACGCACTACGTCCGCCTGACGCCGTTCGGCGAGACGGCGCTCGCGGAAGCCCGGCTCATCCTCGACCGCGTCGCCGGACTCAAGAATCTCGCCGCGCAAGCCACCACGCCCCTGGCGAGCATGCTGCGCATCGGGATCATTCCCACGCTCTGCCCGTACCTTCTGCCCTACGTCCTGCCCCAGATCACCCGCGCCCATCCCGAACTCTCGCCCTCGATCGTGGAGGCGCGGACGGATGACCTGCTCACCGCACTCACCCAGCGCGAGCTGGACGCCGCGTTGCTCGCCCTGCCACTGCCGGGGACGAACCTCACCCTGCACCCCCTGTTCACCGAACCGTTCTGGTTCGCCGGGCCCGCCGATCACCCCCTCGCCCGGGCCGAGCGGGTGACGGACGGCGATCTCGCGGGCGAATCCATTCTGCTCCTGGCGGAAGGCCACTGCTTCCGCGACCAGGCGCTCGACGTGTGCCGCTCCACCGGCGCCGATCCCAGCGGCATGCCCGACGTCACGGCGACCAGCATCGAGACCCTCATCCAGCTCGTTCGCAGCGGCATCGGGGCGACCCTGGTTCCCGCGCTCGCGGTTCCCGCCATCGCCTCGCGCACGGCGGACGTGACGCTGCGCACCATAGCGGGCACGCGCACGCAGCGCCGGATCGCTCTGGTTCATCGCAACGGCGACTGGCGCAGCCGCGCCTTCGCCATGCTGGCGCAAACCTTGCGGGACGCGCTGCCGGCGGACTACGTCATGCCCGAGACCGCAGCCGACGGCGAAGCCGCATGGACTCCGGCAAAGGCGAACGAAGCCCGCTGACCGCCGCGCGCGCGCCTGGCCGGCTTGAACCCGCACCGACGGGCGCGCACCCTGCATGACCACGGGCAACCGGCGACGCGGAGGCGGCATGCCAGCGGAACCCTCGGGGCAGTGGCAGTTCTGGATCGACCGCGGCGGGACCTTCACCGACGTGGTGGGGCGGCGACCCGACGGCACGCTGGTCAGCCACAAGCTGCTCTCGGACAACCCGGAGCAGTACGCCGACGCCGCGCTCCAGGGCATCCGCGACTGCCTGGGCCTGGCGCCCGACGATCCCATGCCGGGCGAGCGCATCCGCGCGGTGAAAATGGGCACAACCGTCGCCACCAATGCCCTGCTGGAGCGCACGGGCGAGCCCACGCTCTACGTCACCACCGCCGGCTTCCGTGACGCCCTGCGCATCGGCTACCAGGCGCGGCCCGACATCTTCGCCCGCCGCATCGACCTGCCCGAGATGCTCTACGGCGACGTCCTGGAGGTCGCCGAGCGCGTGACAGCCGAGGGCGAGACCCTGACCGCGCCGGACACCGAGCGGGTGCGCGCCGATCTCCAGGCCTATTACGACCAGGGCTACCGCGCGCTCGCCATCGCCTTCCTGCACGGCTACCGCTATCCGGCGCACGAGCGCGAGGTCGCCCGGATCGCGCACGAGATCGGGTTCACCCAGATCTCCACCAGCCACGCCGCGAGCCCGCTGATGAAGCTCGTCGGGCGCGGCGACACCACCGTCGTGGACGCCTATCTCTCGCCCATCCTGCGCCGCTACATCGACCGCGTCGCCGCCGATCTTGGGGACGTCCAGCTCATGTTCATGCAGTCCAACGGCGGCCTGGTGGACGCCCATTTCTTCCAGGGCAAGGATGCCATCCTCTCCGGCCCCGCCGGCGGCATCGTGGGCGCGGCGCGCACCGCGGAAATGGCCGGGTTCGAGCGCCTGATCTCCTTCGACATGGGCGGCACCTCCACGGACGTGGCGCACTACGACGGCGCCTTCGAGCGCAGCTTCGAGACCCAGGTGGCGGGCGTGCGCATGCGCGCGCCCATGATGCAGATCCACACCGTGGCCGCGGGCGGCGGGTCGATCCTGCACTTCGACGGCAGCCGCTACCGCGTGGGGCCGGACAGTGCGGGCGCCAACCCAGGCCCGACGTGCTACCGGCGCGGCGGGCCGCTCACGGTCACCGACGCCAACCTGATGCTGGGCCGGATTCAGCCCGACTTCTTCCCGAAGGTGTTCGGCCCGCACGCGGACCAGCCGCTGGACCCCGATGCGGTGTGCACGAAGTTCGCCGACCTGGCCGGGCAGATCCGGGACGCCACCGGCGACGACCGGGCGCCCGAGGCCGTGGCCGAGGGCTTCCGCCGGATCGCGGTGGAAAACATGGCCAACGCCATCAAGCAGATCTCCATCCAGCGCGGCCACGACGTCACCGCCTACACCCTGAC
>CAJXKW010000156.1 GCA_913055855.1 uncultured Limimonas sp. | reverse complement strand
CTATCTGAAGGCGCTCGCCGCCCGGGACAACGGCGTGCCCTTCTATGTCGCGCTGCCCGGGCCGACCATCGACTGGAACCTGCACGACGGCGCCGAGATTCCCATCGAGGCGCGCGCCGGGCGTGAGGTCAGCCACGTCCCCGGCATGACAGATGACGGCGGGCTCACCGAGGTGCGCGTTACCCCGGCGGATGCCGAGGTGGCCAACTATGGATTCGACGTCACCCCGGCGCGGCTGGTTACGGGGCTGATCACCGAACGCGGCGTGTGCGAGGCGAGCGTTCAGGGGCTTGCCGGGCTGTACCCCGATATGGCCGGGGACAGTGCCGCATGATGGCGGCCCGCCGGCGGTTCAGCTCGACGGGCGGAAGCTGGTGACGCCGAAATAGGCGCCCACGACGGCGGTGAAGAGCGCGTTGGTGATGCCCAGCAGGTTCGCCGCATCGATCAGGCTGGCCACGATGGTGCTGTTCCCGAGCCCGTCGATAACCGCTCCGGCCAGGATCACCGCCAGGGTGACGACAATGC
The DNA here is from genome assembly GCA_913055855.1 of uncultured Limimonas sp. Taxonomy (GTDB): domain Bacteria; phylum Pseudomonadota; class Alphaproteobacteria; order Kiloniellales; family Rhodovibrionaceae; genus CAJXKW01. The sequence goes on along the minus strand of CAJXKW010000156.1, from coordinate 7,083 downwards.
CGCCCAGGGAGATGTAGGCCATCCGCTGCCGGTTGCGGAAACGGCGCGCGGCGACCTGGAGCAGGAAGTCCTTCTGTTCGCTGGACAGGTCCGGGTCCTTGATGATCTCGGCATAGCGCGCCAGCGGATCCCGCGAGGCGCTGGTCCGGGTGACGCTGAAACCCGGAATGTAGCTGCGCAGGCCCTTCCCGGCATCCGGCTCGTCTCCGCGCGTGGCATCGTGCGGCTTGCCGGTGGTTTCGTTCATGACGGACACACGCTTCCCAAGCTTCGCGGCCTTTGGCCGTCGTGAGCGCACGGGCTGTCGCGGCGGCGCCGCTACTCGCCAAGGGCGAGGTTAAACCCCGCCCCTCGCGTCGACAAGGGTGCGGCGCCGCGGCGATGTCATACCGGCGCGCCGGCGAACTCGACCATGTCGGCGATGGTGGCGATGCGCGTGCGGTCGTGCCGGTCCGTCCAGAGCTCGATGCCCCGGTCCGAGATGTTGGGGTCGTGCCGGTTGTTGAGGAAGCTGTTGGGATCGTTCTTGAGCAGGCCCATCAGCGTCTCGGCGACGATCCGGCTGCCCACGGCGCCCAGGCGGTTGCCCTTCTGCTGCACCTCTGCTTCGCGGAGCACATAGTACCACAGCGGTGTGCGGGTATCGAAACCGCCGTCGCGTACAGCCGTGCCGATGCCGTCGTTCTCGGCCATCTGCTCGGCGGCGAGCGGGACGATGCCCATGGCTTTCGCGACGGCCTGCCCGGTGGGAATGCGCAGCTTGTAGGCGCGCAGCAGGTTGCTCCGGGCAAGGTGCTTGAGATTGGCGTCCATGCGCTCGCCCAGCCCCTCGTCGAGCTGGAACAGGCCGGTGGCGAGCCGCGGATCGATCCGGCGCGCGTTCTGATGCGCGCCGTGCAGCCGCGGGACGAAGTGGCCCCATTCGACCACGCGGTCGGGCTTCAGGCGGAACGCGCCGCCGTGCTCCTGGAGCGCTTCCTTGGCCGGGTCCTGCGAGGCGTGCGCCGGGCCCAGCACGTCGATCAGGGAGAGCTCGGTCTTGGCGTTGAGCTGGTAGAACGGCCGGATCATGGAGTGGGCAAAGCGGAATGCCGCCACGCTGAACTCCAGGGGCATGAACAGCGGTTCCGCGTGGATGCCCGGCGCAAAGTGGCGCGGGCCGTTGCGCAGCACGTCCTCCACCACGGCCTTGTCGCACACGGCCGGCAGATACTCGTGCGCCACCACGTATTGATAGCACCAGCGCACGAGCTGGCGCGCGCGTAGGTAGCGGTGCGCGTGGCTGGGGCCGTCGGCGTTGTTCGCCGACAGGGCTTCGGCCACCCGGTTGTGGAAGAGCAGCATCATGGCGTGGAACTGGCCGACGATGATGTTCTCGTCGTTGCGCAGGTCCGCGATCCGCGCGTCCCGGCCGTTGGCGCCGCCGCGCGGCAGGTCGAGGTAGCCGTGGCCGCGCTGAACCTTGAGCAGAAGCTCGTCGTCATAGAGTTCGCTCGCCAGCGTGCCCTCGCTCTCGGCGACCAGGGGCGGGCCGTCGCCGTAGACGCTGTCCAGGTCGAGATGCGGCCGCCGGCCGTTGGTCAAGCGCGCGTCCGGCCCGGTCACATCGGCCACGGCGACCGGCGTCAGGTCGGAACCGGCGGCGATGGCGTTGAACATCTCGCCGTCGCGGTCGGTGTTGGCCGTGATATCGTGGTCGACGAACTGGCCGATGTAGGTCATGACCGCCGGCAGCTTGGAATCCATCTCGGGATGCGGACGGGTCTGGTTGCCGGGATCGGCCATAGCATCGCCGAGGGCGAGCAGGGCGTCGGTGGTATCCGAGCTTTCGGGAAGCAGCGCCGGATTGCTGCCGGGCGCCCCCGCGACCAACGGGGGAAACATATAGCCGAACGGGGTGCGGAACTGAATTTCCTCGTCAAAGCTCTCGCTGCCGCCATGGGACATCTTGCTGAACATGGGAATCCCCGCGTGTCACGCCGGTTGTGGGAATAGGCGGGAACGTGCAGGGCGGGACGCGGTCCATTTCGCATCCGGCCGGACACACTAAAACTTTATAAATTACAATCTTTGCGCGCGACGGGGCACACGCGGTACGCCGCCCCGATCGGTGTACGCACGGCGTGTTGCCGCGGGCGCGAACGGGATGCGTCGGGTAAAGGGGGTTCAGTCCTGGCCGGGGGCAGCCGCTGTCTCCGCCGCGCGCAGCAGGCGGTGCAGCCCGGCGTCGTGCATGTCCAGGGCATCCAGGTGCGCAACGGTGTTGCGCAGGTAATCCAGGCACGGACCGCCCTTGCCCGCGCCCTGGCGGATATAGGGCACCGCCGCCTCGGTGCTCAGGCGCCCGGCGTACTGGTCGTGCGTGGTGTCCACCACGAACCCGGCCGCGCGCACCCGACCCACGGGCGTGTCCACGGTGAGCCAGCGCGGGTTGTAGACGCCTGTCACCATCTCCCGCTCGTGCAGGTAGTCCAGCACCGCTTCGCCGCGCTCGGCGGGCACGCGGTAGACCAGGCCGCGGCACGACCCGCCCGGCGCCAGCCCCAGGACGAGACCCGGCTTCTCGGGCGTACCGCGATGGTGCACCGAGTACACGCAGAACCGGCGGTGATAACCGCGCAAGACGCCCACGCGCGCGTCGCTGTGCGCGAAACCCGGGCGCCAGATCAGCGAGCCGTAGCCGAAAACCCAGAAGTCGGTGCCGGGCGGCTCCAGGCGCGCCTTGTTCAGGGGCAGGGGCGGCTTTTCGCTCATCCGGCCGCGCCGCCGCTCCCGTCAGCGCCGTGCTCGGCCGTCTCCGCGTCGCCGTGGGCGCGCTCGGGCTCGCGCGGGTCGAACGAGCCCGCCTGATGCGCCGCCACAACGCCGCGCCGGATCTCGCGCGTGCGCCGGAAGCGGTCCTCCAGGACCTCGCCTTCGCCCCAGCGGATGGCGCGCTGCAGCGCGGTGATGTCCTCGTTGAAGCGCTGGAGCACGTCGAGTACCGCCTCGCGGTTGTTGAGGAAGATGTCGCGCCACATCACCGGATCGCTCGCCGCGATGCGGGTGAAGTCGCGAAAGCCGCCGGCGGAGAACTTGATGACTTCCTGTTTGTCGCCGTTTTCCAGGTCGGCGGCCGTGGACACGATGGTGTAGGCGATCAGGTGCGGCAGGTGCGAGGTGATGGCCAACACGCGGTCGTGGTGACGCGGGTCCATGATCTCCACCATCGACCCGGCGCCGCGCCAGAGCGCGCTGACCTTGCTGATGGCCGCCTGATCGGTGCCCGGCGGCGGCGTGAGGATGGCCCAGCGGTCCTGGAAGAGTTCGGCGAATCCGGCTTCCGGCCCGGTCTTTTCCGTGCCCGCGATGGGGTGGCCGGGAACGAAGTGCACGTGATCGGGCACGTAGGGGCCGACGTCGCGGATCACCGACTGCTTCACCGAGCCGGCGTCGCTGACGATGCTCTCCGCCTGCAGGTGCGGGCCGATGCGCGCGGCGATCTCGGCATAGGCGCCCAGCGGCGTGCACAGCATCACCAGATCCGCGCCGGCCACCGCCTCGGCCGCGTCCGCGTACGCCCGGTCGCAGATGCCCTGCGCCAGGATGGTTTCGCGTGTCGCCACGCTGCGCGCGCAGCCGACGACCTCGCGCACGAGGTTCCAGCGCCTTGCGGCGCGCGCCAGCGACGAGCCGATCAGCCCCACGCCGATCAGCGCCATGCGGTCGAAAATCGGTGTATCGCGGACGGGCAGCGCGCTCATGCCGGCGCCCCGCCGAAGCTGGCGAGCGCGTCCACGGCCTGGCGCATGTCCGCCTCGGTGCCGATGGAGACGCGCAGGTGGGCGGGCAGGCCGTACTTGCCCATGGCGCGTGCGAGCACGCCGTTTTGCTTGAAGTGCGCCTCCAGCGCGTCCGCCTGCGCCGCCTTGCCCAGATCGAGCAGGACGAAATTGGCCTGCGAGGGCAGGGCGGTGACGCGACAGCCCGCTGCCTGCTGGCGGAACCACTCGCGCCATTCGCGGTTGTGCGCCACCGAGCGGCGCACGTGGTCCCGGTCGCGCACCGCCGCCAGCCCGGCCGCCTGGGCCGGCTTGCTGACGTTGAACGGCCCGCGCAGGCGGTTGAGCACGTCCACCACGCCCGCCGGCGCATAGGCCCAGCCCAGACGCAGCGCGGCAAGGCCGTGGATCTTGGAGAACGTCCGAGTCATGACGACGTTGTCCGCGCGCGCGACCAGCTCGGCGCCGTCGCTGTAGTCGGGCGCGTCCGCATACTCGGCGTAGGCGGCGTCGATAACCAGCAGCACGTCCGCCGGCAGGCCGGCGTGCAGGCGCTCGAGCGTCTTGCCGGAAATGTAGCTGCCGGTCGGATTGTTGGGATTGGCGAGGAAGACGATCTTCGTCCGTTCGGTCACGCGCGCCAGGATGGCGTCGATGTCGGTGGTCAGATCGGTCTCCGGCGCGGCGATCGCCGTGGCGCCCGCGGTGGTCGCCGCGATGGGATACATCAGGAAGCCGTGGGCGCTGTAGATCACTTCGTCACCCGGCCCGGCATAGGCGCGCGTGAGCAGGGCGATCAGCTCGTCCGAGCCGTTGCCGCAGACGATGCCGGCGGCGTCGAGGCCGTGCAGCTCGCCCAGGCTCTCGCGCAGCGCGGTACTGCCGCCGTCGGGATAGCGGTGCAGCTCGTGCGCCAGCTCGGCGTAGGCATGGGCGGCGTCCGGGCTCGGGCCCAGCGGGTTCTCGTTGGACGCCAGCCGGGCGACGCGGTCCACCCCCTCGAGATGCGCCTGGCCGCCGACGTAGGGGGCGATGTCGAGAATGCCGGGGCGTGGCGTGGGCGCCATGGTCGCTGTTCTCCCTGCGCTAGGCGAGGTCGGGAACGGTGGTGGATGGCCGTGTGATCTAGGCCAGCTCGCCAGGGCCGAGGGGCTCGGCATAGCCGCCCAGCGGCCAGGCCTGGCGCACGGCGCCGTTGTCGGGGTTTCCGGTGAGCGCCGCAAGCCGCGCATCCCCGGCGCGGACGACGCTGCGGCACTCCACGAGGTAGTACGTCACCGGACCGCCAGCATCGTAGACCTTCCAGTCGGTGACGTCGAAATCCGCCGCGGCCAGCGCGCCGCGCAGGGCCGAGCGGCTGGTCCCGTCGGGCACTTCGAGCGCGATGTAGCCGCGGTCCTGCCCGGTTTCCTCGGGCGCGCCCAGCATCACCGCCAGGGCCTCGCGGCGCTGGTGCGCCGGATCGGTCTGGGCGAACGGCAGGCGGGCGACGATGCGCGGGACGGTCTCGCCCTCGCGGGCCATGTTGGGCCACCAGGGCGCACGCTCCTCGCTCTCCGGCATGGGCAGCACCCCCACCGTGGCCCGGCACTCGCCGACGGCCTGGAGCACTTGCCCGGCGGTGGACACTTCCTGCATGCGTGTCAGCGCGCCGAAGTGATCGCGCGCGATCCCGCGCAGCCCCCGCTCGGCCCGGCCGTCGGCGAGGACGGCCACGGAGAACGGCCCCTGGAGGGCCAGGCCGGCGGCGAAGATCTCGCGCCAGATCTGGACCACCGCGCCCCTCGGGAACGGCCCTGCGTGATTCGCCATGAGGCGGCGCAGGACGCGCGCTTCGCGCCCGGGGCGGAGACGCGCGCTGGAGTCGGCCTTGGCACGGCCCACCTGCTGCTGCACCTCGGCGCGACGCATCAGGAGGGCGTGCAGGGAATCGTCGATCTCGTCGATTTCCCGCCGCAGATCGTCCAGGGATGGCTCGGTAACCGTCATGGGCACCGCCGGGGCCGAAACCATGTCTCGCACGAACGGCGCGAGTCTTAAGCGGCGATCCTGCCAGAATCAAAGCAAAACCGCGACGGGCCGGTGCGCGCACGCCGCGATCCCGGCTGCGGCGCTCGGCCGCGTCGGCCTTGTCCGATGCGGCTATCTCCGGTAGAAAACTCGGTTAGGTGTACGGATTCCAGGTACAAGGCGGGATGAACGAGCCCGTGTCCACGGAAATCGAGATCGGCGGCACCATCGCCGAGCGGCAGGTGGGCCCGCTCGCCGATCTGATCGCCGCCGAGCACGCGGCCCCGGACTGGACCTCGCCGGGACTTGGCGACGCCCGCGCTGCGGCGGCGCATATCCGTAGCGCGGCCGAGCTGGGCCGGTCCCTGGTCCTGGTGACGGACCAGCTCAGCGGCAAGAACTTTTCGGGCGTGAAGAGCCTTCTCGAACGCGAGCGCGTCCCGTTCCGGCAATACTACGATCCCTGCGGCCGGATTCCCGCGATCCTGGACGTCTACCGGCCCGATCTGGGGTTTGCGGAGATGGACAGCTTCCGCGCCAACACGGTGGGCGATCTGTTCATCGCCTGCGAGGATGTCGCAGCGGCGCTGGATGATCCCCAGGGGCGGGCGCAGCTTCGCCGACGGCTGGCGCAGCTCGAAGGCTTCCCCGCGCTGGCGATCGGCGAAGACGCTATGCGCCCGGGCTGAGCCGGGCCGTGGCGGAATACGCCGGGTAGCCGTAGGGGAATGGGATGCCCCGGTGTGCGTCGGCGTTGACAGGTCGGTGGGAGGGGCATAGCTGTCGCGGCCTGGACGGAAGGACAAGCGGGCGGGAATGGTGCCGCGTCCGGCGCATTCGGACGGAGATCCCGGGCAGCGATGACGGAAGGTGACCGGTCGATGCAGGCTTTGACCGGCGCGGTCGAGACGGCCGAGCCCGGCGCGCGGCCGCGCGCGCGGCACGCCGGCCATCACCTGGAGCTGGGCGTCGAGACGCCGCTGCGCCTGGACAACGGTCAGGAACTCGGGCCGTTCACCATCGCATACCGGACCTACGGCCGACTCAACGCGGATAAGAGCAACGCCATCCTCGTCTGCCACGCCCTGACCGGGGACCAGCACCCGCTGGACCCGCCGGACAGCGAGCGCGGCGGTTGGTGGGAATACATGGTCGGGCCGGGCCGTCCGCTGGATACCGAGCACTACTACATCATTTGCGCCAATTGCCTGGGCGGGTGCAGCGGCACCGAGGGGCCCAAGGAGATCAACCGCGAGACGGGCGAGCCCTGGGGGCTGACGTTTCCGGTGATCACCATCGGCGACATGGTGCG
>CAJXKW010000155.1 GCA_913055855.1 uncultured Limimonas sp. | reverse complement strand
CGATCCGGGCTACACGGAAACCGAGATCGCACACGTCCTCGGCGCCGAGCTGGCGCACGCCGAGCGCATCGCGGCGCCCCAGCCCGTCGCTACCTCCATCCCCATCGATCTCGTCACGTGCGGAACGGGCGTGTCCCGCACCATGGGCAACCTGCGCGAGATGGCCTGGACAGCCGTCCGGCAACAAGGGCGAACGACCGGGGTGCTGGGCGATCTCCCCACAGACGCTGCACCAGGGAACGCTGGCGCGGTGTCCGGTCCGCCGGCCCCACGCCGGCCGGCGGACCGGCCGTGATGACGTCAGTGCAAGGTCGCGGCGCTCCAGCCGAAGGTGCCGCTGATCTGCAGCCGGCTGATGCCGCTGGCGTACATCCAGGCGCCGAGCATCTTGCTCATGATATCGGACCAGGCACGCGTGCCCGTCCGGGTCAGGACTTCGGTGGCGACATCCATGACCGCACCCGCTGGCGGCTGATCGGGCTCAACGACGGCTTTGGCTTCGAACTCGACGTCGACCGGCGTGCCGCTGCTGAGCGGGGCGGTGAGGGTCGCCGTCATGGAAAACGCCTCACGCGCTTCCCTCGGCAGGATTTGGCTGACCGCGGCGAAGCTGGCCAGCGACTGCTGGAGGTCATCGACCGGCACGCCGGCGTGGTTTTCCAGGCGTGGCGGCATGGGGATGGACGCGTGCAGGCAGGCGACGGTCCAGTGCGGCTGCAGGGCGTGTTCGAGCAGGCGGATGCGCTCGGCGATTCTGGCCTGCGTGGCCGGCTCCACCGGACCCTGATGGCTACGAACCTGCAGCGCGTTCGTGCGCGTGACCTCGTAGCTCGCGGAGAGGCGCTCCGAGGTGGCGGGGAACGTGCTGCCGAGCGCGGGAATCATCGGCGGGGCAGTGGCGCTGGTGTCGGTCATGACAGGTCTCCTTGGCATTGGCGGATGGAAGCGGCGCCGCGCGCGTCCGGGCGCCGCCGCCCCGCCGCCGGCGCCCGGCGCGCCGCGCGCCGCGAAACCTTCTATCGCTGGGTCCAGAAATATGCCCCCGAGAGGGAAAAGCGCCTGCGTCGGCAGTGGCGCCGGCCGTGCTCGACGAAACCTACGTGAAGGTCGGCGGCCGGTGGGCCTATCTGTATCGGGCTGTGGGCACGGCCGGCGCCACGATCGACTGCTACCTCTCGCCCACGCGCAACACCAAGGCGGCCAAGCGCTTTCTCGGCAAGGCGTTGAAGGGCCTGGAGGCTCGGCAGCAGCCGCGGGTATCAACACGGACAAGGCGCCGACCTATACCACCGCCGTCAAAAAGGTCGCCGCCGATCGAGACCGCGTCTCAGCCGGGCTCTTGCTCGCGCAGACGAGCATTGTTCTCGCCGTTGCGTTCCACGACCGCGCTGCGGCCGCCCGGCAGATGGCGATAGAGCGTCGAGGGTGACACACCGAGGCGCTTGGCGGCCTCCGGGACCGTGATCTCGGGATCGCGGAGCAGTGCCCGCGCGGCCGTGAGGTCGTCCTCGCTCAGCGCCGGCGGACGCCCACCGACACGCCCGCGCGCCTTGGCGGCGCGCAGGCCAGCCTGCGTGCGCTCGCGCAGCATCGAGCGTTCGAACTCGGCCAGGGCGCCGAACACGTGGAAGACCAACCGGCCACCTGAAGTGCCGGTGTCGATCGCCTCGGTCAGCGAGCGCAGCCCCACGCCGTGCTCGCGTAGGTGCTCCACCGTCTCGATCAGCTGTTTGAGCGAGCGCGCCAGGCGGTCGAGCTTCCACACCACGAGGGTGTCGCCCTCGCGCATGAAGTCGAGCGCGGCCTGGTACTGCGGCCGTTCGCGCTGCGCGCCGGAGGCTTGCTCCACGAAGATCCGCTCACACCCGGCCTCCTCCAGCGCGTCGCGCTGGAGGCTCATGTCCTGGTCCTGTGTCGAAACCCGCGCGTAGCCGACGAGCATGGCCGCTGTCCTCCCGAAACTCGGCTCCTGTATAGAGTTTCGGGAATCCAGTTTCAAGATACAGTTTTGGGACGTGTGCGCCGCGCGTTCGCCTGGGTCACCAAGCTCGCAGGATGCGCATCCCGAAAACGAGCGTTTTTGCAAACAAGGATATACGCCTTCCCCGAACCGGCCCGTGGTCGCGTCATCCCGGCAGGGTCTTTATGGGCGGCACGCAATGAGCGACATGTGCGGCTCACGCCTCGGCACAGGCGCGCTCCGCCGGCATGACGACGCGCACCGTGGTGCCGTGGCCTTTCTTGGTGTCGATCTCCAGCTGGCCCTGGTGGAGGTCCACCAGCGACTGCACGATCGACAGGCCCAGGCCGGTGCCGCCCTCGTGGCGGGTGTAGCCGCTCTCCGCCTGACCGAAGGCTTCCAGGGCGCGGCGCTTTTCCGCTTCGTCCATGCCGACGCCGGTGTCGGCCACGGCGATCACGATTTCACGCTCGCCCGAAACCCAGGCGCCAACCTCGATCCGGCCATCGTTCGGCGTGTATTTCACGGCGTTCGAGAGCAGATTGATCAGCACCTGCCGCAGGCTGCGTTCATCCGCCAACAGAAACGGCAAGCCGGGCTGCACGTCCACGCGAATGTCGAGGTTCTTTCCGCCGGCGTAACCTTCGATCTGACGCACCGCGTAGCGCACGATCTCGGCGAGGTTCAGGCGATGCGGATTGATCGCCCATTTGCCGGCGGTAAGCTTGGCGGACTGGAGGATGTGCTCGATAAGCTCGAGCAGGTGCTGCGCGCTTTCGTTGATGTCCTTCGCGTAGTCGAGTTCCTTCGGCGTAATCCGGCTGTCGGAAGGCTTGGTCTTGAAGATGTCGGAAAACCCGATGATGGCGTTCAGCGGTGTCTTGAGTTCGTGCGTGACGTTGGCGAAGAAATCGGCCTGAACGCGGTTGGCGCGCTCCGCCTCCTCCTTCTTCTCGCGCAGGCTGTCCTCAAGCCGCTTGCGCTCCGAGATGTCGGTGACGGCCGCGATGATCCGCGTCTCGCCCCGCTCCCGGTGGTGGTTTAGCCCCACCGCCACCGGAAATTCCGTGCCGTCCTTGCGCAGCGCCTGGAGTTCGCGGTCCGGACCCATCTCCCGCTTGGCGGGGGATTCCTGGAACGCGGCGCGCAGCTCCGCGTGCCGCGCGCGCAGGCTCTGTGGAATGAGCGTTTCCACGGGTTGGCCGACGAGTTCGCCCGTGTGGTACCCGAACATCTCCTCCAGGTGGCGGTTGATCCGCCGGATGAGGCCGTCGGGATCGGCGACGAGCATCCCGACCGGCGCGGCGTCGATGATGGAATCGCGGGCCTTTTCCGCCTCGCGCTGGGCCGTGATGTCGTTTTGAAAGCCGATGTAGTAGGACGGCCACGGTTCGCCCGTGTAGACGGGCCGCAGCTTGAGCAGGTTGATGAAGCGCCGGCCATCCTTGCGGACGTTCTCGATCTCGACCGTGCAGCCCTGGCCCGTGGCCAGCGCGTCGCGGATGATCCGGCGTTCGGGCGCGTTGCCGAGACCCGTCTGCAGGAAACGGCAGTTGCGCCCGATCGCTTCGCCGCGCGTGTAGCCCGTGAGCCGCTCGAAACCGGGATTGACGTAAACCAGCGGCGTGTCGGCGAGGTGCATGGCGGCGATGGAAACGCCGGCCGGGGCGTCGTCCAGCGCGGCGTGGATCGACGGCGCGTTGACCTGGACCAGCAGTTCGCTCGTGGCCTCGCGCGCCAGCGCCTGAAGCAACGACCAGGCGGCGTCGTGCTCCTCGCCGTCGCTGCCGGCCACGGCGACGACGAAATCCGCCGGTCCCCGCGGCGTCATCACGGGATAGGCGGCCACGTAAGCCGTGCCGGGAAAGTCGTCCGTCGCGGTGAGCGTTTCGAGTTCCCCATGGGGCTCCTGGACGAGTTCGTGCGAGTCGATCCGCTCACAAAGCTGTTCGGCCGTCTCTTTATCGCCGATCCAATGAAGCAGTTCATTGTCGGGATGGGACACGACAGCGACCGATCGTGTCGAAAGCGTGTTTGCCAACCCTTCCGATATTGTTCGAACAATTTCCGGAACTGCCCGTCGCATCCGTATATTTATCCAGATTCACTTACAACATTCCCCTTCCGGGGAAGGGTTGGCACACTAAACAGACCTCTGTGTTTTGGCAACACAAATATTTGTAAGGCTTTCCGTCCCCGAGCGCGATGGACGACGCGCCGCGCGCGGATGCTTGGGTTCGCCGCGCGCGCGTGCTATGCGCCCGTCAACGGCGGCGATCCGCGCGATCGCGGGCATCCAGGCGGCTCATCCAATCGTCCACGAGGCGGCGCGTGCACACCAGCGACTTCGACTTCGAGCTTCCCGACCACTTCATCGCCCAGCGCCCGGCGCGGCCGCGCGACAGCGCGCGCCTGCTGGAGGTGCGCGCGGACGGCCTCAACGACCGCACGGTGCGCGCGCTGCCCGAGCTGCTCGGCCCCGAGGACCTGCTGGTGTTCAACGACACCCGCGTCATCCCGGCGCAACTGACCGTGCGGCGCGGCGAGGCGCGCGTGGGCCTGACGCTGCACAAGCCCGATCCCGAGGACGACGCCGTCTGGCACGCCTTCGCCCGGCCCGCCAAACGCCTGCGCCCCGGCGACACCGTCCACGCGGGCGGCGCGCTCTCGGCCGAGGTCCTGGCCCGTGACGGCGGCGAGGTGACGCTGCGCTTCGACCGCGGCGGCGCGGCCCTGCGCGACGCGCTGGAGCAGGTGGGCCAGACGCCCCTGCCGCCCTACATCGACCGGCCGGAAGGCCCCGACGCCGCCGACCGGGACGACTACCAGACCGTCTTCGCGCGCGAGCCGGGGGCGGTGGCCGCGCCCACGGCGGGGCTGCACTTCACCGACCGCCTGCTCGCCGAGCTGGATGCGCGCGGCGTGCGCCGGGCGGGTGTGACGCTGCACGTGGGCGCGGGCACCTTCCTGCCGGTCAAGAGCGACGACCCGCGCGAGCACCCCATGCACGCGGAGCACGGTCATCTCGATGCCGGAACGGCCGAGGCCGTCAACGCCACCCACGCGGCGGGCGGGCGCGTCGTCGCCGTGGGCACGACGGCGCTGCGCCTGCTGGAAACGGCGGCGGCGAGCGATGGGACGGTCCACCCCTTTGCCGGGGAGAGCGACCTCTTCATCCTCCCCGGCTACCGCTTCAAGGCCGTGGACTGCCTGATGACCAACTTCCACCTGCCGCGCTCGACGCTCTTCATGCTGGTCTGCGCCTTCGCCGGCACCGCGCGCATGCAGGCCGCCTACGCCCACGCCAAGGCGGCGGGCTACCGCTTCTACTCCTACGGCGACGCCTGCTTCCTGCACCGCCAGGAGGCGGCGGCGTGAGCATCGGCTTCCAGCTTCACGCGCGCTACGGCGCGGCGCGGCGCGGCGTGCTCACCACCGCGCACGGCCACGTGGACACGCCGGCCTTCATGCCCGTGGGCACGGCCGCGACGGTGAAGGCCATGCGCCCCCAGGACGTCGCGGCGACGGGCGCGCAAATGGTGCTCGGCAATACCTACCACCTGATGCTGCGCCCCGGCGCGGAGACGGTGGCCGAGCTGGGCGGCCTGCACCGCTTCATGGCCTGGCCCGGGCCCATCCTGACCGACAGCGGCGGCTACCAGGTCATGTCGCTGGCCAAGCTGCGCCAGCTCGACGAGCGCGGGGTGCGCTTCCGCTCGCACATCGACGGCAGCAAGCACGAGCTGACCCCCGAGGGCGCGGTCGAGATCCAGGATCTGCTGGACGCCGACATCGCCATGCAGCTGGACGAATGCCCGGCGGCCGGCCGCCCGCGCGACGAGGTCGCGGAGTCCATGCACCTCTCGCTGCGCTGGGCGGAGCGCTGCCGCGCGGCCTTCCGCGAGCGCGACGGCTACGGGCTGTTCGCCATCGTCCAGGGCGGGGTGCACGACGACCTGCGCCGTGAATCCGCCCACGCGCTCACGCAGATGGATTTTCCCGGCTACGCCGTCGGCGGGCTGGCCGTGGGCGAGGGGCAGGCGGAGATGTTCCGCGTGCTGGACGTCACCGTGCCCGAGCTGCCCGAGGCCAAGCCGCGCTACCTCATGGGCGTGGGCCGGCCGCTGGACATCGTGGGCGCGGTGGAGCGCGGCATCGACCTCTTCGACTGCGTGCTGCCCACACGCTCGGGCCGCACGGCGCAGGCCTTCACGCACGGCGGCGCGGTCAACATCCGCAACGCCCGCCACCGCCGCGACCCGCGCCCGCTCGACCCCGCGTGCGGCTGCGGGGTGTGCAGCACCGTCTCGCGCGCCTACCTCAACCACCTGATCCGCGCGGGCGAGATGCTGGGGCCCATGCTGCTGACGGAGCACAACGTGTTCTTCTACCAGACGCTCATGCGCCGCCTGCGCGACGCGATCGCGGCCGGCGCGCTGGCCGAGGAAGCCGCCCGCATCCGCGCCCAGCAGGCAGCGGGCGACATCGCGCCCATGGAGGCGAAGGCATGAGCACGGACGAGCCGTCGCACCTCGGCCGGGCGAGCGGCATGCCGGCGCGGCCCGAGGACGCCGTGCTGGACGTCGTGGCCGACCCGCACCCGGACGAGACCTATCTGGTGCGCTTCACCTGCCCGGAGTTCACCTCGCTGTGCCCCATCACGGGCCAGCCGGACTTCGCGCACCTCGTCATCGACTACGTGCCCGACCGGCACCTGCTGGAGAGCAAGGCGCTCAAGCTCTACCTGCACAGCTTCCGCGACCACGGCGCGTTTCACGAGGCGTGCACCGTCGGCATCGCCAAGCGCCTCATGGCCGCGGCCAACCCCGTGTGGCTGCGCCTGGGCGGCTACTGGTACCCGCGCGGCGGCATCCCCATCGACATCTTTTACCAGTCCGGCGAGCCGCCCGCCAGCCTGTGGCTGCCGGAGCCCGGCGTGCAGCCGTATCGGGGTCGGGGCTAGGGCGCCGCCACTGGCGTCACCCCCGAACCGTCATGCGCGTGCTCCGTCACGCGCATCCACGTCACGGGAGGCAGCGATCCGCTTCACCGCCGAAGGAGATGTTTGAGCGTGGGTGGCCGTGACCACCTGAACGGGGTCAGGTGGCAGGCTCGGTGCGGCCACGACGGTTTGGGGCGAGCACACCGCTGCGAGGACAACGCCGCGATCCCACCCATTGAAAAAACCGTGCACCATCGACGGCATCCACCTCTCGACACGAGCGCCATCGTGCCGCCACATGCCCGGTGTCATGACCGACACCGACCCCAAAACCGCCATCCGCGCGCGGGCGCTGGAGCTGGGCTTCGACGCCGTCGGCTTCACCGACGCCGAACTGGGGGAAGAAGCGCGCGACGGTCTGCGCGATTATCTGGCGCACGGCTACCACGGCGACATGGGCTGGCTCGCCGACACGGCCGAACGGCGCGAGCACCCGCGCGCGCTGTGGGACGACGCGCGCTCGGTGGTGGTGCTGGGCCTCAACTACGGGCCGGCGCACGATCCGCTGACGGTGCTGGAGCTGCCGGATCGCGGCGCCATCTCGGTCTACGCCCAGAACCGCGACTACCACGACCTCGTCAAGAAGCGCCTCAAGCGCCTGGCGCGCTGGATGCACGAAACCCTGGGCGCGCAGGTGAAGGTCTTCGTCGACACCGCGCCCGTCAT
>CAJXKW010000154.1 GCA_913055855.1 uncultured Limimonas sp. | reverse complement strand
TGAAACGCACGTTCAGCCGCGCTTGGGCGCGCGCCGGGATGACGTTGCTGGCCGGGTTGCCCACGTCGATGCTGGTCACCTGGAGGGTTGAGGGCTCGAAGTGCGCCGAGCCGTCGTCCAGGGGCGTGGTGATTGCCGCGTTCAGCGCCTGGACGAGGTTATGGACCGGATTCACCGCGTGCTGGGGATACGCCGTGTGGCCCTGCCGCCCCGTGGCGGTGACGATGGCGTTGAGGCTGCCGCGGCGGCCCACCTTGACCGTATCGCCCAGCCGGGCGCCACTGGTGGGCTCGCCCACGATCGCGCCGTCGATGGCCTCGCCGCGCTCGGCAAGCCAGGTGAGCAGCTTGCGCGTGCCGTTGATGGACGGGCCCTCCTCGTCTCCCGTGATGACGAGGCTGATGCTGGCCGTTTCCGGATCGCGGCCCCGGACGGCCTGCGCCGCGGCGGCCACGAAGGCAGCGATGGCGCCTTTCATGTCGACGGCGCCGCGTCCGATCAGGTCTTCGCCCTGGATCTCGCCGCCGAAGGGATCGACCGTCCAGTCCGCCGCATCACCGGCGGGCACCACGTCGGTATGCCCGGCGAACGCGATATTGGGCCGGCCCGTGCCCCAGCGGGCGTAGAGGTTGTCCACGTCGGGGGTGTCCGCATCGGAAAAGGTCACGCGCGTGCACGTGAATCCGAGCGGCTCGAGCGCCCCGGCGAGGACGCCGAGCGCGCCGTCGTCCGCGGGTGTGACGCTGCGGCAGCGGATCAGGCGGCGCGCCAGATCCACCACGTCCACGCCGGAGGTCATGTGCGCAGAAGCTCGTTGATGGCGACCTTGTCGCGCGTCTGCTGATCGACCGTCTTGACGATGACGGCGCAGTACAGGTTCGGCCCCGGGCTGCCGTCGGGCAGCGGCTTGCCCGGCATGCTGCCCGGCACGACCACGGCGTAGGGCGGCACGCGCCCGCGGTGGATATCGCCCGTCTCGCGGTCGATGATCCGGGTCGACGCGCCCAGGAACACGCCCATGGAGAGCACCGCGCCCTCCTCGACGATGACGCCCTCGGCCACCTCCGAGCGCGCGCCGATGAAAACGTTGTCCTCGATGATGACCGGGTTGGCCTGGAGCGGCTCGAGCACGCCGCCGATGCCCGCCCCGCCGGAGATGTGCACGTTCCGGCCGATCTGCGCGCAGGACCCGACGGTCGCCCAGGTGTCCACCATGGTGCCGTTTTCCACGCGCGCGCCCACGTTCACGAAGCTGGGCATCAACACCACGTTGGGCGCGATATAGGCGCTGCGCCGGACGGCGCAGGTGGGGACGGCGCGGAAGCCGGCCTCCTGGAAGTGGCTGTCCGTCCAGTCGGTGAACTTCGAGGGTACCTTGTCGAACCAGGCAGCCTCGCCGCGTTCGGGATCGCGCGGACCGCCCAGGATCGCCATGTTCGGATTGAGACGGAAGGAGAGCAGCACCGCCTTCTTCAGCCACTGGTGGACCTGCCACTGGCCGTCGATCTTTTCGGCGACGCGGTAGGTCCCGTCGTCCAGCCCCGAAAGCGCGAGGTCCACGGCGTCGCGCACCACCCCGCCGGTGGTCGCGGAAACCTGGTCGCGCTTCTCGAACGCGTCCTCGATGACCTGCTTGAGATCCTGCGTTTGCATGCCCCTCGCTCGCCCCCGGCTGGCCTGCGCGCCCGGCGCGGACGGCACCCGCACCGGAGCGAGCGGACGATGCGCCAGGAGCCCGGGAGCGTCAAGCCTTCGCGGCCGTGCACGCCGCCAGGGCCCGCCCCGCGAGCCAGCCCGCCAGATCCTCGGTCCGGTGGTGGATGAAGGGCTCATCACCGGTGTGGCCGAGGCGCGCCCATTCGCTGTCGCTGACGACCCAGACGGTGGTCATGCCCATTTCGGCCGCCGGGGCAAGATTGCGCGGCATGTCGTCGAAGAACACCGTCGCCTCGGGCCGGAGCGCGTGTTTCCGGACCACCTGGCGGTAGGCGTCCGGGTCGGGCTTGGGCGTATAGGCTGCCGCGGCAATGTCGAACACCGCCTCGAAATGCCGGGCGATGCCCAGGCGGTCGAGAACGCCCTCAGCGTGCGGCACGGAGCCGTTGGTGAAGATCAGCTTGCGCCCCGGAAGATCCGCCAGTGCGGCATCCAGGTTCGGGTTCGGCGGCACGGGGGAAAGGTCGATGGCGTGGACGTAGGCCAGATAGGACTCGGGTGACACGTCGTGCCGATCCATCAGGCCGCGAAGAGTGGTGCCGTGCTCGCGCAGGTATTGCTTCTGAATCCGGCGGGCCTCTGATGGATCGGTCAGCCCGAGGGTCTGTTGAACGAATTCCCCCATACGCCGGTCCACCTGATCGAACAGGCGGCAGGACGCTGGATAAAGCGTGTTGTCGAGATCGAACAGCCAGGCCGGCTCGGATGTGCGCGATCGGGTCATGGCCGGGACGATGCGTTCCCCGCGCCGCGCGCGCAAGGGGTGGCGGCCCAATATTCGGGTCGCGCCGGATGGTTCGGGGCGAATAAGCCCCGGACGGAGTCGGGACGGCGATGGGCCCGCGGCCGGCCGCAGATGCAGCCGGCCGCGGACCCGGTTCGCCGTCGTCAGGCGCGCTTGCTCACAGCGCTCATCCGCGCCACACGCCGGTACTCCATCACGGCCCACGTGAGGAAGGAGCCGAGGATCACCATGTTGAAGAAGGGCATTGCAAGATCAGCCATAATCCACCTCATCCAGGTTTTGCTGTGTTGGTGATCGGCATTCCGGTCCATTCGCCATCCGTACGGGTGGCGCCGGCAAACCGATCCTTTTCGTTGTTCGTAGTCCTCAGGGGGTCGCGGCATGCGACCCCTGCGGCACGCCGCAGACGCTACGACGCCCGCTTCGCGGAGGGCGTCCGCGTGATTTGGCGATACTCCAAGACGGCCAGAGCCAGGAAAGAACCCAGGATGGTCATGTTGAAGAGAGGCATCGCAAGTTCGGCCATAATTCACCTCATCCAGTTAGGGGTTTGTTGGTCGTTCTTGCTTGCCCGTCCATGATAGTTTTACGCGGGACATGCCCAGTGGATTTCATGGATGACAAAAAACATTCTACAAATTTCATGTGTCTTTTCGCTCGGGCGAAAAGGGGTACGGTAACCTGACTGTGACGGGACGAGCCTGGGTGTGACATGCCCCGGACCCAGCGCGCCGAACCGCACCCTTCCCGGCTTCCTCCGCCATGGAGGTCAAGGCCGGCGGGCCGCAGCGCGGCGCCCGGGGCTGGCAGGCGCATGGACGCGGAGATGCCGTTCCTCGGACGCGAAGCACGGCGCTACTCGGATCCGGAACAGGCAGGAACCCGGCCCGAGGGCAAGATGGTGGGGGCGCCGTCGGTCAGCTTCGCCCGGTAGCGCCCGACGGACTCCGCAACGTCCTCGGAAAGGGCGGGATTCGTCGCCGTCAATCCCCTCGCGCACGGCAAAGCCGCCGGGCGCCGCACCCGGTACGCTGCAAGGGGTGTGGCAACCACCCGGGCAACGTCGGCCGTGCGCGAGGATTGTGTCCACGCCCCTGGCAGCAAATCCCCTTTCCGGTGGCCTGCGCACAGGTGTTAGCATGCGCGCGCAAGCCGGATGCGAACAATCAATGCAGCATGCGGGGCGACAGGAAGGCGGGCCGTTTCGGCGACACGCCGCCGCGGCGGTTTGCTCTGGATGCGACGTGCCGACGCTGCTACCTGCGGAATGTGCGCTCGCGCACGCGCGCACACCATCGACAGAAGGGAGAGGCGAACCATGCGACAGGCCGAGGCCCGCGGGGCAGTCGCCGGAACAGGCACGGAGGGATCCGGCCACGCCGTCGTCATTGGCGGGGGCTTCGGCGGCATGGCGGCCGCCCTGCGTCTGCGCGCACGCGGCTACCCGGTCACCCTGCTGGAGCGCGGCAAACGCCTGGGCGGCCGGGCGCAGGTCTACACCGACGGCGAATTCCGCTTCGACGCGGGGCCCACGGTCATCACCGCGCCCTATCTCTTCGACGAGCTGTTCGCCCTGTTCGGCAAGAGCCGGCGCGACTACGTGGAATTCCTCGAGGTCGCGCCCTGGTACCGGATCCGCTTCTACGACGGCACGCACCTGGACTACGGCCCGACCCAGGAAGCCACGGAAGAGTCCATCCGGCAGCTCTCGCCGGACGACATCCCGGGCTACCGGCGCTTTCTCGCGCACTCGCAGCGCCTGTTCGAGATCGGCTTCGAGAAGCTGGGCCCGCAACCCTTTCACGATCCGCGAACCCTCCTGGCGACGGCGCCGGACCTGGTGCGCCTGGAGGGCTATCGCTCAGTGTACAGCCTGACGGCAAAGTACATGCGTGACGAACGCCTGCGCCAGGCGTTCAGCCTGCAGCCGCTCCTGGTGGGCGGCTCGCCGCGCGGCACCACCTGCGTTTACGCCCTCATCCACGCGCTGGAGCACCGCTGGGGCGTGGTCTTCGCCAAGGGCGGAACCGGCGCGCTGGTGGACGCCCTGTGGCGCCTGCTCGAGGAAGAGGGCGTGCGCGTACGCACGCAGGCCACCGTCGAGCGCATCGACACCGTGGACGGCCGGGCATGCGGCGTCACAACGGCCGACGGCACCCGGATCCCGGCGGAGAAGGTGGTGACGAACGCCGATCCGGCGTTCGTCTATCGCACCATGCTGCCGGGCGTGACACGCAAGCGCTGGACCGACCGGAAGCTGCAGCGCATGCGCTACGCCATGGGCCTGTTCGTGATGTACTTCGGCACGAACAGGCGCTACGACGAACTCGCCCACCACACGATCGCCATGGGGCCGGACTACGTGGGCGAACTCAAGAACATCTTCCGCACCGGGCAGATCACCGAAATCCCCAGCCTCTACCTGCACCGCCCCTCGGCCACGGATCCCGACATGGCGCCCGAGGGCAAGGATGCGTTCTACGTCCTGGCGGCGGTGCCCAACCTGCAGGCGGGAATCGACTGGGACACGGCCGGACCGGCGCTGCGCGAGACCATCCTTCAGCGCCTGGAATCCACGCTGATGCCGGACATCCGCCAGCACCTCGCGACCGACTTCCACATCACGCCGCAAAACTTCCAGCACGCCTATCTGGCGGAACACGGCAGCGCCTTCACCATCCAGCCGACGTTCACGCAGTCGGCGTGGTTCCGCTTCCACAACCGCTCGGAAGAAGTGCGCGGCCTGTACTTCGTGGGCGCGGGCACACACCCGGGCGCCGGCGTACCCGGCGTGATCACCTCGGCGAAGGTGCTGGAGAACGTCCTGGACGCGGAAGGCGACGCGGTCGCCGCATAGGCGGGGCGCGCGGCCCGTCTGTCTGCGAGAGGCATCGTGGCGGCGCCGGCGCACGCCCGCCGGCAGAACCTGATCGACCCGGCACAGGTCTTGAGCGCGCGGCGGCCCGGCGGCCCGCCGCGCGTTTCGTGTCGGGCATCCGCCATGGCCGACCCAACACCCTTCGCTGACCCTCCCCGATCCCGGCGCCGCGCCAATCCGGCCCCTCACCAATCCGGGCCTGGGCTGCGACGGGTTGCCGCGCTCCCCGCCGCGCTGCGCGGGGCCACGCTCATTCGCGAACGGGACGGCCCCGCCGGCGAACCACACGGGTCGCCGGCGCCCGGACGGGACGCGATCGACGGGCACGCGTGACGGCGAGGTCAACACACGCGAGGGGCTGCGATGCCAACCGACCTGAGCATAGGCCAGTACAATCTGATCTTTAACGCGTTCTCCTTCACCATTGCGGTGATGGGGGCGGCGACCGTCTTTTTCTGGTTCGGCCGGACCCAGGTCGCCCGGCCGTACAAGATGGCGATGACGCTCACCGGCCTGGTGACCTTCATCGCGTTCTACCACTACTTTCGCATCGCCGAGAGCTGGGACGCCGCCTACACAGTCGCCGGCGGCGCCATCGAGGCGACGGGCAAGCCGTTCAACGACGCGTACCGGTACGTCGACTGGCTGCTCACCGTGCCCTTGCTCATGGTGGAGCTGATCCTGGTGATGCGGCTGCCGCAAAAGGAAACGGTCACCAAGGCCACGCGTCTTGCCGGGCTCGCGGCGATCATGGTGATCCTCGGCTACCCGGGCGAAATCGCGAACAGCGACGCCACGCGCTGGATCTTCTGGGTGCTCGCCATGATCCCCTTCGCCTGGATCGTCTACGAGCTGGTGGCCGGCCTGTCGGCGGCCATCGACAAGCAGCCCGAAGACGCCAAGGACCTGGTGCGCGCGGCGCGCACGCTGACCGTGGTGGCGTGGTGCTTCTACCCGGTGGTGTTCCTGTTTCCCATGATCGGGCTCACCGGCGGCACGGCGGAGACCTTCGTGCAGGTCGGCTACACGGTCGCGGACATTGTCGCCAAGGCCGCCTTCGGCGTCCTGATTTACATGATCGCGGCGCGCAAGTCCGAGGCCGAGTACGGCGTGCCGCAAGCGGCGTAACGCCGGGCGCGACCCGGCAATGCCACCCGACGCTTGACCGTTGCGCGGGCGTGCGTGCCGTACGACGGGCTTTCGCCCCGCACGGCCGGCACGCCCCGCTTCGGCGTCACCCTCCGATGCCGCCGGCCCGCCGGCGGCCTTCGGGCCCGCGCCCACGAGACCGGATCCCGACGCCATGACCGAGCACATCCCGCCGCCCCGCCCGGACGGCTTGGAGCCGGACGCCCACGGGTGTATCCCTCACGCCCGCGCAAAGGACACGCCCGCGGCGGACAGCGCCGCGCCCGACGGCACCGCGGCGGACGCACAGGGCGGTGCGGACGCATCCGGGGCGGCCATGACCGACGACAGCATCCTCATCCTGGGCGGCGGCCTGGCCGGCCTGAGCCTGGCCGTGCAGCTCGTCGAGCACGGGGTGGACCGGCCCGTCACCGTGCTGGAGCCGCGCACCGCCTACGCCAACGACCGAACCTGGTGCTTCTGGGATACGGACGCGCACCCGTTCCGCGATGCGATCGAACAGCGCTGGTGGCAGTGGCGCGTCGCCACCGACGCGGCGCCCGGGATCACCTGCACCAGCGCGCGCTATCCCTATTGCCGCCTCCCCGCCGGCCGGTTCTACGCCGCGGCGCTGGCGATCCTGGCGGACGCACCCAACGTGCGCGTGGTCAAGGGCGTGGGTGCGCGCGACATCTGGGCGGACACCGACGGCCGGCTGGCGGCGGTGACGGATGACGGGGTCTACCGCGCCGGCCTGGTCTTCGACGGCCGGCCGCCCGGTCCCGGGACGTGGCCGCTCAACGGACATCCCTTCATGTGGCAGGACTTCATGGGCTGGCGCGTCACCGGCCGTCCGGGCAACTTCGATCCGGATACGCTGGATCTGATGGACTTTCGCGAGGCACCGGCGGACGCGGTGCGATTCCTGTATGTGCTGCCGCTGAGCGACCGCGAGGCCCTGCTGGAGACCACGCTGTTCACCCAGGGGCCGCCCGGGCACACCGATCACACGGCCTATCTGAACGCCGCCCTGGCCGCCCGATCCGGCGGCCCGAGCGCGATCACGGCCACGGAGCACGGGCGCATTCCCATGACCACGGCGCCGCCGCCCATGCCGGAGCGGGCGAACGTCATTCCCATCGGCACGCGCGCGGGCGCGCCGCGGCCCAGCACCGGCTACGCCTTCCTGGCCATCCAGCGCCATACGGCCGCGCTGGCGGCGCGCGTGGCGCGCGGCCGGCCAGGGCCGGTGCCCATGCGCGCGGCGCATACGCGCTGGCTGGACAAGGTCTTTCTCACCCGTCTCCAGGGCGACCCGGGCGGTGCGCCCGAGCTGTTCCGC
>CAJXKW010000153.1 GCA_913055855.1 uncultured Limimonas sp. | reverse complement strand
CCGGGCAAGATCGTCTCCACCTCCCAGGAGATCGAGGTGATGGTGCTCGACGTGGACGAGCAGAAGCGCCGCATCTCCCTGGGCCTGAAGCAGACGGTCCCGAACCCGTGGGAGGAGTTCCAGGAGAACTATCCCGTGGGCACCGAACTCGAAGGCGAGGTCAAGAACATCACCGAGTTCGGCCTGTTCGTCGGCCTGCCGGGCGAGATCGACGGCATGGTCCACCTTTCCGACCTGTCCTGGCAGGAAAGCGGCGAAGAGGCCGTCAAGCGCTACAAGAAGGGCGACCAGGTCAAGGTCAAGGTGCTCGACGTGGACGCCGAGAAGGAGCGCATCTCGCTGGGGATCAAGCAGCTCGAGGAGGACCCCTTCGAGACGGCGCTGGCCGGCGTCAAGCGCGGGCAGGTCGTGACCTGCACCGTGGCGGAGGTCCAGGACAGCGGCATCGCCGTCAAGGTGGGCAACGAGGACGGCGCCGTGGGCTTCATCCGCAAGGCCGAACTCTCGCGCGACCGGAGCGAGCAGCGCCCGGACCGATTCGCGCCGGGTGAGAAGCTCGACGCCAAGGTGACCTCGATCGACAAGAAGAACCGCAAGGTCACGCTGTCGGTGAAGCAGCGCGAGATCGACGAGGAAAAGAAGGCCATGGCCGAGTACGGCTCCACGGACACCGGCGCGAGCCTGGGCGAGATTCTCGGCCCTGCCATGCGCCAGCAGCGCGAGGACAGCGGCTCCAGCGAGAGCTGAGGCCGGTTTGCGGGCGCGGTCCCGCCGCAGCGATCTGCGGCGCGGAGTCGCGCCCGGCCAGCCCGGGACGGCCATCGCCCCGCACGCCCTGGCGCGGCGTGCGGGGCTTTTTTGCGACTCCCGCCGGGCGCGGCGCTGCAAGAAAGATTCAGGCGAATGAAGACGTTACCTTGACGGGTACGGCGGCCGGCGGTCATCATTCCCACACGTGGGGGTAAGGGTTCACGGCCGGCATGCGGTCGGCACGGCCCGCCCAGGGGAACGGGAAGCGGCGCGCATGACCAAGTCCGAATTGATCCGGCGGATTGCGGCGAGCAATCCCCACCTGTATCAACAGGACGTGGAGCGCATCGTCGCGACCATCTTCAACGAGATCGCGGACGCGCTGGCCGAAGGCAAGCGTGTCGAGCTGCGCGGGTTCGGCGCGTTTTCCGTGAAGGACCGCCCGCCACGTACGGGCCGCAACCCGCGTACCGGCGAGCCGGTGCAGGTGGCGGCCAAGCGGGTTCCGTTCTTCAAGATCGGAAAGCAGTTGCACGAGCGCCTGAACGCGACAGACTCCGAGGACCAGCCGTGACAGGGCGAGGTTAGCCGTGCTGAGAGCCCTTTCCTGGATCATATCCATTGTGCTGCTGGCCGTGGCGGTCATCTTTTCCGTCAACCACCGGCAGCCCGTGACCGTCGACCTGTGGCCGCTGCCCATGGAGGTGGCGCCGCCGCTCTACGTTCTGGTGCTGGTGGGCATCTTCCTGGGCTTTGTCGTCGGCGGGACGACGACGTGGCTTTCCCAGGGACGGCACCGCCGCCGCGCCCGGGAGCGGCGCTACCGCATGGAGCGCCTGGAGCGCGACCTGCAGACGACGCAGCGCAAGCTCGACGCCCTGCGCCGGGAGAACCGCCCGGACACGGGTGAGCAACCGCGCGTCGGCGCGGCACCGAACGACCCCGAGGCCCTGCCGCCGTCGCAGGCGCAGGCGTAGAGTTGCCAACGCCGCGCGTGGCCGCGCGGCGCAGCGGGAGCCAGCCGTATCGCCGGAATGTCCAACAACGCGCGTCCGCCGGCTCCCCGCACGCTGCCCGTCGCCGAGACGGCGCGGGATGTGTTGCGCACGGTGCGTTCGCTCGCGGGCAGCGTCGCACGTGCGGCGCTTGGTCCGTTTACGGCGATCTTCCTGGTCGAGGGGGCGCTCGGCCTGCTGGGCCAGTCCGTGGCGGTGCTCGAGGTGCTCGCGTTCGCCGTGGTCATCGTCGCGACGACGATGTATCTGGTCGACGTGCACCGGATCGTGCTGCTGGGGCCGCAGGCAGCCGCCGGCCTGCCGCGGTTCCGGCCGAACGCGCGCGACGGCCGCTACCTCGGGCGCGGGGTCCTGGTTGCGCTGATCGTGGCGCTGGCGCTCTTGGTGCCCGTTATCCTGCTGGCGCCGGGATTCGTGGCGATTCCGGGTGGCCCGCTCATCCTTGCCGTTGTGGTGAGCCTTTTGGGGCTTGCGGGCATGCTGGCAATCGGGCAGAAGCTGCCCGCCACGGCCGTTGACCGCGACATCTCGATCGGCGCCGCCTGGGATTCCACCAAGCGCCGCTTGATCGCGCTCCTTGGCCTGGTCCTGGTGCTGTTGGCGCCGCTCCATCTCCTGGCGACGGCGGCGGCAACCCTGTATGCCGCGGCGAGCATGGGCGGCTTCCCGGTGATTCCGCCGCTCCTGTTGAGCCTTGCGGCGCAGTTCACCGAGCTGACCCTGTTCGCGGCGCTGCTCTCCGTCATCTATCGGCGCTGTTCGGGGGTGAACCTGACGGTCTAGCGCGTTGCGCCGCGCGACAACTTCGGGAGGCGATGGGCGTGGGGCTGGACGCCAAGATCTGCGGCATCACCGATACGGTTGCGCTGGATGCGGCGCGCGACAACGGGGCGGCCTATCTGGGCTTCGTCTTCTACCCGCGCTCGCCGCGCTATCTCGCGCCCAGGGACGCGGCGCCGCTGGCCGCGCGCCGCGGGGACGCGAAGGCGGTGGCGGTCACGGTGGACCTTCCGGACATGCAACTCGCCGCCATCCTGGACAGCGTGGCCGTCGACGTCATCCAGCTCCACGGTAACGAGTCGCCCGAGCGGGTGGCCGCGGTGCGCGAGCGCCTGCGCAGGCCGGTGATGAAAGCCGTCGCCATTGGCGGTGCCGAGGACCTGCCCCGTGCCCGGGCCTATGCCGAGGTCGCGGACCTGCTGCTGTTCGACGCCAAGCCGGCATCCGGCGACCCCGCAGCGCTGCCCGGCGGCAACGCCCGCGCCTTCGACTGGCAGCTCCTGGCGGGCGAATCCTGGCCGGTGCCGTGGCTGCTCTCGGGCGGCCTGACCCCGGAAAATGTCGCCGAGGCCGCGCGCATCGCGGGCGCGCGCGCGGTTGACGTGTCATCCGGCGTGGAGTCCCGGCCTGGCACGAAGGATCCCGCGCGTATTGCCGCGTTCCTCGCGGCGTGTCGCGCCGCGGCGTAAATCTTCCGCGACGGCCTTCCCCGATCGTCTGCGCCACTATCCGAATGCCCCGGCAATATGGTAGAACTGATTTAGTTCAACATTCGGGGGTGGCGGCTGGGTCCGGGCGTGCCGTCCGATGGCCGGTGCCCCGTCCACCGCGCTCGGAAGGAGGGGCGCGCCATGGCAGGCACCTTCAAGCTCAGCCGCGCGGTCAACACGCCGCTCAGCTTCGGCAATCCCGATCCGATCGCGATCGCCGACTTCGACAACGACGGTGCCGGCGACGTCGCGACGGCCTCGCCGGCGGGCAGCAAGTTCCAGCTCGGCGTCTATCTCAACGACGGCGACCAGACCTTCACCGAGGCCACGGTCCGCAACGATGTGCCCAAGCAGGACGCCATTGCCGCCGCGGACCTCAACGGCGACGGCAATGCCGATCTGCTGCAGGTGAGCAGCGACAACCAGAGCGCGACGGTTCTCTTCGGGGACGGGGCGGGGGCGTTTCCCAATCGGACCCAGCTTTCGACCGCGCACAATCCCAAGAGTGTCGAAATCGCCGACATGAACGGCGACGGCGCCCGCGATCTGGTCATCGGCACAAACAACCGCGGCGGCGTCAACGTCTTCCTCGGTGATGGCGCGGGCGGCTTCACCGAGGCGGCCGGACTGGTGGCGAACGTTCGCCGGACGACCGAATTGGCGACGGGCGATTTCAACAACGACGGACGCATGGACGTCATTGCCCACGACACCGGACGCGTGGGCACGGTGCAGCTTCTCGCCGGCGACGGTCAGGGCGGTTTCAGCCTGACCAACAGCCTCGATCTCACCGACGGCTTCTCCGCCGCACGCGGCCTTGTGGTCGGCGATTTCGACCACGACGGCAATCTTGATTGGGCCGTCGCCGAGCGGCGCCCGAATAAGGTCGAGATCATGTTCGGCGACGGCGCCGGCGGCGTCGCCGATCGCACGGAAATCGCCACGGACGCCGGCCCGGTCGCCCTGGACCTGCGCGACTTCGACCAGGACGGTGAGAACGACCTGGCCGTCACGCACGCCGGAAGCGATACCGTGCGGCTTTACCAGGGTGCCCGCGACGGCAGCTTCACCCTGGCCGAGGACGCGGCCGTCAACGGCGACCTCGACGAGGTGAACGGGGCGGCTGCCGGCGACCTGGACGGCGATGGCCTGCCCGACCTGGCGCTGGCCAACGCCGGCGACAGCGGCAATCTCTCCATCCTGGAAAACCTCACCGGCGCGAACCTGCCCCGAATCGACGTCGACCTGCAGTGGACCGCGCAGATCGGCACGGACGGCCGGGACAAGGTGATCGACACGGCCGTGACCAGCACCGGCGACCTCGTCGTGGTCAGCCGGGAAAAGATTCGCAGCGGCGACGATCGGGTCACGGTGGAAAAGTACGATGCGCAGGGCAACGAACTCTGGTCGCGCGACTTCGGCAACAGCTACACCAGCGTGAACGCGGTCGAACTGGACGGACAGGACAACATCTACTTCACCGGCGAGATAGACCTTGGCCAGATCGGCTCGCTGGCGAATCACTTTTCCACGCTGAACAGCGGGACCGGGAACTACAACGGGGGCGATCCCTATGTCGCCAAGTTCAGTTCACAGGGGGAGCAGCAGTTCTTCGAGCGCTTTGGCTCGCCGGACGTGGATGGCGACGTCACGGATCTGGCCGTGCGCGAGGACGGGACGGTCTATGTCACCGCGCGGGCAACCGGCCCGTTCACGCCAGCACAGAAAGAGCCCGCGCCGACGAACGACGTCGTGGTCTCGGCATTTTCCGCCGGCGGGGACCTCGCCTGGTCGCAAATGATCGGGGCCGGCGGCGGCGAAAACGCGAGCAAGATCGCCCTGGACCCGAGCACGGGCGACCTGATCGTGGCCGGGCGCAGCGATGCGGACATGTCGAGCCTCGCCATCGGCGGCGGCGACGATTTCACCACCACGCCGCCGTTCACGGGGCAGGCGGACGATCAGCACCAGGGCTTCCTGCTGCGCCTGGACGCGGCCGCCGAGGGTCAGGTCACGGCCGTGCGCCAGTTCGAGCTGCGCCAGGGCGCCGACAGCATCGACGGGCTGAACGTGGATGCTCAGGGGCAGGTCACCGTCGTCGGCGACGCGAGCGACGAGGGCCTTGAGTCCGGCCGCGGCACGCCGCTGGTCAACGGCATCCAGATCCCCTACGCCCGGCGCTTCGACAGCGAGTTCCGCGATGTCTGGACGCGCCAGGACAACTCCCGCAACGATGTCGCCATCGGCCAGGACGGGCACAGCGACGTCGTCGAGGGGCCGGCCGGGTTCACGTATGTCTCGGGCGGCGCCCGGGCGCACATGAGCGTCTACAACGATAACGGCACCATGCTCGCCGACGTGACGGACGAATTCTTCAGCCTGGCGGACAAGTCCTATGACGATGGCATCACAACGCTTTCGCCCGACGGGATGTCCCTCTACGTCGGCGGCGGCACCAACAACGCCTGGGCCGGCACGGCGCTGGGCGAACAGGACGGCTGGCTGGCGCGCCTCGATGTCGCCCTCACCGAACCCGGCGCCGATCCGGCGCCCGATCCCGAACCGGAACCCGATCCCGAACCGGAGCCGGACCCTGACCCGGAGCCGGCGCCCGAGCCGCAGACGCCGCAGGCCCGGGTGTTCCTGGCGGAGGGCCGGGGCATGGCGCTCGCCGACGCGGCTGAGGTGTTTGGCCGTTCCGGGGCGGGCGAGCGCGTCTTCTTGGCCGACGGCGTCGCCGGGGTGCGCCTGGACGCCAACGTGGAGCGGGTGGATCTGGCCACGCCCTTCGAGGCCCTCGATTTCGCCGTACGCGACGACGGTCTCGCCATCACCGAGGGCAGCACCACCATCGCCAGCCTGCCCAGCCTCAACCAGGATCTCACCCTGCGCTTCGGTGACGGCAGCGCGAGCCTGCGTCAGACGGGGGCGCAACGCTTCGAGCTTGCCGGCGGCGACGGCGGGACCACGACCGTCGACGGCAACGGCGCCGACACCGACGCGATCGCGCTGGGCGGCGACAGCGCCGCGGCGCCGGCCCATACCGGCAACGAAGACGCGGCGGGTTCGGTGTTCCTGAACGCCGACGGCCGCTTCACCCTCGCCGACCCGGCCGAGGTCATTGGCCGCGCCGGGGGCGACGAGTCGCTCGTGCTCGCCGAGGGCGCGACGGGCGTGACGACGGGCGCCAACATCGAGCGCATCGATCTGCCGCGGGCCTTCGCCGACCTGGCCTTCGACGTCACGGATGCCGGGTTCACGCTCAGCGCCGGCGGTATGCGCGTGGCCACGCTGCCAAGCCTGAACCAGTCGGCCCAACTGCGTTTCAGCGACGGCGACGCCAGCCTCAGCCAGACGGGCGCGCAGGCGTTCGAGATGATCGGGGGCGACGGTGGCAGCGAGACGATTCGGCCGGGTAAGGCGGGCGACGTCGAGATCGACCTGGGCGACGCCACGGCGGCCGCGGTCGAGCTGGCCGGCATGCCCGAGACCTCCGGCAACGACGCCCTGACCTGACCGGCCGGGCCCGGCGCGGCGCGGGCTTTACGGCCGCGCAGTCGGCTTGTATCGGGTGTCCGGCGGCGGTATCGCCACCGGCTGCGCATGTATTGTGTGCGCCCGCGAAATGCGGCAATGTCCGCGCACCAAACCAGGGATGACACGCGGATGACAGCCCAGACCACGACGGCGCCCGAGCGCCCCAACACCTATCGCGGCGGGCCCGACCCGTTCGGCCACTTCGGCATCTACGGCGGCCGCTTCGTCGCCGAGACCCTGATGCCGCTGGTCCTCGAGGTCGAGCGCGCCTTCAACGAAGCCCGGAACGATCCCGCGTTCCAGCGCGAGCTGGAGGGCTACGCGCGGGACTACATCGGCCGGCCCAGCCCGCTGTATTTCGCCGAGCGGGTCACCGAGGCCCTGGGCGGCGCGAAGGTCTACTTCAAGCGCGACGAGCTGAATCACACCGGGGCGCACAAGATCAACAACACCCTGGGGCAGATCCTGCTCGCCCGGCGCATGGGCAAGACGCGCATCATCGCCGAGACCGGCGCGGGCCAGCACGGCGTCGCGACGGCGACCGTGTGCGCGCGCTTTAACCTGCCCTGCATCATCTACATGGGCAAAACCGACATGGAGCGGCAGGCGGCCAACGTCTTCCGCATGCGCCTGCTGGGCGCCGAGGTCGTGCCCGTGACCAGCGGCACCGGCACCCTCAAGGACGCCATGAACGAGGCGATCCGGGACTGGGTCGCCAACGTGGATTCGACCTTCTACATCATCGGCTCCGTCGCCGGGCCGCATCCGTATCCCGCGATGGTTCGCGACTTCCAGGCGATCATCGGGCGCGAGGTGCGCGAGCAGCTTCAGGCCGTCGAGGGGCGCGGGCCGGACAGCCTGGTCGCGTGCATCGGCGGCGGCTCCAACGCCATGGGCCTGTTCCATACGTTCCTGGACGACCCGGAGGTGCGCATCGTGGGCGTGGAGGCCGCCGGCCACGGCATCGAAACGGGCGAGCACGCTGCCTCGCTGAACGGCGGCCGGGCGGGCGTGCTGCACGGCCAGCGCACCTATCTCCTGCAGACCGACGACGGGCAGATCTGCGACGCCTATTCCATCTCGGC
>CAJXKW010000152.1 GCA_913055855.1 uncultured Limimonas sp. | reverse complement strand
CGTATCAGGCGCCGGTGCCGACCGGCACGGAACCACCGCCACGCCAGACGTTCCCACATCCCCGCCGCTGTGCCTCGGCGGCCGGCCCGACCGACGGCGTCAGGCCCGCCACGGTGACCCAACCGGCCTCGCGCAGCGCCCGCGCCTGGGCGCCGTCCGTGCCGTGCGGCAGGTAGATGCGCTCGGGTGCGGCCGGCGGCGGCAGCGCCCGCATCACCGTGTCCAGGAAGAGAGTGAAGCCGGTTGCCGGCTCATCCGGACCCTCGCCGCCGCCGGCCGTGTAACGCCCACCCCGGCCCAGTTCGCCGCGGACCCCCCTGGCGTAGAGGGTGAACGAGACCCCGCTCTGATACTCGAAGCCGCGGTGCTCAACCGGGTCCACGGTCACGGTCAGCTCCGGCAACGCCGCGCGGACCTGCGCCTGCACCGCGTCCAGACGGTCGATCCCCCGCCGCGCCGTTTCCGGCAGATCCAGCGCCCGCAGGCGGGCCAGGGCCGTCTCCGCGGGGCCGGCGGCGCGCAGCAGGCCCAGGAAGAGGTCGGTGTGGGCGCCGCCCAGCTCGGTCACGGCCGCAGCGTCCTTGCGGTCGAGGGCGGCGCGCAGTGCGGCCGCCGTCTGTGCATCGAAGCCCAGTGCCTCGGCCAGCCCGCCGGTGAGCGGCGGCAGGTTCAGATCCAGCGCCAGCCGCCGCACGCCCACGTCGGTCAGGGCCTCGGCGGCGAGTGTGGCCACCTCGGCGTCGGCTTCCGGGCAGTCGACGCCCACCAGCTCCGCGCCCGCCTGGGTGAATTGGCGCTCGGGGCGCATCTGGGTGCCCGCAACGCGCAGGATCTGGCCGCTGTAGCACAGGCGCAGCGGACGCGGCGCGCGCGCCAGGCGCGATCCGGCGATGCGCGCGACCTGCGTGGTCATGTCCGGGCGCACCGCAAGCATGTGCCGGCTCACCGGATCCATCAGGCGGAAGCTCTGCGCCGCAAGTGTCGCCCCAGGCCCGCTGAGCAGCGCATCCTCGAACTCGATCAGCGGCGGCTTGACGCGCTCGTAGCCGTGCGCGCCCACGACATCGAGCAGGCGCGCCACGGTGCGCGCCTCGGCCTCGGCGTCCGGGGGCAACACATCGCCCAGTCCCGCCGGAAGCAGCGCTTTGTGTACGGTCTCGCTCATGCGCGCGTCGAAATCCCCGCGGGCAGGCGCCCGCGTCGTTGCATTATCGGCCGGACGCCGTTGCGCCGGCAGCCGGGTCCGCGACGGTCCTAGCGTGCCCTCTCCCGCTGGGGCAAACGGAAATCGCCCGCCGGCTCACTCCGCAGCGGCGCGCTCGCGCGCCGCGACATGCTGCTGCACCCGGCTCAGCCCGCCGCGGAAGGCATACGCGTCGAAACCCGCCTGCTGCATCAGCTCGGCGAGCACGGGCGTCTGGGTGCCGAAGGTACAGTAGAGGACGTAGGTCTGCTCGCGCGGAAGCCGCTTGTACAGGCGCGCCAGCCGGTCGGCCTCCCAGTGTTCGGCGCCCGGGACGTGCCAGGCGGCGTACATGTGCCGCGGCTGGCAGTCGATCACCCGGGCGCCCGACGGAATCGTGTCGGTGAACAGATAGGGCTCGCGCAACTCGGCCGCGCCGATGGCGTTGAGATCGAGCACCCGGCGCTGCGCCACGGCGGCATCAACGACACTGGCCCGGTCCAGGCGCGCCTCCTGGTTGTCCAGGCGACGGCGCGTGGTGGCCACGACGGGCTTGGCGTCGAGCGCACACAGCTCGCGCACACGCTCGGAAAGCGGCGCCGTCCCGATGCGCGCCGCCTCCGCCATGACCTCCGGCTTGTCCATGCCGATCAATGGGCGCAGGACGGGTGCGCCTTCGCCGGTATCCAGCACCGCAAGGTTGCTCAACGTCTGCGAAGATACCTGCCCGAGCGCCTCCCCGGTGACCACGCTCGCCGCGTCGGTCTCGGCAGCAACACGCCGGGCGGCGCGATACATCAGACGCTTGAGAACGATCTGCCAGTGATCGCTTCGCACGTGCTCACGGATCTGCCGGCTCGCCGCCGCGAAATCAACCACGTGCAGGCGGGGTTCGAGGCCGAAGCCCCAGGCCTCGGCGAGCAGCTTGGCGACCTGCAACACTTGCCGCTCGAACGCCGCGCCGCCCAGGTTGCACAGGACGAAATCGACGTCCGCCCCGCGCCGCATGACGCGCCACGCGGCAACGGCCGAATCGTAGCCGCCCGAGAGCAGCACCACCGCCCGCCCCTGGATGCCCGCCGGCATACCGCCCGCACCGGGGCGTCGTTCGTCCGAGACGAGGGCGCGCCCGCCCATGACCTCGACGCGCACGATCACCTCGGGGTCGTCCAGGTCGACCGTGCCGAGGTCATCCAATGCGCTTCCCAGGGCGCGCTCGACCTGCGGCGAGGTCAGGGTGTTGCAGCTCTGCCGGCGGGCGCGCACGGCGAATCGCCGGCCGCGGACGGCGTCCCGGCACGCCTGCCCGCCCACCTGCGCAATGGCATCCACCTCGGCGGGCGCCATGGCGCGCACCGGCGAGACATTCGTAATGCCGAAGACGTAGGGCAGCACGCCCAGCGCCGCCTCGCGCTGCGGCGTCACGACGAACAGCCGGCCGAAGCCCTCGCGCAGCTCGTGGGGAATGTCCCGGCGGTTCAGCGCATCGGCAATGTTCGCTTTCAACCGCGCCCGCCAGACACGCCGCGTCTGCCCGGACTTTACCGCCTCGTCCGGGCCGGGCCGCACGATAATGGTGTCGTCGACCAGGCGCGCCTTCCCCGGCAAATCGCCACATCCTCCGCATAGGTGTGCGCCGAACCTAGCCATGCGGACATGGCGATACAAGCGGCCGAACCGGCCGCGCCTATGCGGACGGGGCAATGACACGCGCGCCCGGTCGTGCACACTGCGGGCACGGCTGATCCGGATCGGTGAATGCGCAACCGTCAAGGGAGGAGATACCATGTCAGGCAAACGGATCACGAGCGCGCTCGCCGCCCTGCTGCTCGGGACCGCGCTGGGGGTCGGCACGCCGATGCCGGCGTCGGCCCAGGACGACGGAGGTAATGACGACCAAGCCGAAACGGGGGCCGGCCAGGCCCAGCAGATGCCCCGGGGCACGGGCCAAGGCATGATGCGCGGCCAGGGCATGATGGGTCCGCAAGGCCAAGGCATGATGCGCGGCCAAGGCATGATGCGCGGCCAGGGCATGATGGGCCCGCAAGGCCAGGGCATGATGCGCGGCCAGGGCATGATGCGCGGCCAGGGCATGATGGGTCCGCAAGGCCAGGGCATGATGCGCGGCCAGGGCATGATGCGCGGCCAGGGCATAATGGGTCCGCAAGGCCAGGGCATGATGCGCGGCCAGGGCATAATGGGTCCGCAAGGCCAGGGCATGATGCGCGGCCAGGGCATGGGGCCCGGCCCCGGCATGGGCTCCGGTCAGGGCCTGATGCGCGGGCCCGGCTACAACTGCCCCGGCTGCGGCATGATGGGCGGCGGCATGGCCGGCCCGGCCGCGCGGTCGGCCGTGGATCTGGATGTCGCGGACGTGCGCGCGATGATGGAGCAGCGCGTGGCGTTGACGGGCAACCCGCGCCTGACGGTGGGTGAGGTCCAGCGCAGCGACGCCGGCATCATCATCGCAGAGATCGTGACCAAGGCGGAGGACGCCCTGGTCAACCGCTTCGCAGTGAACCCCAATACCGGTGAAGTCTGGCCCATTCTGTAGCGCCTCATGAAAGCGGCGGCTGCGGCCCGTTCGGCGGGCGGCGGCCGCCCCGCCTCATGCGGCCACGCCGCCAGTCTCCTGACACGTCTCCCCGGCCGCCTCGGTCTCCAGGGTGACGTGCCAGACGCCGAAATCGCGCCGCAGGCGCTGGCGGATTCGCCCCTTCGTCTCCGCAGCCCGGGCGTCCTCGGCCAAAACGAGGTGCGCCTCCAGGAAGACGCGCCGTTCGTCGAAGCGCCAGAGGTGGACGTGGTGAACGTCCAGCACGCCCGGCTCGGCCGCCATCGCCGCGATCACCTCGCGTGGCTCCATGTCCTCGGGCGCCCCCAGCATGAGAATGCGGATGGCGCCGCCGATCGCCGACACGCCGTGTCCCAGCACGTACCCGGCGATGGCGAGGGTGAGCACCGGGTCCACCCAATGCCAGCCGAACGCGAGAACGAGCCCGCCGCCGAGAATAACGGCGACGGAGGCCAGGGCATCGGTGAGGTTGTGCAGGAATGCGGCGCGCACGTTCATGCTGTGGCGCGCCTGACGCAGGGTCAACAGCGCCGTTGCCGTGTCCACGGCCAGGGCGACCCCGGCAACGCCGATCACCGTCCAGCCCGCCACGGGCTGCGGGTCGAGCAAGCGCAGCACCGCTTCGTAGGCCAGATAGGCGCCGAGCAGAATCAGCGTGGTGAAATTCACCAACGCGGCGACGATCTCCGCCCGGGCGTAGCCGAAGGTCATCCGGTCGTCCGCCGCTCGGCGGCCGATACGCCGTGCAGCGTAGGCGATCCCCAGCGACCCCGCATCAGAGAGATTGTGCAGCGCATCGGCAACGAGCGCCAAGCTGCCCGCGACGATGCCGCCGACGACCTGCACCACGGTGAGGCCGAGGTTGATCGCCAGGGCGACCACCAGCCCGCGATCGCCCAGCCAACCCCGGTTATGGTGGTGATGATGGTGGTGGTCCTGGCGAGCCCGGGAGCCGCCCTGTCCGGGCTGCGTCGCCGGGGTCTCACCCGAGGTCGCGGCCATGCTCACTCCGCTTGGCACCCATACGCCCCGGGATAGAGGGAGCCGGCGCCGCGCACGTCAAGGCCGGGCCGGGGTGTGCGCGCCATCACGGCGCATGGCCGCGGGCTCTGCCAAGCTCCATATCAGACACAGCGAGACGCTGGCGGCGATCGCCGTGTCGAGCCTCCCTCTCTCTGTCCCTCTCGCCTCGCCCCGCCGAAGCCCTCGGCGGGGCGCTCCTTTTTGGAGATCAGGCGGGTTGGGGGTCGAGCGGGCGCCGGGCCGGCCCGGCGCCCGACCTTCCGACCGACGACCGTCAGCCGCCGCCCTGGGCGTGCTTGACCGTGTCGAACGCCCAGTCGAGCCAGGGCAGCAGCGCCTGCAGGCAGCCGTATTCGACCGTCGCGCCGCCCCAGATGCGCAGCCCCGGGGGCGCGTCGCGGAAGCTGCCCACGTCGTAGCCCGCCTCGTGCTCGGCAAGTAGCCGCACCATCTCGTTGCGCACGTGCTGCCGGCCGTCCTTGTCGAGCCCGACGAACCAGGGATCGACGATCTGCAGACACATTGAGGTGGGCGAGCGCGTCGCGGGGTCGCTGGGCAGGAACTCCACCCAGTCGCGGTTCGCCACCCAGTCGGCGATGAGCTTGTAATTGGCCTGGGTGCGCTCGATCAGCGTGGGGAGCCCGCCCACGGACTCCGCCCAGCGCAGACCGTCCAGATGGTCGGCGGCGCACAGCAGCGACGGCGTGTTCACCGTGCCGCCCTGGAACAGATCCTCGATCACCTTCCCGTTCGCCGTCATGCGGAAGAGCTTGGGAATCGGCCGCGGCGGCGTGAAGCTCTCCAGCCGCTCGATCGCACGCGGCGAAAGCACCATCATGCCGTGCTGCGCCTCGCCGCCCATGACCTTCTGCCAGGACCATGTGGCGACGTCGAGCTTGTCCCACGGCAGGTCCATGGCGAACGCCGCCGAGGTGGCGTCGCAGATGGTCAGGCCGCGGCGATCGCTGCGGATCCATTCGCCGTGCGGGACGCACACGCCCGAGGCGGTGCCGTTCCAGGTGAAGACCACGTCGCGATCACAGTCCACCTGCCCGAGGTCGGGCAGATCACCGTACTCGGCATCGAAAACGCGCAGGTCTTCGAGCTGGAGCTGCTCGGCCGCATCGGTGATCCACACCTTGCCGAACGCCTCCCACGCCAGGACGTCCGTCCCGCGCGCGCCCAGCATGTTCCACATCGCCGCTTCCACGGCGCCGGTATCCGAACCGGGCATGATGGCGATGCGATAATCGTCCGGAATACCCAGGATCCGGCGGGAACGTTCCACAATCTCCTCAAGATGTGCGCGCCCCGGGCCGTAGCGGTGCGAGCGGCCGGTAACCGCATGCTCCAGCGCGGCCGGGCTCCACCCCGGACGCTTGACGCAGGGGCCGGAGGAGAAACGCGGATCGGCGGGCCGCCGGGCGGGCGGCGTCGGTTGATTCATGGACAAGGTGCCTCCCGAGATCGTGTGGTCCGGCGCCTCGCGTCGTGCGAAGAACGGCCGCCGACGCGACGACGTCGTAAATTGAACAGATTACGACGCATCTTACGGGGACCGCGCCCCCTGGTCAATCTGCACTGGGTGCTATTTTGCGCCGCACACCCCACGCGGATCGGTTGGGGAGCGAGATGGCAAATGAGAGGATCGGGGCCGCGATCGGGCGGCCGTGCCGGCGCCAATGTGCTGCATCGCATCAGAACACCGGGCGCACCCCGGTTCGGGGCGCCGCTCGGCCTCCTTAACGCCGCAGCAGGAACTCCCGCCCGACCTTCACGCTGGGCTTGCCGGCGTATTCGACCACGTCGGCGGTGGCGTAGGTTTCGTTCCACTTCTCCGGCAGGTAACTACCCGTCCCGATGACGTCGATGGGCGCATGGGCGGCCGCCATCATGCGGCACTTCGCCGGGCCGAAGCCGCTCGAAGCGACGATTCGAACCCGGTCGAAACCGGCCACGTCCAGCGCCTCGCGCAGCGCCCACACCGCCGCTGCCGAACTGCCCGGCCCGACAAGGTAGCGCAGCTCATCGTCGGTGCGGAAGCCGCGGATGCAGTCGGGGGCGTTGCGCTCCAGCACGGCGTAGGACCGTGGCGGGTCCAAGCCCTCCATGAAGCGGCTGCCCGCTATGTCCAGGCGCACCGCCACCTCGCCGCGCGCCGCACGTTCCGGAAACGCGCGGCAGACCGCGAGGCTGTCCGTAACCTCCTGGGCGAAATAATCGACCAGGACGGTCAGCGGTTCCTCGGGATAGACCTCGGCGAACATCTCCGCCGCGCGCAGGGTCGAGCCCGCATAGCCGATGAAGGCGTGGGGCATCGTCCCCTTCCCCGCCATCTGGCCGAAATAGTGCGCCGTGGCGTCCGTGGCGTTGCCCACGAAGCCGCGCGCGCCGACCTTGCGCCGCGCCCGCTCGGAGCCCACCGACGCGGCGTAGGCCATGAGGTCCGCCATCTCGGTGCCCGCACAGTGCCGCGCGTCCATGGCCAGAAAGGCCACGCCGGGCAGGTCGGCGCACATCGTATAGGCGTTGTATGCGGCAACGCAGGGCGGACCGAGCTTGCCCAGGAAAATCGTCTCCAGATCAACCAGGGACTCCAGGGGGCCGGTGATATAGGCGATGGGGTCGCCGGCGCCGACCCACTTGCCCTCGGGGTAGCGCAGGTCGATGGACAGGGCGATGCCGCGCTGCGCCGCCACAGCCTCCAGCCACGTCACCGCCGGCCCGGGTGCGGAGACGACCGGCCGACGCATGAACACGGCATAGGTAACCTCGACGCTGCCGAACCGGCGCACTGCCTCGCGCGTCCGACGGAAATAGACATCCGTCCACGCGCCAATGTCCGCATCCGCCGCCGGCCACGTGTGCGCCGGACCGCGGGCGTCCGGGGGAGTCCCGTCGTCGGTCGTCACCTCTGTGCGCGCCCCGTCGTCGGCCGGACTATTCAGCGGCCGCCCGCACGGCCTTGCCGTCGCGCCCGGCCTTGAGCTCCTGGGCGGTCAGGAACGCCAGCTCGAGCGCCTGGCTCGCGTTCAGACGCGGGTCGCAATAGGTGTGATAGCGGTCACCCAGCCGGTCCTCGCTGATCGCCTGCGCACCGCCCAGGCACTCGGTGACGTCCTTGCCCGTCATCTCCACGTGCAC
>CAJXKW010000151.1 GCA_913055855.1 uncultured Limimonas sp. | reverse complement strand
CGCGGCATCTTGATGTCCAGCACCGCGACGTCCACGGGCCGGCTGGTGATGCCGCGCAGCGCCTCCGTGCCGTCGGCATAGGTGCGCACCTTGAAGCCCTCGGCCTCCAGCGCCATCGACACCGAGGTCAGGATGTTCCGGTCGTCGTCGACCAGCGCCACCGTATCGTCCATGCCCCACCTGTGCGTGCCGAAGCCCTACCCATCCCCATATAGGCGACCCGGCGCGCGTGCGCCATCGCCACGGGACCACCCCAACCCGTCCCTGCGACCCGGCGGCGGCGAAATCGTGACAGGATCGTGGCGTCGCCGCAAAGCGCCCTGCGATGGGGTATGCCTTCGATCGGGTTCACGCCGGCAGGACCCCCCTTGGCCGCCGAAGACCCACCCGGCATGGACGCTGAGGCGTTCCGCGACTGGGCGTCGGCGCAAGGCGATACGGCGCGCGACGCGCTGGCCGGCGGCGCGGTTCCGGCGACGCCGCCCGGGGCTGCATGCCGTACCGCGCTGCTGCAGACCGTGCCGTGGCATCCGCTACGGTCGACACCTTGCAGGGCCGGCGGGCGGGTGGTAGGCAACCGACCATGCAGCAACCCGTTCGTCTTGCCCCTTCCATTCTCGCGGCCGATTTCGCCGACCTCGGCGCGGAGGTTCGCGCGGTGGACGCCGCCGGCGCGGACTACATCCACGTCGACGTCATGGACGGCCATTTCGTGCCCAACATCACCATCGGCCCCGGCGTCGTCGCCGCGCTGCGCCCGTACAGCGCCAAACCCTTCGACGTGCACCTGATGATCTCGCCGGTGGACGCCTACGTCCCGGCCTTCGCCGAGGCGGGCGCGGACATCATCACGGTGCACCCGGAGGCCGGGCCGCACCTGCACCGAACGCTCCAGCTCATCCACCAGCACGGCGCGCGCGCCGGGGTGGCGATCAATCCCGCCACCCCCGTCGACCGCGTGGCGGAGGTGCTGGACATGGCGGATCTCGTGCTGGTGATGAGCGTCAACCCCGGTTTCGGCGGGCAGCGCTTCCTGCCACGCGCGTGCGACAAGCTGCGCGCCATCCGCAGCATGATCGACGGCAGCGATCGGCATATCGACCTGGAAGTGGACGGCGGCATCAACGCCGAGACCGCGCCCGAGGCGGTCGCGGCCGGCGCGGACGTGCTCGTCGCGGGCAGCGCCACGTTCAAGGGCGGGCGCGACGCCTACGCCGCCAACATCGCCGCCCTGCGCGGACGGGGGTAGGCCATGCCCGAGCGGGCGGCGGCGGACAGTCCGACGCCGGTCGCCGCGCGCCAGGGGCCGCCCCACGCGCCCGGCCGGCTGGCGACGTTCCGGGCCTTCCTGCGCCTGCCCGTGGGCCTGATGTGGCAGCGCGCGCGCCACCGCACCCTCACGCCGCTGCGGCGCACCGCCGTCTACCGCAAGACGCTGGGTCAGGCCCAGGCCGCGGCGCTGAAATGCTATCCCCACGATCCCTGGCCGGGCAACACGGCGCGCGCCCAGGCGCTGCTGCGCCACCGCTACCCGTTCGCCGGGGAAGTGCTCGAATCGGCGGCGCCGCCCTGGCATGCCCCCGAGGCGACGCCCGCCTGGCGTGCCGAGCTGCACGGCTTCGCCTGGCTGCGCGACCTGCGCCAGCTCAACACCGACGCCGCGCGGCGGCGGGCGCGCGACCTGGTGGAGAACTGGATGGTCGAGTACCCGGGGCCGCGTGGGCGCGCCTGGGACCCCGCGGTGACCGGCGCCCGCCTGGCGAGCTGGCTGGGGCAGTACGGCTTCTTCGCCGATACGGCCGACGCCGATTTCCGCGCCCGGCTGGCCGACTCCATGATGCGCCAGACGCGCTATCTGATGCGCGTGCTCCCGTGCGGCCTGTCCGGCGCCGAGCACCTCTGCGCCATCAAGGGCCTGCTCTATGCCGGCCTGTGCCTGCAGGGCGGCGACCCGGCGCGGCGCCAGGGTATCGCGCTGCTGGAGCGCACCCTCCCGGAACAGATCCACCCCGACGGCGGGCACGTCACGCGCGCCCCGGACGTCCAGCTCCGGGTGCTGCGCGACCTGCTCGATCTGCGTGCCACCTTCGCGGGGGCGGGACTGAACGCGCCGCGGAGCATCGCGCTCGCCATCGAGAGCATGACCCCCACGCTCAAGCTGCTGCGCCACGGCGACGGCGGACTCGCCCTGTTCAACGGCAGCGACGAGGGCGACCGGGACAGCATCGATCTCGCCCTCCGGCGCGCCGCGTTGAAGACACGCGTGCGCGGCGCCGCCCCGCAGACCGGCTTCCAGCGGCTGGTTGCCGGGGACACCTGCATCCTGGTGGATGCCGGGCCGCCACCGCCGCCGGGCGAGGATGCGCGGGCGCACGCGGGTACCCTGTCCTTCGAGATGAGCGAGGGGACCCAGCGCATCGTCACCAACTGCGGCGCCAAGCCGGCCGGTACGGCCTGGGCGGAGGTGGCGCGCACCACCGCGGCGCACAGCACGGTCACGGTGGACGAGACCAACTCGGCTGAACTGCTCACCGCGGGGGGCCTGGGGCGCCGGCCGGCGAGCGTGATGTGCCGGCGCGACGAGGCCGACGGCGCGGTGCTGCTGGACATGAGCCACGACGGCTACGCCCGCAGCCACGACGTCCGGCACGCGCGCCGGCTTTACCTGGACGCCGCCGGCGGCGACCTGCGCGGCGAGGACGTGGTCACCGGCCCGGAAGGGCTGGCCGTGACGCTGCGCTTTCACCTGCACCCGGACGTGCGCGCGGGACTGATCCAGAACGGCACGGCCGTCCACATCCGCACGCCGGACTCCAGCGGCTGGCGCTTCCAGGTCGCCGGGGCGAGCCTGGACCTGGGGGAAAGCGTCTACCTGGGCGAGCCGGACCAGATACACCGGAGCCAGCAAATCGTCCTGGCCACGCGCACCAACCCGCACCGCACCATCGTGAAATGGGCCCTCAAGCGGGAGGGGGTGTGAGCGCGGCAGCCCCGGATCGGGCCGAGGGTCTCGTGGTTCAACAGGCGCACGAGGCGGCCCGGTTCATGCCCCTTCGACACCGCCGCCCGCGCGCCGCGCTCGCGCCATGAGCGCCGACGCCGCGCTGATCCTCGCCGCCACAACGGCGCTCGCGGCCCTGTCCGCCCTGGCCGTGGGCGGGGTGCGGCGCGTCCTGTTGCGCCACGGTATCCATGACGAACCCAATCCGCGTTCGTCGCACACCCACCCCACGCCGCGCGGGGCAGGTATTGCCCTTGTGCCGCTCGCCGCGCTGGCCTGGCTCGCGCTCGATGCGCTCGCCGGCGGCGCGGGACAGCTCGCCCTCGGCGCCGGCCTCGCCCTCGCCCTGGGCGCCGTCGCGCTGTTTGACGACCTGCGCGGGCTAACGCCGCTTCCGCGGCTGGCTGCGCAGATCGCCGTGGTCGCCGCGGGCATGGGGCTGTTCGACGGCGGGCCGGTTTTCCAGGGGTTGCTCCCGCTCTGGCTGGATCGGGTCGCGGCCGCGCTGGCGTGGCTATGGTTCATCAACGCATTCAACTTCATGGACGGGATCGATGCCCTCTCGGCAGCCCAGACGCTGGTGATCGCGCTCGGGCTGGTCGCGGTGGGCGCCGTGGCGGGATGGCCCGGGGCACGGGCCTGGCCCGCGCTTGTCCTTGCCGCCGTGGCCCTCGGCTTCCTGGTGTGGAACCGGCCGCCCGCGCGGATTTTTCTCGGGGAGACGGGTGCGGCGGGCCTGGGCGTGCTGCTCGGCTGGCTGCTCCTGGATGCCGCCGCGCGCGGGGCGTGGCCGGCGGCGCTCCTGCTGCCGGGGTATTACTGGGCGGACGCCAGCCTGACCCTGCTGCGGCGGCTTTTCCGCGGCGCGAAAATATGGCAGGCCCACCGCGAGCACGCCTACCAGCGCGCCGTCCGCGCCGGCTGGCCGCACGGCCGGGTCACACGCCTCGTGGCGGTGTTGGGGCTGGGCCTGATCGCGGCGGCGTGCGCCGCTGCCGCGGGCCGGCCGGTGATCGCGCTGGCCGGCGGGACGGTGCTGGTCGCGGCCGTGCTGGTCCGGCTCGAGCGGGCGGCGGCCCGCAGACCGCGGCCGTGAGCGCAGGCAGCAAGGGACCCAACACCGGTGTCGCATCGCCGCATCGCCAGCACGCGCGCCGCCGTCGCGTTCACCCACGACGTGCTCATGGCGCCGGTGTCCTTCCTCGTCGCGCTGGCGTTGCGCTTGGGCGAGGACGTCTGGCCGTACATGGCGGACCGGGACATGCTGCTCGCCCTGGGGCTGTTCACGGCGGTGTGCGCGGGTGTGTTCTGGTCCCTGAACCTGTATCGGGGCATCTGGCGCTACGCCTCGATGCCCGACCTGATCGCCATCGCGCGCGCGGTCACGATCGCGCTGCTGATCTTTCTGGCGATCACCTTCCTGATCACGCGCCTGGAGGCGTTGCCGCGCTCGTTCCTGATCATCAACTGGTTCGTCCTGATCTTCCTCTTGGGCGGGCCGCGACTGCTCTATCGCGTGTTCAAGGATCGTGGCTTCAACCACGTCCTGGAACGCAGCA
Source organism: uncultured Limimonas sp. (assembly GCA_913055855.1). GTDB lineage: Bacteria > Pseudomonadota > Alphaproteobacteria > Kiloniellales > Rhodovibrionaceae > CAJXKW01. Next base: position 3,389 of record CAJXKW010000151.1, on the reverse strand, counting down.
CCTACAGTGTGCCGGTGCTGCTCGTGGGAGCGAGCGACGCGGCGGAGCTGTTCATCCGCGACCTGCGCCGGGCGCGCGACAGCGCCTACCAGCCGGTCGGGATCGTGGACGACAAGGGCACCCGTGTGGGCCGCCACATCCACGGCGTGCCCGTGCTGGGCGACCTATCGCGCCTGGACGACGCCGTGGCCTCGCTCAAGCGCCGGGACAAGACGCCGCAGCGCCTGATCCTCACGCGGTCGCTGCCGCGCGCGGACATGCTGCGCCTGCTCGACGCCGCCGAGGCGCACGGCATGACGCTGGCGCGGCTGCCGCGCCTGACGGATTTCCGCGACGGCGCCGGCGCCCCCAGCGAACGGCGCGCCGAGCTGCGCCCCGTTGCGATCGCCGACCTTCTGGGCCGGCCGCAGGTGAGCCTGGATCGGGATGCCATGGCGCGTCTGGTCGCGAACCGCCGGGTGCTGGTCACGGGCGCGGGCGGCACCATCGGCTGCGAGCTGGTCCGCCAGATCGCCGGCTTCGGGCCGAGCCGGCTGATCCTGCTCGATCACGCGGAAATCGCCCTGTACAACATCGACCTGGAGCTTTCCGAGAACACGCCCGAGCTGGCGCGCCGGGCCGTGCTGGCGGATGTGCGCGACCGCGCCGGGCTGATGCGGCTGTTCAACGACGAGCGCCCGGACCTGGTGTTCCACGCGGCGGCGCTGAAGCACGTTCCACTGGCCGAGACCAACCCGGCGGAGGCGGTGCTCACCAACGTCGTGGGCACGCGCAACCTCGCCGAGGCGTGCCGTGCGCACGACGTGCAGGCGATGGTGCAGGTCTCCACGGACAAGGCCATCAACCCCACCGGCGTCATGGGCGCAACGAAGCGCCTCGCGGAGCGCTACTGCCAAGCCCTCGACCTGGCCGAGCGCGGGGGCAACCCCGGCGCCGGCACCGGCGTCGCGGGCTACCGGCCGACCCGGTTCGTCACCGTGCGCTTCGGCAACGTCCTGGGCTCCGCGGGTTCGGTGGTCCCGCTGTTCCAGCGCCAGATCGCCCGCGGCGGGCCGGTGACCGTGACCCATCCGGAGATGACGCGCTATTTCATGACCGTGCGGGAGGCGGTGCAGCTCGTACTCCAGGCCTCCGCCCTGGGCGTCGACGACGCCGAGCAGGCGGACGAGGTGGGCCGGATCTACGTCCTGGACATGGGCGAGCCGGTGCGCATCGTGGACCTGGCGCGGCAGGTCATCCGACTGGCAGGGCTAATCCCGGACAAGGACGTCCAGATCGTCTATACCGGCATGCGCCCGGGCGAAAAGCTCCACGAGGCGCTTTTCCAGGCGGACGAATCGAACCTGCCCACGCGCCACGATGCGCTGCGCCTGGCCGCCGCCCGGCCCGGCGACCTGGAGATCCTGGAGAAGGGCCTTGACGAGCTGGCCCGGCAAGCACGTACCGGGCGTGTGGAGGAGATGTGCACGGCGCTGCGCCGGCTGGTCCCCAACTACCAGACGCCCGGGCCGGACCGCGCCGCAGCGTCGTGATCCCACGGCAAACGCGAACGAAAACGGAACCGAGACGACCATGCCCGAGACCGCAACCCCCATCCGGCGCGCGCTGCTGTCCGTTTCGGACAAGCGCGAACTGGTCACCTTCGGCCGCTTCCTCGTCCACCAGGAGGTCGAGCTGGTCTCCACCGGGGGCTCCGCGCGCGCCCTGCGCGAGGCCGGGCTGCCCGTGATCGAGGTGGCCGAACTCACCGGCTTCCCCGAGGTCATGGACGGCCGGGTGAAGACGCTGCACCCGCGCATCCACGGTGGCCTGCTCGCCAAGCGGGACGCCGAGAGCCACACCTCGGCCATGGCCGAACACGGAATCCCCGGCATCGACCTGCTCGTGGTCAACCTCTACCCGTTCGCGCAAACGGTGGCCTCGGGCGCCGACCGCGCGACCTGCGTGGAGAATATCGACATCGGCGGGCCGGCGATGCTGCGCGCGGCGGCGAAGAACCACGCCTTCGTCACCGTGGTGACCAGCCCGGACGACTACGAGACCGTGATGGCGGAAATGGCGGCGAACGAAGGCGCGGTGAGCGAGCGCCTGCGCCGCCGGCTCGCCGCGGACGCGTTCGCGCACACGGCCGCCTACGACGCCGAGGTCGCGCGCTGGATGGCGGAACAGGGCGAGATCCCCTTCCCGCGCGAACTCTCCCTCGCGGGCCAGCGCAAGGACGTCCTGCGCTACGGCGAGAACCCGCACCAGGGCGCAGCCGTCTACACCACCAGCGTTGCCCGGCCGGGTGCGGTGCAGGCAACCCAGCTCCAGGGCAAGGCGCTGAGCTACAACAACCTCAACGACACCGACGCGGCGTTCGAGGCCGTGGCCGAGTTCGACGAGCCGGCCGTGGTGATCGTCAAGCATGCCAACCCCTGCGGGGTGGCGGTCGCGGACGACCTTGCGGCCGCCTACGACAAGGCGCTGGCGTGCGACCCGGTGAGCGCCTACGGCGGCATCATCGCGGTCAACCGCGATCTAGACGCGGCCACGGCCGAGCGCATTGCGTCCCTGTTCGCCGAAGTGGTGATCGCGCCCAGCGTGGGCGCCGAGGCGCGCGCGGTGCTCGGGCGCAAGAGCAACCTGCGCGTGCTTGAGACCGGCGCCATGCCCGACCCAGAAGCCGAAGGCCTGGCGGCGAAGACCCTGGCCGGCGGGCTGCTGGTGCAGGCGCGCGACGGCGGGCGCATCACGCAAGACGGCCTGACCACGGTGACCCAGCGCGCCCCCGATGCCCGCGAAATGCGCGACATGCTCTTCGCCTTCCGCGTGGCCAAGCACGTGAAGTCGAACACCATCGTCTACGCCAAGGACGGCGCCACCGTCGGCATCGGCGCGGGCCAGATGAGTCGCGTGGATTCCGCCCGCATCGCCGCGCAGAAGGCGCGCGACGCGGCCGAGGCCGCGGGCGAGACCATGCCGCGCACGCAGGGCGCGGTGGTCGCCTCGGACGCGTTCTTCCCCTTCGCCGACGGCCTGATCGCCGCCGCCGAGGCGGGCGTGACGGCCGTCATCCAGCCCGGCGGCGCCAAGCGCGACGACGAGGTCACCGCCGCCGCGGACGAACGCGGTCTCGCCATGGTAACCACCGGAATGCGCCACTTCCGGCATTGAGGCCACGCCGCCGGCTTGGGCGGAACCGGGAAAATGGCGGAACCGACAGACCCGCACGACAAGCTGTTCCGCGCCCTGCTGGACGACCCGGCGCGGGCGCGTGCGTTGCTGCGCGAGCATCTGCCCGCCGAGCTCGTCGCCGAGCTGGCGGAGACACCGCCCGAGCCGGTCGAGGGCCATTTCGTCGATGCCGCGCTCCAGGGCAGCCAGAGCGACCGGCTGTTTCGTGTGCG
>CAJXKW010000150.1 GCA_913055855.1 uncultured Limimonas sp. | reverse complement strand
GCGGGCGCGTAGTGCAGCAGCGCGTTGTGCAGGGATTGCAGCTTTTCCGCCGCCAGCTCCTGGGCGGGATCGTGCTGGACCCGGTTCGCCCGCTTCATGGCGCGGTAGGCGTGCAGCGGGCCGTGCGCGTGTTCTTCCGCGCCGGAAAGCGTGTCGGGCATGGCGGGTCAGGCGCCCATCAGCTCGGCCATGGCGCGCCGCGCGCGCACGGCCTCGTCGGTGTCGTCCAGCGCCACGTGGCCGTGCGTCACCACCTCGCCCTGGGCGACGGGCGCCGTGAGCCGGGCGCCCCGGCTCAGCCCGATGGGCAGGGCGTCGAGCGCGCGCCCGGTTCCGGCGGCCAGCACTTCGGTCCCCATCCGGCCGGCACCGATCACGCCCAGGCCAACGGGATGGCCCGCCTCGGCGCGTCGGTGCAGCAGGCGGTGCAACATCGTGTCTCTCCCGGATGCCGCCGACCGCGCGAGGCTACGTGGCCGCCGCGGCCGTGTACAGCCGAGGATGCCGCCACACCAAACGCGCGATCCAACCAACCTTTTGCTCTAATTCTTTATTAACGCGCGCGAAGGTACAGCTTGTCATGCAACTCCTGCTCCTCACTACGCGGAGGAGCTTCGCCGCGCACCGCCGGTACGGATGGGGATCAGCATGCTCGGAAAACTCAAGATCGGCCCGCGAATTTACCTCAGTTACGGACTTGCGGGGCTGTTGTTGATCGCGTTGGGGGTGTTCGCGGCAATCCAGTTGCGCACGACAACGCAGTCGGTGCAATGGCTGGCTTCCGATCTCTCCAGCTATGTCCAAACGGTGCGTCAGCTCGAATCCAACGTCAGCGTCCTGACGGCGCGCGCACGTGCCCGAATCCAAGAAGGCGGCGAGCAAGCCGCGGCCCGCGCTCGCGAACAGTTCGAAACCGTGCGCGCGGATTTCGACCAGCTGGCGGAACGCCAGGACGCCATGGCCGGCGAGGGCATCCGGGCGGACATTTCCGATTGGCGCAAGGCGATCGACAGCTACGAAAAACTCTTCGATCGCGCTGACAAATTGGTTGAACAGAATGCGGCCGCCGAAGCCGCCTTTCGCAAGAACGGCCAGAACATCGCCAAAATCGCTCAGAGCGTGGTCCGTACCAGTGAAGAAAAGGCGCTCAACGCGATCTATGCCGAGGAATGGCAGCGCGTCCCATCGCTCTTTCAGACGGTGACGCAGTTCTCCGGCATTCAGAGTCTGATCCTGCGGGCGCGGCTTATGGAACGGCAATTCGTCGCCGAGCGCGATTTCAAGCGGCTCGACGATTTCAACAACAACCTGAATACCCTGGAACGGATTCTTGATCGATTGCAGGCGCAAACCACCGGCGACCAGGGTAAACGCGTGGAAAAGGCGCTTGCTGCGCTTGCAGAGTATCGACAAGCTGCTGACAAATGGATCGGAAACGCGCGCAGTCTGAAATCCATTAAGAGCAAGTTGCGTGACAATTCCTCAAGTCTTATCGCAGACGCAAAAGAAACCGCCACTCTGGCCAGCGAACGTGCACGGGAAATTGGACAGTCAACTGTCGCCGGCACCAAGCAGACGATGCAGGTCGTCGGCATAACCTCGGGCGGTATCTTGCTTCTGTTGGCCGCGTTGGGGGTGTTGGTTTCCCGCAACATCGTCCCGCCGCTGAACCGGTTGTGCGTCGTCATGGTACGACTGGCCGAAGGCGACCTGTCGCAGCGGGTTCCCGAAAAGCAGCGAGGCGACGAAATCGGCGAGATGGCGCGCGCCGTGGAGGTGTTCCGGGAAAACAGCGAACAGGCTCGCCAACTCGAACAGGAGCAAAAGGAGCGCCAAGAGCGGGAAGAAGCGGAAAAGAGCCGCTTGCTCAATGAGATGGCGGATCAATTGTCGCGACAAGTCGATGATTTGACCAGCGATCTGCGTCGCCACACCGAAAATCTGCGCAGCGCCTCGGAAACCCTTTCAAGCAACGCCGCCGGCACTTCCGAACGCAGCGCGAACACGAGCCAGGCCGTTCGCCAGACGGTTGAGCAGATCGAAAGCATTGCTCAATCCGCCGAACAACTGCGCGAGACCGGTCAGGAAATCGGTGAAGAAATCACCAAGACATCCGATGACGCGCAGGCGGCATCGAAGAGTGCCAACCAATCGGCGGAATTGGTGCAATCGCTGGTCAAATCAGCCGACGACATCAGCGAGGCCGTCCAGCTCATCACCGAGATCGCGGACAAGACCAATCTCCTCGCCCTCAACGCCACGATCGAAGCAGCACGCGCCGGCGAAGCCGGGAAAGGGTTCGCCGTCGTGGCGGACGAAGTCAAATCGCTGGCGGCGCAAACGCGCAAGGCGACCGAACAGATTTCACAATACGTTACGCGCATTCAGCAGGACACGCATGAAGCTGCACAGAGTATGCACGGTGTGTCGGAGACCGTGGAAGGGCTGCGCAGCTCATCGGAAAAGGTGGCCGCCGCAATCCGCCAGCAAAACGAAAAAGTAGAGAGCATTACGAGTAGTATCGAGACCGTGAATCAAACAAGCAACGAAATGGAAGATGCGATCAACCACGTCGATCAGATGGCAGGGGACACAAATCAGGCCGCAGATAAAGTTGGTCAGATCGCAGACGGATTGAACGAAGAGTCGGAACGCGTTGCCGAGCAGCTGAATTCGTTCGCCACGAACATTCGGGAAAATGCCAACACACGCGCCGCGACGGGCTGAGCGGTGCCCCGATCGCGCAAACCACGAAGCAGGGGGAATGAGATGATCCTGGGATCGCTAGCTGGGTGGGGCGCTTCCGCGATTCGCCACGCCAGCGTCGTCGCTGCTCTTGCTGGGACGCTCGTCGCGGCCGGAACGGCCGGGGCTGAGGAGGCCGAATGGGCCCCATATCCGGTTCAGGTGTGGCAGGACCCGTTCAACATGGACGCAGAGCGAAAGTCCGTGGATTATGAACCCGTCGACTCCGCACGACAGAAATGGAACATATGTGTCGCCCTGCCGCATCTGAAGGATTCGTATTGGAAGGCCGTCAATTTCGGCCTCGTCGAGGAAGCCAAACGCGTCGGCGTGAGCATGTCGATCCACAATGCTGGCGGTTATACCGAGCTTGAGAAGCACAAACAGCAAATCCGCGCGTGCGCCGGAAATGGTGCGGACGCCGTGATCATCGGCGCCATTTCGAGCGACGAACTCAACGATCTCGTGGGCGATCTAGATGACCAGGGTATCCCCGTCGTCGACTTGGTCAACGGCATGAGCGCCGACAAGCTGGACGCCAAGTCCCTGGTCGATTTCGGCGAGATGGGAAGCAGGACGGGCGAGCATCTGGCCGGCCTGATTTCCGGCAGCGAAGCGCGCATCGCCTGGTTTCCCGGCCCCGAGGGCGCGTCCTGGGTGGCCGCCGGCGATCGGGGTTTCAAGGGCGCCCTGAAGGACACCAACGCGACGATCGTGGAGACCGTCTATGGCGACACCCGGCCCGATGTGCAGGAGGACTTGGTTCGGCAGACGCTCGAAGCACACGATGATTTGAATTACATTGTGGGCAACGCTGTAACTGCCTCGACAGCCGTCGATGTCCTGAAAGAGATGGACCGCACCGACGTGAAAGTCGTGTCGTTTTACCTAACGCCGTCGGTTTACCGGGCGATTCGGACTGGGGATATCAAGGCCGCCCCGACGGACAGCCCCGTGATTCAAGCCCGAATCGCGGTGAATCAAGCGGTGCGCATCCTCGAAGACAAGTCGTATCACAAGCACGTCGGGCCGGAGATTGTGGTCCTCGACCGCTCGACCATCAACTTCTTCAATTATCTCAGCGCCCTGCCACCTCGGGGCTTTGAGCCGGTCAGCAGGGTTCAGTGAACAACGACCCGTGCGCTGCGTGGCGGCGCACGGGTTTTTTTCCCCGGAGATGCACGTGATACGGGCCTTAACCTCCATTTTGGCCTCGTTCAACGCGAACACGGAGGAACGTTCATGCTGATTCAGACCTTCACGCACCCGGAGCCGCCGAAACCGGGAACGGGTGTGCGCTATGCGAGCTATCAAGGCTCGGCGCCGGTCGGGTCCGAGCAGGACGTGGATAAGAACACCGAAACCATGATCGAGATTGCCAAGTTCGCGCGGGAGAACCACGGCGTTCAGATCGTGGCTTTTCCGGAACTGTTCATGATGGGCTACGGCCTCGATCCGGAGATGGTCAAACAGCTCGCGGAACCCGTGGACGGCGAGCATCCCGCGGAGGTCCGGGAGGCTGCCAAATCCGCGGGCATTGCGGTCGTCTGCCCCTACGCGGAACGGGCGCAGGTTCACGGCGAGACGCATTATTTCGATTCCATTGCCGTGTTCGGGCCGGACGGCGATCTTCGATTCAACTACCGCAAGACGCATCTGTTCGGTCAGGCGGAGCGCGAGAATTTCACGCCTGGTGATGGACCGTATGAGCACACGCTGATCAACGACTTCCCCGTCGGGATTCTCAATTGCTACGAGGCGGAGTTCGTTGAGCTGCCACGCATTCAGGCGCTCAAAGGCGCCAAGTTCGTTATCATCCCTACCGCGGCGGACTTTTACTACACCAAGCCGGATGGCAAGCGAACGAAAGTTCCCTATCCCGACATTTCCCAGAACCTGATCCCGGCCCAAGCGTATATGAACGAGATCTTCGTGGCGTACTGCAATTACTACGGTTACGAGCACGTCCAGTCCGATTCCTGGCATTTCCGCGGCAATTCCGTGCTGGCCGATCCGCATGGAGAAATGCCGCTCCAAGCGCCGCACAACCGCGAAACCCTGCTCGTCGGCGACATCGTCCCCGGTGACTACGGCCCCACGCACCCGGCGGGAGCGAGTTATCTCAAGGACCGGCGACCGGGCCTGTACCAGGAACTCGTGGCCGCCGTGCCTGGCTTCGACGACAACTACAACTACGGTGCCTGAAAACCGGCGCCAGCACGAACAGGAGGCTTCCCGAGATGACCGAGTCCACACGCGCTGCTGACGCCAACGGGGAAGAGGGGATGACGAGCACGGATCCGGTTTATGCCGAGCGGCCCTTCATGGGTCGCGCGCCCTCCGAAAGCATCCCGGCCCGGTCCATGGACCCTGATGCGGCCTACCGTCTGGTGCGCGACGAGCTGACGCTGGACGGCAAGCCCAAGCTCAATTGTGCATCCTTCGTTACGACCTGGATGGACCCCTGGGCGGATGCGCTGATGGAGACCTCGCGCAACCGCAACCTCGCCGACGAGAGCGAGTATCCAGCCACGACGGAGATTGCCGAGCGCTGCCGCCGCATGGTGGCGAACCTATGGAACCCGCCGGCCGGGGCCGATCCCATCGCCACCTACGCCATCGGGTCCTCGGAAGCCGGCATGCTGGGCGGCATCGCGATGCTGCGACGCTGGCAGAAAGCCCACCGGGACTGGAAGTCCGACAAGCCCCGCGCCTCGGTTCCCCAGCCGAACCTGGTCATGGGCCGGGACGTACAGGTGTGCTGGGACAAATTCGCGGAATACTTCGACATCGAGCCGAAGTTCATTCCCATGCGAGAAGGTCAGTACACGATCACCCCGGAGGCCGTGAAGGACCGCGTGGACGAGAACACGATTGGCGTGATCTGCACCTTGGGGACGACCTTCACCGGCGAATATGAGGATGTTGAGGGAATCAACCGGGCGCTGGTCGACGTCAAGCGGGAACGCGGCCTCGACGTCCCAATTCACGTCGACGGTGCTTCGGGGGGCTTCGTGGCGCCCTTCGACCGGCCGGAGCTTCTGTGGGATTTCCGGCTGGAGCAGGTGCGCTCGATCAACGCCTCCGGCCACAAGTTCGGCTTGGTGTATCCCGGATTGGGCTGGGTCGCGTGGCGGGACAAGAGTTTCCTGCCGGACGACCTCAAGTTCTCGCTGAACTATCTCGGTGGGGACGAAACCACGTTCAACCTGAATTTTTCCCGGCCGTCGGCGCAGGTCGTAGCCCAGTACTACGAATTTCTCCGCCTGGGTCATGTCGGTTACAGCGAGCTGGTCGCCGCAATGAAGACGGCGGCGCGCCGCTTGCAGCGCGGCTTGCTCGACCTCGCGCGGGAGCGCGATCGTCAGCCGTATTTCCAGGCCCTGAGCGACGTCGACGCCTATCTGCCAGTCGTGGCGATCCGCCTCAACCCGTCGATCGAGCCGGGGTTCGACGTGTTTCACATCTCGCACAAACTGCGCCAACACGGCTGGATCGTGCCGGCCTACAGCCTGCCGCGGGACCTGGATGGCAAGGACGGCAACCCGGAGGTCGACGTGTTGCGCATGGTCGTCCGGGAAGGCTTCAGCGTGGACATGGTCGACAAATTGCTCGCCGATTATCGCACGGTGCTGGGCGAACTCGAAGACGGCGATGTCCCGCAGGACGCACATCCGGCGCCGGTCCCCGGAGGTGTCCACGCCAAGTTCTCGCAGTGTTGAGCGGCAGCCCCGCGTCGGCTCAAGACGAAAAAAGACAGCGCCGGGCGGAGCCCGGCGCCGTCACACAGCGATTCGTCGTGGGAAGCGACCTCGCTTATTCGGCGACCTCGAAGCGGTCCAGGTTCATCACCTTGTTCCACGCCGCCACGAAGTCGTGGACGAGCTTCTCCTCGCCGTCGTTGGAGCCGTAGACCTCGGCCAGCGCCCGCAGCTCGGAGTTGGAGCCGAAGATGAGATCGGCGCGCGTGCCGGTCCACTTGTGCTCGCCGGTCGCCCGGTCGCGGGCCTCGAAGGTGGAGCCGTCGTCGTCGGCGGCCGTCCACGACAGGCCCAGATCGAGCAGGTTGACGAAGAAGTCGTTGGACAGCGTGCCCGGCCGGTTCGTGAACACCCCGTGTGGGGAGCCGCCGTGGTTGGTGTCGAGCACGCGCATGCCGCCCAGCAGAGCCGTCATCTCCGGCGGCGTCAGCGTCATGAGCTGCGCCTTGTCCACCATCAGTTCCTCGGCTTTCTGGCTGTGGCCGGGCTGAAGGTAGTTGCGGAAGGCGTCCGCCGTCGGCTCCAGGTGAGCGAAGGACTCGACGTCCGTCTGCTCCTGCGTGGCGTCCAGGCGGCCCGGCGTGAACGGCACGGTGACGTCGTGGCCGGCGTTCTTCGCCGCCTGCTCGACCCCCGCGCAGCCGCCGAGGACGATGACGTCCGCCAGGGAGACGCGCTTGCTGCCCGTCTGGGCGTCGTTGAAGGCCTTCTGCACGCCCTCCAGCGTCTCCAGCACCCGGGCCAGCTTCCGCGGCTCGTTGACGTCCCAGTCCTTCTGCGGTGCCAGGCGGATGCGCGCGCCGTTCGCGCCGCCGCGCTTGTCGGAGCCGCGGAAGGTCGCCGCCGAAGCCCAGGCGGTGGAGACGAGCTGGGACACGCTGAGGCCCGAGTCGAGCAGCTCGCGCTTGAGGCCCGGGACATCGCCGTCATCGATGGGATCGTGCGCGGCGTCCGGCAGCGGGTCCTGCCAGATCAGCTTCTCCGCCGGCACCTCGGGGCCGAGGTAGCGGGCCCGCGGACCCATGTCGCGGTGGGTGAGCTTGAACCACGCCCGCGCGAAGGCGTCCGCGAAGTAGTCCGGGTTGTTGTGGAAGTGGCGACAGATCGCCGCGTAGGACGGGTCCACCTTCATCGAGATGTCCGTCGTCAGCATCATGGGCGGGTTGCCCTTCGACGGATCGTGCGCGTCCGGCACCATCTCGTGCGTCGAGGTGTCCGTGGGCTGCCACTGCCACGCGCCGGCCGGGCTCTTGGTCAGCTCCCACTCGTAGCCGAACAGCAGGTCCAGATAGCTCATGTCCCACTTCGTCGGCGTCTGGGTCCAAGCGCCCTCGATGCCGCTGGTGATCGTGTCGGGGCCCTTGCCGGTGCGGAAGGTGTTCTTCCAGCCCAGATCCTGCTCCTCGATCGTGGAACCTTCCGGCGGCGGCCCGACGTGCGAGGGATCGCCCGCGCCGTGGCACTTGCCGAAGGTGTGGCCGCCGGCGATGAG
>CAJXKW010000149.1 GCA_913055855.1 uncultured Limimonas sp. | reverse complement strand
AACGCCTCGTTGCGGTGGACGTAGACGCCCACGGTCTCGCCCGGCGCGACCCGGTCGGCCAGGAAGGTGCTCGCCGCACCGTCGCGCGCCCGCCCCGCGGGCGTGGTGCGGGTGACGGCAACGGTCAGGTGCACCTCGTCGGGCAGAGCGTTCTGGCTGGACGCGATGGAGTACAGCCGCGGCTGGAGCTTGCGCAGCATCCCGATAAAGCGCGCCGCATCCAGGCTGGCGGGATAGTGTGCCAGCACGTCGGCGACCTGGTGTTCCTTCAGGAACGCCTGGAGCGCGGCCGTGTCCTGGACGAGCGCGCTCAGGTCCTCGGCGCCGGTCGCTTCGGCGTAGGCCCTGAGGAAGCCCGGCGTAAGCTGGGTCAGCTCGCAGTCGGTGCGCAACGCCTCGGCCAGCGGCTTCTCGGTCTCGCCCACCGTGACGGGCGCGTCGGGCTCGAGCTTGAGCGCGTCCAGCACGTCACCGACGAGCGCGTCCGAATTGCGCGGCACCACGCCCAGGCTGTCCCCCGGCTGGAAGGTCAGGCCCGAGCCGTCGAGCGAGAGTTCGATGTGGCGCGTGTCCTTGTCGGAGCCCCGGCCGGTGAGCTTGATCGCATCCAGGACCTCCGCCGGGTACGGATTCTTGCGCGAGTACGCCGGTGCCTGCTGCGCCGGCGCACCCACGCCCAGCGCCGCCAGGCCAGGCCCGGCGCCGGTCGGCTGCGTCTCGCCGGCGGGCGCGTTTTCCGCGGCCAGAGCGTCGCCCACGGAGGTGATCCAGGCCTCGGTCGGCGCCTCGTAATCCACATCACAGTCCGCGCGCTCGGCGATGCGCTGGGCCCCCAGCTCTTCAAAGCGCGCATCGAGGTCCTTGCCGGCCTGGCAGAAGTGGACGTAGCTCGAGTCGCCGAGTGAGAGCACGGCGTACTTCACGCCTTGGAGTTTGGGCGCCTTGCGGCTCCACAGGAACTCGAAGAAGCCCGCGGCCGGGTCCGGCGGGTCGCCCTCGCCGTGAGTCGCCGCGACCAGCAGCACATGGCTCTCGTTCTTCAGGTCGCGGGTCTTGTAGTCCGCCATGTTCACGGCCTTGGCGTTCAGGCCGCGGCCGCCCAGGCGATCGGCCGCTTGCCGGGCCACCGCGGCGGCCGTGCCCGTCTCGGTGCCGTAGAGCACCGTGACCGTGGGCGCGTCCTGGGACGCCGGCGCCTGGCGCGTCTGGGCCGGCGCTTGTCCGCCCAGGCCGGCGAGATAGCCGCTCAGCCAGAGCGCCTGGTGTTGGCTGAGCGTGGGCAGCAACTCGCCCAGCGCGGAAACCTGGTCGGCGTCGAACAGGCCGGCGAGCCCGGCGGCTTCCGGCAGCTTGGTCTCGTGTCCCATGACGGCGGCGGGGTCCCTGTGCAAGATCTACGACTAAATATGTGACAATATGATAATTGCACACGCTGTAACGTGTCAATCTTGACATTCCAGCGTGTCGATCCGTATTTTTCGGTACAGCACGCGGCGCCCCGCCGTGTCGCCCCGCCGGTCGCGGTGGCGCGGCGGCCGGGTGGCGCCGCGCCACGCGGTTCAGCAGGAGGCACGCATGACCCTACGGATCGGCGACACGGTCCCTGACTTCGAGGCGGAAACCACCGAAGGCCGGATCAAATTCCACGACTGGATCGACGGCTCATGGGCGGTGCTGTTCTCGCACCCCAAGGACTTCACTCCCGTGTGCACCACCGAGCTGGGCACCATGGCCGGGCTCAAGCCGGAGTTCGACAAGCGCGGGGTGAAGATCATTGGCCTGAGTGTGGACCCGTTGGACAGCCACCAGCGCTGGTCGCAGGATATTGCCGACGTCACCGGGCACGCGCCCAACTACCCGATGATCGCCGACACGGATCTGAACGTGGCCAAGCGCTTCGGCATGCTCCCGGCCGACGCCGGGGAGACCGCCGAGGGGCGCACGCCCGTGGACAACCAGACGGTGCGCTACGTCGTGGCCATCGGCCCGGACAAGAAGGTCAAGCTCATCCTGACCTATCCCATGAGCACGGGCCGAAATTTCGCCGAGATCCTGCGCGCGATCGACTCGCTGCAGCTCACGGCCGAGCATTCGGTGGCCACGCCGGCTGACTGGCAGCAGGGGCAGGACGTCATCATCGCCCCGTCGCTGTCCGACGAGGCGGCAAAGCAGCGCTTCCCCCAGGGCTGGGAGGCGAAGAAGCCCTACATCCGGGTGACCAAGCAGCCCGGCGCCTGAGCGCCCCCGGCGCGACTCCCCGTGACGATCTTGACCTACGCCGGCGGATGCCATCGAGCGGGTATCCGCCGGTTTTTGCGCGCAAGAGAAATTTTGCGCAGACGGGCGTGTGTCGGTGCCGCTTCGTCACCCGCTCAGGCGGCGCTGTCCTCGAAGGCGCCGCGCACGGACCATACCTGGACAAATCGGCGTGGTGATGCGCGATCCCGGGTTGAGTGAGACACGCGCCTCGATGCCCCGCCTGTCACCCCGCGCCTTCCTGCGCCGGCGCCTTCAGCGGCAGCAGCAGCGCCAGGCCCGCCAGGAAGAACACCAGGATCGTGGCCATGCCCACGCGCTGGCTGCCCGCCAGGTAGGTGACCCAGCCCACGACGAAGGGCCCGAGGAAGGCCGTCGCCTTGCCCGAGAGCGCGTAGAGGCCGAACATCTCCGCGCGCTCGGCCGCCGGGGCCATGCGCGCCATGAGCGAGCGGCTGGCCGCCTGTGCCGGGCCGAAGAAGATCCCCAGGAAGCTTCCGGCGATGTACAGGCCGGTGGGCGTCTGCACCAGCAGGGCGGCGATGCCCACGCCGATCAGGCCGATCAGCGCCAGCACGATGGTCCGCTTGGGGCCGATCCAATCGTCGACGAACGCGAACGCCGCTGCGCCCAGCCCGGCCGTGACGTTGAGGACGATCCCGAAGACCAGAATGTCCTGAAAGCCCATGCCGAATGTGCCCGCCGCATAGACGCCGCCGAAGTTGAACAGCGTCACCAGCCCGTCGGTGTAGAGCATGCGCGCAAGCAGGTAGTGCGCGACGCGGCGGTGGCGCGGCAGCAGCTCGGCGAGCGTGCGCCGGAGCTGGGCCATGCCCGCGCGCGCCGCGGCGCCGTAGGAGAGCCCCGCCGAGGGGCGGTCGGGCACACGCCAGAAGAACGGGAGGCTGAACAGGGCGAACCAGGCGGCGATGATGAAGCCGGTAAAGCGCACCGGCTCGGCCGCTGCCGGATCCAGGGGCAGCAGCGGCGGATCGGGCAGCACCAGCAGGCCCAGACACGTCCCCAGGCACCCGAGCCCGCCGGCATAGCCCAGGCCCCAGGCCCAGCCGGAGACCCGGCCGATCCAGCGCGGCGGCACGATCTCGGGCAGCATGGCATTGTAGAAGACCTGGCTGCTCTCGAACCCGATGACGCCAAGCGCGGCGAGGATCACCGCGGGCAGGAGCGCCGCGGGCTCGGGCGTGATGGTCCAAAGGGCGCAGCTTACCGCCACGGTGAGCACGGTGAACCCGGCGATCCAGGGCTTGCGCCGGCCCGCGCGGTCGGCGATGGCGCCCGTGATGGGGCTGCTCAGCGCCACGATCAATGCCGCGATCGCCGTCGCCGTTCCCCACCATGCGGTGCCCACCTCCGGGTTGGGCGCGACCTCGCGGGTGACGTAGGCGGCGAAGACGAAGGTGGTGGCCACCGTGGGCCAGGCGTTGCTGGCCCAGTCGAACAGGCACCACGCGGCGACGGCGCGCCGGTCCAGCGCCGGCGGGGATGCGGTCACGACGGGCGCCTCCCGTTGTCGTTGCGCACAGGCACAGGTGTAGGCGCCGTCGCCGCGGAAGGGAACCATGCAACGCATCCGCCGCCCTTGCGTGCGCCGGGCGGCCCGGACACCATCGCCCCAACCCAACCCCCGCGGCGCGCGCTATTGCGACCGCCGCGCCCTGCCGAGGACGTATCGCCATGACCGAGACCATCACGCACTTCATCGACGGCGCCCGTACTCCGGACGCCGGCGGCCGGCACCAGCCCGTCACCAATCCCGCCACGGGGGCGCAGACCGGCACGGTCGCCCTGGCCAGTGCGGCGGAGACGGCGCGCGCGGTCGCCTCGGCACGCGAGGCGCAGCGCGACTGGGCGGCCAAAACGCCGCTCGCCCGGGCGCGGGTGATGTTCAACTACAAGGCGTTGATCGAGCGTCACCGCGACGAAATCGCGGCGCTGATCTCGCGCCAGCACGGCAAGCTTCTGGCCGACGCGCGCGGCGAGGTCACGCGCGGATTGGAGGTCGTGGAGTTCGCCTGCGGCGCGCCGCACCTGCTCAAGGGCGAGTACAGCCCGCAGGTGGGCACGGACGTGGACAGCTTTTCCATGCGCCAGCCGCTGGGCGTGTGCGCCGGCCTGACGCCGTTCAACTTCCCGGCGATGGTGCCCATGTGGATGTTCCCCGTCGCCCTGGTCTGCGGCAACACTTTCGTGCTCAAGCCTTCGGAGCGCGACCCGGCGGCGCCCATGTTCCTGGCCGAGCTGATGATGGAGGCGGGTGCGCCCGCGGGCGTTCTCAACGTCGTCAACGGCGACAAGGAAGCCGTGGACGCGCTGCTCACCCATCCGGAGGTGCAGGCGGTCTCCTTCGTCGGCTCCACACCTGTGGCCGAGTACGTCTACAGCCAGGGCAGCGCGCACGGCAAGCGCGTCCAGGCGCTGGGCGGGGCGAAGAACCACGCTGTGGTGATGCCCGACGCCGACATGGAGCAGGCTGCGGATGCGCTGCTGGGCGGCGCCTACGGCTCGGCGGGCGAGCGCTGCATGTCCGTCTCGGCCGTGGTCGCCGTGGGCGAGGCGGGCGACCGCTTCATGGAGACCTTCGCGCCCAAGGTGCGCAACCTGCGCGTGGGGCCGTACGACGATCCCGACGCCGACATGGGGCCGCTGATCACGGCCGAGCACCTGGCCAAGGTGCGCAACTACGTCGACATCGGCGTTCAGGAGGGTGCCGAGCTGGTCGTGGACGGCCGCGACCTGCGCCTGCAGGGCTACGAGTCCGGGAACTTCCTGGGCGGCTGCCTGTTCGACCGGGTCACCGCCGACATGCGCATCTACCAGGAGGAGATCTTCGGGCCGGTCCTGTCGGTGCTGCGCGCGGACAGCTTCGAGGCGGCGCTGGCCCTGGTGAACGGCCACCCGTACGGCAACGGCACCGCGATCTTCACCCGCGACGGGGATGCCGCGCGCGCCTACAGCAGCCGGGTCCAGGCGGGCATGGTGGGGGTGAACGTGCCCATCCCGGTGCCCATGGCGTTCCATTCCTTCGGCGGGTGGAAGCGCTCGGCGTTCGGCGATCACGGTGCGCACGGGCCGGAGGGCGTGCATTTCTATACCAAGCTGAAGACGGTCACACAGCGCTGGCCCTCGGGCGTGCGCGAGGGTGCGAAGTTCGTCATGCCCACGATGGGCTGACGCGCCCTCGTGCTGGGGCCGGACACGGGCCGCCCGGTTTGGTATGGTCGCAAGACCGGGTTGTCGGCCCCGGCCGGCGGGGAGCGAGCGAGCCGTCACATGCAACGGGAGGCGTCCATCATGGCCGAAAGCGCGACCGCACAGGCGGACACGACATCCAGCCTGCCCGGTATCCGCCACCTGCGTTTCGCCGACATTGCCGACGCCCTGGCCAAGGGGCGCGACGATTTCCTGGCGAAGCCCAGCCACATGGTCTTCCTGAGCGTCATCTACCCGCTGGTCGCCCTGATTGCCAGCCGGCTGACCTTCGGCTACCAGATCGTGCCGCTGCTGTTCCCGCTGTGCGCCGGGTTTTCCCTGGTGGGCCCGATCGCCGCCGTGGGGCTGTACGAGATCAGCCGCCGGCGCGAGCGCGGCGAGGCGCCGTCCTGGTATCATGCCCTGAACGTCGTGCGCGCGCCGGGCATCCGGGCGCTGCTCGTCATCGCGGTCATGCTCGCGGCGATCTTCGTCCTGTGGCTGCTCGCCGCGCACCTGATCTACACCGCGACCCTGGGCGGCCCGCCCGGGTCCGTGGGCGCGTTTCTGGGGGCGCTGCTCACCGAGCCGGCGGGGTGGACGCTCATCGTCGTGGGCAACCTCGTGGGGCTCGTTTTCGCCGCCGTGGTGCTCACGCTGACGGTGGTGTCGGTGCCCATGATCCTGCACCAGAACGTCGGCGCGGGGACCGCGATCCGTACCAGTGTGCGCGCCGTGCGCAGCAATCCGGTGGTCATGGCCGGCTGGGGCCTGACCGTGGCGGGGCTGCTGATCCTGGGGGCGCTCCCCGGTTTCGTCGGGCTGGCGATCACGGTGCCCATTCTGGGCCATGCCACCTGGCACCTGTACCGGCGCACGGTCGCGGCGTGAGCGGGCGCACGGCCGGCGCGCCCATGCCGCTGCCCGGTTGGCCGTGTGCGGGATGAGTCACATCTGATAAGACGTGCGTGCGCCGGCCGGGCGATGCGGCCGGTGCGCGCGCGTTCATAGCCAATGCGAAGGAGAGGCGACGATGGCGAGCACCGAAGATCTGGGCGGCTGCACGCTCGACGTGCTTTCCCCCGAAGAGGTCAAGGCGAAGATGGACAAGCAGGAGGTTGTCCTCATCGACGTGCGCACGCCCGCGGAGTACGCGTTCGAGCACATCAGCGGCGCGATGCTCTTCCCGATGTCGAGCTTCGACGCGAAGAACCTGCCCGGGCAGCAGGAAAAGCGGATCGTTTTCCACTGCGGCTCGGGAATCCGCTCGAAAAAGATCGCCGAGCGCTGCGCCGCCGCCGGCTATGACCGGATCGCGCACATGGAGGGCGGCTTCGGCGCGTGGAAGAACGCCGGCCTGCCGTATCTCGCCATCGATCCCGCCAGCGGCGCCGTCACCGCCAAGCCGTAGTCGGGATGCGAGGCGCCGGCCGTGTACACGGCGCGCGGCCGGCGCCTGGCGAGCCCGGCCTGCGACCGTTTGGCGCCCGGCGCGAAAGCGGTTGCCCGCGATGCCGTCCGTCTTATATTAGCAAAAGCGAATGAACGATGGAGGACGGCGATGACGATCGACCGGATCGTGTTTCTTTTCGCCGGGCTGGCGATTCTGATCAGTCTCGGCCTTTCGCAGGTGCACAGCATCCACTGGCTTTGGTTTACGGCCTTTGTCGGCGCCAATCTCGCGCAGGCGAGCCTCACCGGCTTTTGCCCCTTGGCGATCATCGTCAAGCGGCTGGGCGCGCGCAGCGGTGCGGCATTCGGCTGAGCCACTGTCCCGGCAAGTAGCCGGGCCGAAAGCCCAACGCGCGGACATCAGCGGCCCTCATGTTTCGAGGGTCGCGACACGCGGGCCTCATCCGGCGCAAGTCGAAAGGTGAGGCCCGAAGACAGTGCTGGCGTATCGTGTTCTTGAAGGCATGGAATTTTCGAGCCGGCGCGCTCGCCGCGGCGCTGGTGGTCTTGCTGCTGCCGGCGGCGGGGCCGGCCGCGGACGGCCAGAATGAGACCTCGACGGCCGACCACGCGGAATTCGAGGCCCTCCAGGGCCCGTTCGCGAGCGGTCCCGAGGTAACCGAGGCGTGCCTGAGCTGCCACACCGAGGCGGCGAAGCAGGTGCGCGAGTCCATTCACTGGACCTGGTGGTTCAAGCATCCGGATACGGGGCAGCAGCTCGGCAAGCGGCACGTCCTGAACAACTTCTGCGGCAACCTGCGCACGAACGAGCCGCGCTGCGCCAGTTGCCACACCGGTTACGGCTGGACGGACGCGTCCTTTGACTTCAGCAAGGACCGCAACGTCGACTGCCTCGTGTGCCACGATACCACGGGCACGTACACCAAGGCGCCCAAGGGTGGCGGTGCGGTGCTCGAGCGCCCGACCAAGGTGCACGGCAAGCAGCTTACCCCGCCGGACCTCGGCAAAGTGGCGCGCAACGTCGGATCGCCGAGCATCGAGACCTGCGGGAGCTGCCACTTCAACGGCGGCGGCGGCGACGGCAGCAAGCACGGCGACCTGGATTCCTCGCTGATCGACGCGCCCAAGTCGCTGAGCGTGCACATGAG
>CAJXKW010000148.1 GCA_913055855.1 uncultured Limimonas sp. | reverse complement strand
GGCCGGATCGTCTTCCCGACGCCGCCGCGCCTGGGCGACCTCGTCATCGAGGCGGAGAACCTGCGCAAGGGCTACGGGAACGCGCTTCTGATCGACGATCTGTCGTTCAAGATCCCCCAGGGGGCGATCGTGGGCATCATCGGCCCGAACGGCGCGGGCAAGACCACCCTGTTCCGCATGATCGCGGGCACGGAGACGCCGGACAGCGGCTCGTTGCGCGTGGGCGAGACGGTCAAGCTGGGCTATGTCGACCAGTCGCGCGAGACCCTGAACGCGAACAACACGGTCTGGGAGGAGATCTCCGGCGGCGCCGACGTCATCGATCTGGGTAAGAAGCAGATCAACTCGCGTGCCTACGTGGGCGCGTTCAACTTCAAGAGCCGCGATCAGCAGAAGCAGGTGGGCGCGCTCTCGGGCGGTGAGCGCAACCGCGTGCACCTGGCCAAGATGGTGCGCGACGGCGGCAACGTGATGCTGCTCGACGAGCCGACGAACGACCTGGACGTGGACACCATGCGCGCGCTCGAGGACGCGCTGCTGGAGTTCCCGGGCTGCGCCATGGTCATCAGCCACGACCGCTGGTTCCTCGACCGCGTTTGCACGCACATCATGGCCTTCGAGGGCGACAGCCAGGTCGACTTCTTCGAGGGCAACTACCAGGAATACGAGGCCGACCGGATCAAGCGCTTCGGCGAGGAAGCGGTCCAGCCGCACCGCATCAAGTACCGCAAGCTTGAGCGGTCGTAGACGGCGGGCGGTGCCGTGACGCGCGGTTCGGCCAAGACGTCAGTCCGGGACCTCCTGGACCAAGCCCATCGCGCGTATCAACGTGGACATGTCAAAGACGCGGCCGAGGGCGCGCGCACGGTAACGCAGCGCGCGCCAGGCGCGGTTGCGGCCTGGAACCTCTTGATGGCAGCGGAACTCACGCGCGGCCATCCGGAGCGCGCGATCGCGGCCGGCCGGTCAGCGTGGCACTACCACCCGTACAACGTGACGGTTCTTGGCAATCTCGGTATCCTGGCCGCCGATGCAGGGCGGTACGATCTGGCCGTTCGCGCGCTTCAGCAGGCCCTCGGCCAGGCTCCGCGCGATCCAAACATGAGCGCGAGTTTGGCCAAGGTTCGCTTGGCGCAGGACCGGCCCGGCGACGCCTTGTCCATTGCCGGCGATGCATTGAGCGAGCATCCAACCGACGCGGAACTTCATTTCGTATCCGGGAATGCGTTCTTAAAGCAGGCGCGCCTCGCCGATGCGGTCGATTGTTTTTCGACGGCCGTGACCTATCAGCCCGATCACGGTTCAGCTTGGGCGAACTTGGGGGCCATAAGGCAGGGCTTCGGCTCCCCGACCGCCGCCGAAGCGGCGTGCCGGGAGGCGACGCGCCTGATGCCCGACAGTTCGGCGGCGTACAACAATCTGGGCAACGTCTTGCTCGCACAGGATCGCGCCCAGGAAGCGGCCGATTGTTACCGGCGTGCCCTGGAACATGACGCGCGCGCGGAAACCTATACCAACCTTGGAAACGCGCTGCGCGACCAGGGGGACTTGGTACGCGCCCTGGAAAGTTATCGCGCTGCCCTTGAAATCTCGCCCGAGTCCGGCGAGGCGTGGATGGGCCTCGCTTCGGTGAAATCATTTGGTCCAAGTGATCCAGATCTGATTAAGCTCCAATCCATTGTTGAACGCGGTGTGGCGCAGGACGGAACGGCATATAGCTTGTATTACGCGGCCGGCCGGGCCGTGGCGAAAGTTGGCGACCGCCCGGCCGATGCATTTGCTTATTATGCTGAAGGCGCCAAACGAAAACGCGCCACGTTGTCCTACGCGATTGAGGATGACGAGACGGAAATGGCTGCGCTTGCGCGGTGCGCGCCGTCGTCGTTGTCCGGACGCTCGCGAACCGCCGCGCGGCCCATCTTCATCGTTGGCATGCCGCGCTCGGGAACGACGCTTGTCGAACAGATCCTCGCGGCACACGACCACATCCAGCCGGGCGGTGAGCAAACGGCGCTGCGCCATGCCGCCCGATCGCTCAGTGCGGCGTTGGACGTGGACCCGCCGACCCTCTTGCGGGAGATGGATATTGCCACGGCCGGCGACCTCGCCGAACGATATGTGGGCGCCCTGATCCTCGATACCCTCGAGGGGATGACGCACTTTACCGACAAGATGCCCACCAACTTTAGGTGGGCGGGCTTCATTCCCGCAGCGTTTCCGGATGCGAAAATCATCCACGTGCGTCGGCATCCGCTCGACACATGCTTGTCCTGTTTTTCGCGCCTGTTTCAGCACGACAAGCAACGATTTTCGTACGACCTTGATGAATTGGGACGATTCTATCGCGCCTACGCCCGCCTAATGGCGGCATGGAAACCGCTCTTTCGTGCGGACCAATTCATGGAGATTTGGTATGAGGACCTGGTCACCGATTTTTACGACGAAGTTTCGCGGGTTCTGACGTTTTGCGATCTGCCGTGGCGGGAGGCTTGCCTGAACTTTCACGAGACCGGCCGGGTCATTCGGACCGCCAGCTCCACGCAGGTCCGACAACCATTGTACAGCAGCTCTTTGGATGCATGGCGGGAGCATATGCGTGACCTGGCGCCACTGGCTCACCAGTTTCGCGAAGACGGCTTGATCACCGCGGATTGGCGGGCCGTCCGGGATCGCGTCGACGAGTCCTGATGGGTGGTTTTTGCCATCTACCCGATGCCGCAGGCTTTGTTCTGCGATATCGGGACGCGAAACGTGGTCAACCGACGCGCGCCGAGGCATCATTGTTCTCGACGAGCCCGCCAATTCGGGCCGCGCTCGGGCTCTTTGCCATTGTGGCGGCCGTGATCGCGCCGCCGCTCGTTGGGCTCGCCGACCGCGTGACGGCGACGATCCGCAACAGCCGCAAGATCGGGCTGTGGTTCGATCGGGCCTTCGGCGGCCTTCGCGTTGCGCTGGGACTTTGGCTGGCGCTGAGCGAACGGGTAGGCCGCCCCGTAGCCTACGCCCACGGCGCCGGCACGGCGACCTCGGCGAAAGGGGCTGCGCGGATGGGCGTGTCACCGGAGACCGTCGCTGTGTCCTGCCATTCGCCCGCCTCAAGAGCGTAGGCCTCGACCCGCTTATCGCGCGGGTCGACGAGCCACGCGTAGGGGACGCCGTAGCGCGCATAGACGCGCATCTTGAGCTCGCGGTCCGTGCCTTCGGTCGAGGGCGAGAGCACCTCGCAGACCCAGTCCGGGACAACCTCAAAGCGCTGGTCCGCGGGTACTTCGGGCAGGCGTTCCCGCCGCCAAGCCGCGATGTCCGGAACCAGCACCTCCAAGTTTCGCCGAAAATGGAGTTCCGGTTCGGCCAGAACTCGCCATCCGCCCGGTCCGGTGTGACCGTGGTAGAAGGCGCTTCCCACGCCGATCATGAGTGAGGATGCTGCGGTTACGTGCGGTCCAGCCGGCCGCGGTTGCGTGTGCAGCTGCCCGTCGATGATCTCGCCGACGACGCCTTCAGGGAGGCGTTCAATGGCCGCGTAGAGGGTGTCGGCGTGCGCGGGGTCCGCCATGGCGTCACAGCCTGAATCCGTATCCGTTTCTGCAACCTACCACGGCAAACCCGGCAGGCCATATACCGCCCCTATACCGCCGGCACCCGATACCCCACGGGCGCCGCCATGGCGCTCAGGAACTCCCAGAGATCCCGGGCGAAACCGCGCATGCACATCAGCCGGTAAGTGTCGAGCTGGGTGCGCCAGAGCAGCACGTGGACGTGGTTCACGGGCACGGCCGCGGCATCACCCACCGCGAACACCTTGGGGTCGAGGTCCACGGCCACGCCCTTGGCCAGCACGTCGCGCGCGGCCTCGCCGGCGATTTCCAGCACCGTCTGCCCGTGGCTCTGATCCGCCAGCGTGGCCGTTTCGCCCAGTGCGTCGGCGAGGGTCCGCATCAGGCTCGGTCCCTCGCTCCCGGGTTGCATGGCGTACCATTTGTTTAGTCCGGCGAAGGCGAGCAGGCGGGTGTGGTCCTGCGTGGTGCGGTTGGGTTCGGGCAGGTCGAGACCCAGCCCGGTCTTCACCGCATCCGCCAGGGCATCGGTGTCGTTGGCCGCAGCCATCAGGCTGACCAGCGCGCGGTCGCGCACTTCGGAAAGGACCACCTCCGGGCCGTCGGGGCCCGGGTCGCCGTGGACGCCGGGGTGATAAACCGCGGCCAGCGGCGACTGCGCGATCAGGGGATTGGCCGTATCAAGCACGTTGGCGCGCTCCTTCCGGATCGACGAAGACGCTGTCCACCACTTCGACCGGGACGTCGCGGTTGCGCACGAAGTCCGCCGCGCGCAGCACCTCGCCCTTGCGCGCGGACCCGCCGCGGACAAAGCCCAGCGCGATGTAGCTTTCCAGGGTGGGGCTCCATGTGGCCGAGCTGACCCAGCCCAGGTCGTTTTCCGGGGTGTCGGGGCCGCCCTGCGGCATCAGGTGCGCGCCGGCCGTGGCCTTGCGCATCGGCGCCGTGGGCTTCAGCCCGACCAGCTGCGGCCGCTCGGGGTCCAGGAAGGCCTGGCGCTGGGACAGGCGGCGGCCGATGTAGTCCTTCTTCCCGCTCAGCATCCGGCCCATCCCCAGGTCTTGCGCGGTCACGCGGCCGTCCAGCTCGTTGCCCGTCACGTGGCCCTTCTCGATGCGCATGATGTCCAGCGCCTCCAGGCCGTAGAGATCGACGCCCAGGTCGCCGCCCAGGTCGAGCAGGCGCTGCGCCGCCGCCGCGCCGTAGTCGGCGGGCACGTTGAGCTCGTAGCCCAGTTCGCCCGAGAACGAGATGCGGAACAGCCGCGCCGGGATGCCCGCGAGGTCGAAGGTGCCGGCGGCCATGAAGGGGAACCCATCGCTCGACAGGTCGTCGTCGGGAAATAGCCGTTGCAGCAGCTCGCGCGCGTTGGGCCCCGCGATGGCGATGCCCGCCCACTGGTCGGTCACCGATTGGATGTTCACGTCCAGCTCGGGCCACAGCACCTGCAGGCAGTATTCCAGATGCGTGAGCACCTTGGCCGCCTGCCCGGTGGTCGAGGTCATGAGGTAGTGCTGCTCGCCCAGGCGCGAGGTGGTGCCGTCGTCCAGTACGATCCCGTCCTCGCGCAGCATGACGCCGTAGCGCGCCTTGCCCACGGGCAGGCGCTTCCAGCCGTTGATGTAGACGCGGTTGAGGAACTCGGCCGCGTCCGGGCCCTGGATGTCGATGCGGCCAAGCGTCGAGACGTCCACGAGCCCGACACGGCTGCGCACGGTGGTCACTTCCCGGCTCGCCGCGGCCGCCATGTCCTCGCCGTGCTTCGGGAAATAGCGTGCGCGCTTCCATGCCCCGGCCTCGACGAACTGCGCGCCCTTCCCGGCCTGCCAGTCGTGAAGCGGAGTCCGGCGCACGGGCTGGAATTGCCGCTGCCGATTGTAGCCCGCCAGCGGGCCAATGCTCACCGGCGTGTAGGGCGGCCGGAAGACGGTCGTGCCCAGCGCGGCGATGGTGGTACCGCGCTGTTCGGCGAGCACGCCCAGGCCGACAACGTTGGCGACCTTGCCCTGGTCGGTCGCCATGCCGAGCGTGGTGTAGCGCTTCATGTGCTCGACGTTGCTATAGCCCTCGCGCGCGGCGAGCTTCACGTCGGCCACGGTGACGTCGTGCTGCGGGTCGATGAACGCCGTCTTGTCGTGCCCGGGCACGGCCCAGAGCGGCTCGGGCGCGCTCTGCGCCGGCTCGGTCACGGCCGGGATCTGGGGAAGAGACGCGCCGGTGAAGCCAGCCTCCGCGGCGGCCTTGCGCCCCGCTTCGGCACCGTCGGCCAGCGCCTCGCGCGTGGCGAACCGGCCCGCTGCTGCGCCCGCGGCAACCTCGCCCTGGCGCGATTCCCCGGGGACGAAGCTCTGGATCCGCTCGTCCCACACGGGTTTTGGGCCAAGTTGCGAGGACAGGTGGACGGCCGGGGTCCAGCCGCCGGCGACGCAGACCAGGTCGCAGGCGAAGCGCTCGCCGTTGTCCAGTTCGACGCCGCGCACCGCGCGCCCGCCCTTCACCTGCCGGATGCGCCCGTGCCGGACGCGGTGCGTGCCCGGATTTGCGCCCGGTTCCCGGCGGCCGTCCACCACGGCTGCGATCTCCACCCCGGCCTCGGCGAGGGCGTCGGCGGTGGCGTGGATGTCGGCGTTGTTGCCGAACACGACCGCGCGCGAGCCGGGCTGCACGGCGAAGCGGTGAACGTAGCTGCGCGCCGCCGAGGCGAGCATCACGCCCGGCAGGTCGTTGCCGGCGAAGGCGATGGGACGCTCGTGCGCGCCCGCGGCGATGACCAGGCGCTCGCTCTCGATGTACCAGAAGCGCTCGCGCGGCTGGACCTGTGCCGGTGCCGGCGCGGCCTCGGCGACCTGCTCGATCGCGCCGAAGGTGTTGTGGTCGTAGGCGCCGAACAGGGTCGTGCGCGGCATCAGCCGGACGTTGTCCAGGCCCGCCAGTTCGCGCAGCGTCCGTTCGACCCAGCGCCCGGCGGGCGCGCCGTCGAGGGTCATGCTTTCCGCAAGAAGCTGCCCGCCGAGCTGGTGCCCCTCGTCACAGAGGATGACCCGCGCGCCTGCGCGCCCGGCCGCGAGCGCCGCCATCAGCCCGGCCGGTCCGCCGCCCGCGATCACGACCTCGGCGTGGGCGTGCGCCCGTTCGTAGCGGTCGGGATCAGGCTTTTGCGTGGATGTTCCCAGGCCGGCTGACCGGCGGATCAGAGGCTCGTAGAGCTTCTCCCAGAAGCGTGCCGGCCACATGAAGGTCTTGTAGTAGAACCCGGCGACGAACATGGGCGCGAACAACCGGTTCACCGCGCGCAGGTCGAAAGCCAGCGAGGGCCAGCGGTTCTGGCTCTGCGCCGTCAGGCCGTCATAAAGTTCCACGTTAGTCGCCCGCAGGTTGGGCGTGGTGCGCGCGCCCGCGCGCAGCGTGACCAGCGCGTTCGGCTCGTTGACGCCGGCGGTGAGCACGCCGCGCGGGCGGTGGTACTTGAAGCTCCGGCCCAAGAGGCGCACGCCGTTGGCGAGCAGCGCCGAGGCCAGGGTGTCGCCGGCGTAGCCGGTGTAGCGCCGGCCGTCGAAGGTGAAGCTGAGCGGGCGGCGGCGGTCGATCTGGCCGCCCGTCTCGCGGCGGAAGGGCTGGTCTGCGCTCACGCCTGGCGTCCTCCCTCGCTGCGGGCGAGCGTGCTGCTGTGCACCGCATGCGTGACCGTGTCGCGCTCGACCACGATCCACGCGCGGCAGCCCGCGGTGTGGTGCCAGAGTTCGCGGTGCGGGCCCTTGGGGTCGTCACGAAGGTAGACGTAGGCGTGCCAAGGTGCCGGGTCCGTCGTTTCCGGGTTGGGCCGGACCACCGTAGCGTCGCCCTGGTAGGTGTATTCCTCGTAGCTGCGCGCGCCGCAGATGGGGCAGGGGATGCGCATCGCCCGCGTCTCCTGTTACGCGTCCGCGCCCGTGGACAGGCTCGGGGCGGGGACGCTTTCTCCGATCGTGCCGGCAAGCGCCTCATGCTGAGCCTGTCGAAGCATGAGGCAGGCGAACGGCGATTGTCGCCGTTTAGTGCAGGTTGGGCACCGGTCCGGTACCCTCCTCGTCGAGCAGGTGTCCGGTCGCGAAGCGGTCCAGGCGCAGGTCGGCGCTGGCCGGGTGCGGCTCGCCGTGCGCGATGGTGTGGGCGAAGCACCAGCCCGAGCCGGGCGTCGCCTTGAAACCGCCGTAGCACCAGCCGCCGTTGAGGTAGAGCCCGTCGATGGGCGTGGTCGAGATGATCGGGCTGCCGTCCATGGTCATGTCCATCACGCCACCCCAGTGCCGCAGCAGGCGCAGCCGGCCCATCATGGGAATGAGCGACATGGCGCCCTCGGCGTTGTGCAGGACGTTGCCGAGCTGGCCGCGGGCGGCGAAGGAGTTGTAGCCGTCCAGGTCGGAGCCGTACACGAGGCCGCCCTTGTCCGACTGGCTGATGTAGAGGTGCCCGGCGCCGAAGGTCACCACGTGGTCCAGCACGGGCTTGAC
>CAJXKW010000147.1 GCA_913055855.1 uncultured Limimonas sp. | reverse complement strand
CTGTTCGACCACGTGCTGGCCCGGCGCGGCGAGCGCATCACCATCGTCGGCGCGACCAGCGGCGACACCGGCTCGGCGGCCATTGAGGCCTGCCGCGACCGGGACAACGTGGACATCTTCATCCTCCACCCGAAGGGCCGCACGTCCGAGGTACAGCGCCGCCAGATGACCACGGTCGCCGCGTCCAACGTCCACAACATCGCCGTCGAGGGCACCTTCGACGACTGCCAGGCGCTGGTGAAGGCGATGTTCAACGACCCGCGCTTCCGCGACACCCAGGCGCTGGCCGCGGTGAACTCGATCAACTTCGCGCGCATCCTGGCGCAGACCGTGTACTACGTGACCGCGGCCGTGGCCCTGGGCGCGCCGGGACGCACGGTGGACATGGCCGTGCCCACGGGCAACTTCGGCAACGTCTTCGCCGGCTATGCCGCGCGCGCCATGGGGGTGCCCATCGGCCGCCTGATCGTGGGCTCGAACGCCAACGACATCCTCACGCGCTTCTGCGAGACGGGCGAGATGGCGGCGCAGGGTGTCGTGCCCACCCTGTCCCCGTCCATGGACATCCAGGTCTCCAGCAACTTCGAGCGCCTGCTCTTCGCCCTCATGGGCAGCGACGGCGCGGCCGTGGCGCGCGCCATGGACCGGTTCAAGCAGAGCGGGCATTTCGCCGTATCCGACGCGCAGCTCGATCGGTTCCGGGCCACGTTCGCCGGCGCACGCTACGACGACACCGCCACGCTCGCCGAGATCGCCCGCGCCGAGCGCGAGACCGGGATGCTCGTCGATCCGCACTCGGCGATCGGCCTGGCCGCCGCGCGCGATCGGGCGGTCGATCCGACGCGCCCCACGGTCGCGCTGGCCACGGCGCACCCGGCGAAGTTCCCGGACGCGGTGGAACGGGCAACGGGCCGGCGGCCCGCGCTGCCCGGGCGCCTGGCGAACCTGTATGACGCGCCCGAGCACGTCGCCGAGCTGCCCGCGGACCTCGATACGCTGCAACGCCACATCGCCGCGCGCAGCCGGCGGACGGGCGAGGCGACGGTATAGCCGATACGCCGCCGCATGCACGCCGCGGTCGGTTGAGGCAACCGCGGTCACACGGTACCGTCCTGGTGTCGCACCGTTCGGGAAGCAGGCATGGCGGATCCCGCACGCCCCGGCGAAAACGATGAGGCGCTGGACATCCTGCGGCGGCTGGAGCCCGCACTGTCCGATATCAAGGATAGTATCGGACGCCTCGACCAGCGTGTCGAGACGGTCGAGACGCGCCTCGAGAACATCGACGTGCGGGTTGGCAATCTCGAAACGCGCGTCGGCAACCTGGAAACGCATGTTCAGAATATCGACCGCCGGGTTTCGCAAATCGAGCAAACCCAATGGCAGCAAAGCGATTCGCTTGCGGAAATGCGCGGCCAGGTGAGTCAGTTGCCCAATCTTCTCCAAATCATCACCGCGATGGTCGGGGTGAACGCCGTGATTGTTGCCTCCGCATTCGGTTTGGCCCGCCTCATCATCGCGTTCGCCTGATCGCGGTCGGTTGCGCGCAGGGCATAATCCGGCACATCCGCCGTGTCTTTTGTGCTGGACGCCTGGCCGCGCCCGCACCGGGGCTAGCCGCGAGCCCACGTTCCCTGTCATATTGGACGTCGTGATCGAATGCTCGTAACAAGCCCCGAATGCCCAACGGAGTCCCATGACCGTCAACGTTACCCGGCTCGCCAACGGCCTCACCGTCGCCACGGATCACATGCCCGACGTGGAAACCGTCTCCCTGGGCGCGTTCATCGGCGTGGGCACCCGGCACGAGCCGGCCGAGCTGAACGGCGCGGCCCACCTGCTTGAGCACATGGCGTTCAAGGGCACGGCCACGCGCTCCGCGCGCGCCATCGCGGAAGAGATCGAGGCGGTCGGGGGCCAGCTCAACGCCTACACCGGGCGCGAGAGCACCGCCTTTCTCGCCAAGGTGCTTCAGGAGCACACGGGCCTGGCGCTGGACCTGCTCGCGGACATCCTGCTGAATGCCCGCATCGACGCGGGCGAACTGGAACGCGAGCGCCAGGTGGTGCTTCAGGAAATCGGTCAGGCCGCGGATACGCCCGACGACATCATCTTCGACCTGTTCCAGGAGACCGCGTATCCCGACCAGGGCGTGGGCCGGCCCATCCTGGGCTCCCCGTCGGTGGTCCGGCGCCTCACGCCGGACGACCTGCGCGCCTACATGACGGCGCATTACGGCACGGACAACATGGTGATCGCGGCGGCGGGCAAGATCGACCACGACGCCTTCGTCGACCTGGTCGCCCGGGCCTTCGACGGCCTGCCCCGGGTACAGGCGGGCGCGGACGACCCGGCCCGCTACGTCGGCGGCGACTACCGCGAGTCCCGGGAGCTGGAGCAGGTCCACGTCATCCTGGGCTTCCCGGGTGTGGGCTACCGCGACGAGGCCTACTACACGGCGGCGGTGCTGGCGACGCTGCTGGGCGGCGGCATGTCCTCGCGCCTGTTCCAGAGCATCCGCGAGGAGCGCGGGCTGGTCTACACCATCTTCGCCTTCCACGCGGCCGCCGTGGATTCGGGGCTGTTCGGCATCTACGCCGGGACGGGCGCGGACGACGTCGCGGAGCTGCTGCCCGTGGTCTGCGACGAGATCCGGGACGTGGCCCGCAACGTCAGCGAGGCGGAACTGGACCGCGCGCGGGCGCAGCTCAAGGCGAGCATCCTGATGAACCAGGAGAGCCCCGGCGGCCGCTGCGAACAGCTCGCCAACCAGCTTCTGATCTACGGCCGGTCCATCCCGCCGGCGGAGATCGTCAGCCACATCGAAGGTGTGGACGCGGCGGCGGTGCGCGCGCTGGCCGAGCGCCTGATCGCCGCGCGGCCGACATTGACCAGCCTGGGGCCGGTGGACCACGTGGCGGGCTACGCCAGTCTGGCCGAGCGGTTCGCCGCCTGACGGCCGCGGCGGGGCGGACGCGATATGGTTCCCTGGTGGCTGCGCAGCCCGATGGAACGCGCCCTCATCCTCCACCACGGCCGGGTCTACCTGCGCCCGCCGCGCGGCGGCGACTGGCGGGCGTGGTGCCAGCTGCGCGCGGACAGCCGCGCCTTTCTCGTCCCCTGGGAGCCCACCTGGCCCAGCGATGCCCTGACCCGGCGGGCGTTCCGCCGGCGGCTGCAGCAATACAACCATGAGATGCAGATCGGGCAGGGCTACAGCTTTCTCATTTTCCGGCGCGAGCTGGACACCCTGCTGGGCGGGATCTCGGTCACCAACGTCCGGCGCGGGGTGGCGCAGAGCGCCAGCCTGGGCTACTGGATCGGCCGCCCCTATGCGCGCCAGGGTTTCATGGGTGAAGCGCTGACGGCCGTCCTCGACTTCGCCTTCAACCAGCTCGGCCTGCACCGCGTGGAGGCGGCGTGCCTGCCCGAGAACACCGCCTCGCAAGGCCTGCTGCGCAAGGTTGGTTTCCGCGAGGAGGGCTATGCCCGCGGCTACCTGCGCATCAACGGCATGTGGCAGGACCACGTCTTGTTCGGCATCCTCGCCGAGGATCCGCGCGGCGTGGACCGTATCGCGGCGGCGCAGGCGGCCGCGGAACCGCCCCGGCGCGCGGCGCAGGCGGCCAATTCGTTCAAGGCCTGAGCACCCGTTGACGCAGCTTTGATCCGCCGTGACCGGGCCCGGCCCTCGCCGGCTGCCGCGCGCGTCGCCACCTCCATTGGCAGCACAACGGAGGTGGCCATGCCCGCGCCCGGAATCCCCCGTCGAACCGCCCTGGCCGGCCTCGCCGGCACGGTCCTTGCCACGAGCCTGCCCGCCGGACCCGCCGCGGCCGCGCCCGCAGCCGATCTCTGGCCGCGCTGGAAGGCCCATGCACCGGACTCCGACCTGGAGCCCGACCACGGCCCCTGGGCCGCGTTCCTGAACCGCTATCTCCGCCGCGGGGCCGACGGGATCAACCGGCTGGCCTACGCGGCCGTCACGAACGCCGACCGCGACCTGCTGCGCCGTTACGTGGACGCGCTCGCGGCCGTGACGCCGGCGGACATGGCGCGCGACGCGCAGTTCGCCTACTGGGTCAACCTCTACAACGCCCTGACCGTGGATACCGTGCTCGACCATTATCCCGTCGCGAGCATCCGCGACATCGACATCTCGCCCGGCTGGTTCGCCGACGGGCCGTGGGGCAAGAAGCTCCTGACCGTCGACGGTGCGGACCTCAGCCTGGACGACATCGAGCACCGCATCCTGCGCCCCATCTGGCGCGACCCGCGGGTGCACTACGCGGTCAACTGCGCCGCCCTGGGCTGCCCCAACCTGCGCCCGCAGCCGTTCACCGCCGCGCGCCTGGACGCGATGCTCGACGCCGGCGCGCGCGCCTACGTCAACCATCCACGGGGCGCTCGGGTTCGCGACGGCAAGCTGCGCGTCTCCTCGATCTACGTCTGGTTCCGCGCCGACTTCGGCGGCGACGACGCCGGGGTCATCGCGCACGTGAAACATTACGCGGAACCGGAGCTGCGCCGGGCGCTGAGCGGGGTCCGTCGGATCGCTTCACACGATTATGACTGGGCCTTGAACGACGCTTCAGAGGGACAGGCGTTCTGAAGCGACAAGGCGCCGCGGCTGCGACAGTTTCACGCACACTACGGGCGCATGCCTGGATGTGGCGGTGTCCCCCGAGGCCCATGCGCACCGCCCCCGGATGCGACGAGAGCGAGCAGCCATGAACGACAGCAAGCTTCCCACTGCCGACGACATCCACACGGCCGAATACCACGCCCACCCCAACGTCCCGAGTGTGGACCAGTCGGACCGCACGGTGCCCTTCAACCTGCGCCAGTCCGGCCCCACGCCGGTGCAGATGCTGGTCTCCACGCGCGTGCGCAAATCCCCGTTCTGGCACCTCTCGATCGAGGCGGGGGCGTGGCGCGCGACCGTGTACAACCGGATGTACCACCCGCGCGGCTACGTGAAGCCCGAAGAGGGCGGCGCGATGGCCGAATACGACGCCCTGGTGAACCGGGTGACGCTGTGGAACGTCGCCGTCGAGCGCCAGATCCGGGTCAAGGGCCCGGATGCCGAGGCCTTCGTCAACTACGTCATCACGCGCGACGCGTCCAAGATCAAGCCCATGCACGGGAAGTACTGCATCCTGTGCAACGAGGCGGGCGGCATCCTGAACGATCCCGTCCTGCTGCGCCTGGCCGCGGACGAGTTCTGGTTCTCCATTTCCGACTCCGATCTCATGCTCTGGCTGCAGGGCGTGAATCACGGCCTGAAAATGGACGTGGCGATCACCGAAGAAGACATCGCGCCGCTGCAGATCCAGGGGCCGCTGTCCGAGGCGCTGATGGCGACCATCGTCGGCGAGTCCGTGCGCGAGATTCCGTACTACGGCCTGATGCACGCGACCATCGGCGGCGCCCCGGTGCTCATCAGCCAGACGGGATTCACCGGCGAAAAGGGCTACGAGGTCTATGTCTACGACGCGACGAAGAACGCCGAGGCGGTGTGGTACGCCATCCGCGGCACCGGCGCGAGCTTCGGCCTGCGCGTGATCGCCCCGGCGCACCACCGGCGCATCGCGGCGGGCATCCTTTCGTGGGGCCAGGACATGGATCACGAGACCTCGCCGTTTCAGGTGAACCTGGCCTATCAGGTGCCGCGCAAGAAGACGGCCGACTACATCGGCAAGCACGCGCTGGAGCGCCAGCGCGAGGCGATCGACGCGGGCCGGTATCCGTTCCGCCTCAAGCTCGTGGGCATGAAGCTGGGCGGCAAGCCGATCACGGACTACGCGCCCGACTTCTGGCTGATCCACGAGCCGGATGGCCGGCGCGTGGGCTTCGTCACCTCGCCGTGGTGGTCGCCCGAGCTGGAGACCAACATCGCCCTGGGCTACGTGCCCTACAGCCTGTCCGAGCGCGACACCATGCTCAAGGTCGAGCTGCCCGAGGCCTACACGGAAGCCTCCGGCGAGGCGGTGGACGCCCGGGTGTGCCGCGTGCCCTTCCGCCCCTCGGTCAACCCGAGCGCGCGCGAACGCGCCGCGCAGGAAGGCCGCGACTGGGCGGATTGAAATTCGCAGCCGGGGGTGGCGACCGTCGTCCCGGCGGTTGCTACCCAGCGGGTCGTCGTGCCTCGTCGCCGCCCGCCGCATGCGGATGGCCCGGCAGTCGGCGAATGCGCGCGGTGCCGTCCATCACGGCCGTGGGGCGCGGCGTGTCCCCATGTTCCGGATTTTCCGGCATCGCGCCAGGGTCGGGGATCTCGGCATGCGGCGCCGGCCCCTGCCCGTCGGCGCCGTCCGACAACCGACATTCGCCGACATCCGCCAACATCCCTTGGCCGTCGCCTTCCGCCGTGTCGGCATCGGGCGCGGCGCCCTCGACCGACCGACATTCACCAACATCCGCCAACATGGCGGCGCCGTCCACGAGGACGTCCGCATTCGAACCGGCGGTCGGCATATCGGCTTCGGGCGCAGCGCCGGCGTCGGAATCCGCTTCGTCTGCGGCGCCGTCGAGCAGGACGTCGTGGGTATCCGCGGGCAGCGCCGGCATGCCCAGCGTCTGAACCAGGCGCAGGGTTGTATTGACCGCGCGCAGGGCGGTGGCGAAGTCGCCTCGGTCCATCGCCGTCTCGCGGATGTGCTGCGCATCCTGGAGCAGCCGGCCGCACAGCGCGGCCTTCGCGCTGTCCTCGTCGGCACGCAGCGTCTCGATGCGCGCCTGAATGCCGGGATGCTGCAAGAGCCGCGCCGCCTGCGCGCGCGCCGTGCTATCGCCATAGCCGGCGGCCCGCGCCGCCGCCACCGCGGACCCGCCGGCGACGAAGTTGCGGCAAAAGGCTTCCTGCCGCGCGTTCAGGAACCCAGCATCGGCCGTCGCCACGTCCATGGCCACCTCCGTCCTCGCCACACGAACATGCCGCGAACGTACACGATATGTTCCGAGTGTTCAAGGTATGTTCGATGTGGCGGTTGGGTCAGTCTGATTTACCGTTCGAGAATGGGGCAGAAGATATGCCCGAACGCGTACGGGACCGCGCCCGCGTGCCGCTCCGACATGAACGGGCCGACTGTTTGACGACCCGCCGTCCGCGAATGGCGGCTGCAACACCCTTCGCACGGGTGGGCGAGAGACCGCGTGGTGGGACAACCCCGGTTAGTACTGGATTAGTCCTGACCGGCTCCAGAGCACTGCGGGCGCAACTCATTCTCGACTAATGAGACCTGTTCGAAGGAAATCCGCAAACTCCCGCTGGCACATACGGGTGCGTTGATTATGATGCAGCTTTTCGCCGTCAGACCTGTAGATATCTGCAACTACGTAACCGTCGCGCACGCTGCGCGGGCCATCGGGCTGATCGGCGATCGCCTCCACTACCTGCACAGCTTGGTCAATTTTCCAGAGCGCATCACCCCATGCCAAGCGGCGAGCGGCCGCATTGTCGTAGAACGTATCGCCGACCGAAAAACCGTATGCTGGCGGCATTCCCTGGGACCGTTGCCCACCGCGCGGAAGATCCGAAAGATCAAGGGCTACGCGAAATGCTGGTGGGACATGAAAATGCCAACCGGCAAGCCCGTTGTTGACCCCATCGAAGGAGAGATCGTGCTCAATCGTCCGAACCCGGTCGATGACCGTCTTGGTCGCACCATCCACAATGCCGGCGTCGAACCCGATGGCTTTCAAAATCGACGCCAGATCGGAAATCTCACCGGTTTCAAAGTCGGCGACTTCAACGACGCGATCGGCGCGAAATGTCTTCGTACTGTGCGCCTCAAGATCAACGACGTTCATCAAGATTCGCGGCTTGGGGAACGAATCGGGGTCCGGCGGATCCTGGCGCCACGCTTCCCGAACCCGAGCACGACGCCAGCGTGCAACGTTGCCATAACTCAGGTAATGCACCCAAAGATCACGATTTACCGCAACATTACGCATGGACGGTCTCGCAATCTCCCGCTCGCCATAACTTGACCACGCCTTCACCATGGAAATATAGATTGATTATGCTATCACAACTCAAGCTATAGCGCAATACCCGCTTCATGCGGGCACTTTTATACGTCGCCGGAACACCTCCGCGCATGCGAGGACACGCTTGTGCGGCAAGCGCAAGCGCCTCCTCGCGCACGCGGGGGTTTTGGGGGCGATCAGGTCTTGCG
>CAJXKW010000146.1 GCA_913055855.1 uncultured Limimonas sp. | reverse complement strand
AGGCATGGCGCCAACGGGCAACGCGGCCTTCGAGGGCACATAGAGCTACATTATGCTTAACTCCAAAACGAAGGATATTTCGCTTTTGTATTGCAATTATAGAGACACCTTCCTCACCCCTATTAACTCCTTTAATAAACAACTGTCGTGATGTTTGCAAAACTTCCACACCATGGATTTGCGACCCGTCAACTAGCTTGACGATGGTACATTGTTCTTCGCCACAATCCGTGGACACTAACGCCGAAGCCTCCTTGATACCGGAAAAAAGCGCTAGACCCAATATAAGAGCGACGACTGACAGTTCTTTCCACTCGATACCTATTTTGCCGAGATGTTTTAATAAAAACAGGTAAGAAGCTAGAGAAACTATGAAGGTAGCAATAAAAAACCAAGAATGGATCGATGTAACCTCCGTTGGGACTTGAAGTAAAAACACTGCAGAAAGGATAATGCACGATGCAATTATGCAATTTGCAACCGGTCTTATATTTAACGCCTTCCAAAAATTGAAATTCTCATACCGGCACGCTAGGAAAGACCTATATCTTGCTCTATTCGAAAACTTACGGCACAATACAGTCGTCTTCGGTTGCCGATCATTATATCTAATTCTGGACCACATTTTAAACCTCGCATAAATTGAAACGAACAGAAAATACACAAGAATTACTAGAGAAGCAACTACAAAAACATAAATTAGAAGTTGAGTTCCTTTTATTACGAAATCCGTTATCGATAACGTCGTAAATAGGCCCAAATCAATCATGAGCAAAAGACCAAAATAATAACAACTTCCATTGGTTATGGCTAAACCAGCCATGATTGAGCCGACTGAAATGATGGTCTGAAGCTTTATGTCCATCTGCGACATATTAGGAATCCTTTATCCAGAAGCCCCAGTAATGATGTAAAGCCTTTTTGTAAAATCTCCGTTAAACTCACACTGCCCAACGAACACTTACTCTCTATGGACCGTAGGCATGGGAAGAATCTTTTGCTTATTCTAAAAGAATTTACTATAATGATTAAATTCTATTGCGTTCAATTGATCGGGTCGAAAGCTACATAACGGCGCCGAAGACATGTAATTTTGTAAATATATTTTACTTTTAGTTAGAGTAGCATTGGGTCGCTACCAGTATAAACGACCTTCGCCAGCTCCTCGGCTGTCTGGTCGCCGAACGACGGGAGCGGCTGCGCGCGGTACCAGGCGAAGGCCTGCGGCACGGACCCCGCCCAGGGCAGCACGCGGTTGATGATCTCCACACCGTCCCGCAAACGCGCCTGGGTCGTGCGGCTGTGCCGGCGCGCCGACTTCGACACCGCGTCGCGCGACAGGCCGAACGCGCTCGCGAGCTCCGCCTTGGTGACGTGCAGCGCCGCCGTCAGCCGGTCCACGGCCACCTCGCCGTCCGGCGTCAGGGTGTCTTGAAGGAACGTCCCCGTGTGCAAGGTCATCGTTGCCTCAGAAATTCGGCGGCAATATGGGTGGAACCTAAGGAAGCTTCGCATGGCGAGCCAACACCGGATGTACGAAATCCCCGTCCATGCCACGTTCCCGTTTCGAAACAATGATCGGAGAGACCGATGCCCGCACCCGAAGGTCTCGACGCCCGGCGCAAGAAGGCGTACTTCAATTCCTGGCACCGCGGCACGCGGGAGATGGACCTGCTCATCGGCGGCTTTGCGGACGCCTATCTCGCGCGCTTGACCGAGGCGGAGCTTGAGCGCTACGAAGCGCTTCTCCAGTGCCCGGACAGCGATCTGTACGCCTGGATCACCGGCCGCGGGGAACCGCCGCCCGAGTTGGACAGCGACATCCTGCGCCTGCTTTGCACGTTCCAGATCGATCCCGTGAACGACGCCTGAGCCCGCTCGACCGCGCTTTCGCGACGACGGACCGCTGGCTCGTCGCCGAAGCGCCCGAGGGCTTTGACGCCTGGCTCCTGGGCCTGGCGGCGCAGGCGCGCGCGGGCGCGCCCGTTCTCCACGTCGCGCGCGACGACGCCCGGATGAGCCGCACGGCCGAGGCGCTGCGCGTGCTCACCCCGGACGTGCGGGTGCTCAGCTTCCCCGCCTGGGACTGCCTGCCCTACGACCGGGTGAGCCCGCACCGCGACGTCGTGGCCGAGCGCATCGACACCCTGGTGCGCCTGCTCACCGAGCCGCGGCCCGACGGTGGGCTGGTGGTGCTCACGACCGTCAACGCGCTGCTCCAGAAGCTGCCGCCGCAGGGCAAGCTCACCCCGCGCGTGATGTCGGTGTATCACGACAAGGACCTCGACCCGGCCACCCTCACCAACTTCTTCGCCGAGAACGGCTACGTCCGCGCGGAGACCGTGGGCGACGCCGGCGAGTTCGCCGTGCGCGGCGGCATCGTCGACGTCTTCCCGCCCGGCGAGCCGGAGCCGCTGCGCCTGGACTTCTTCGGCGACATCATCGAGACGGTGCGCCGCTTCGACCCGCTGACGCAGCGCACCACGGGCGAGCACGACGGCGCGACCCTGAAGCCGGTCAGCGAGGTCATCCTCGAACCCGACACGATCCAGCAGTTCCGCACGCGCTACCGTTCCACCTTCGGCGTGCCCGCCAAGGACGACCCGCTCTACGCCGCCGTCACGGAAGGCCGGCCGTACCAGGGCATGGAGCACTGGCTGCCCCTGTTCTACGAGCGGCTGGAGACCCTGTTCGACTATCTGCCCGCGCAGACGCCGGTGACCCTGGACCGGCACGCCGAAGACCTGCGCGAGCAGCGGCTGCAGACCATCCAGGACTTCTACGAGGCGCGCCAGACGGTCCAGCGCACGGCCGACCTCGACGTCGACGCGTACAAGCCGCTGCCGCCGGAAGACCTCTACCTCACCAGCGAGACCTGGGACGCGCTGCTGGACGATCGGCCGGTGGCGCAGTTCTCCCCCTTCGCCGCGCCGGGCACGACGAGCACGGTGATCCACGGCGGCGGGCAGCCGGGCCACGACTTCGCCGCCGCGCGCAAGAAGGGCGAGGCCGGCGAGCCCTACACCAGCCTCAAGACCACCATCCGCGAGGACCGGCAGAAGGGCCGGCGTGTGGCGATCACCGGCTTCACCGCCGGCTCGCGCGAGCGCTTGCGCAGCGTCCTCGCCGAACAGGGGCTGGACAAGCTCGTCCCGGTCGAGACCTGGCCCGAGGCGGAGCAGCTTCCGCCGGAGAGCGTGGCGCTGCTCACCCTGGCGCTGGAGCACGGCTTCGTCGCCGACGGCGCGTCCGTGATCTCCGAGCAGGACATCCTGGGCGAGCGCATCGCGCGCAGCACCCGGAAAAAGCGCAAGGCCGACAACTTCCTCACGGAAGTCTCCGCGCTCGCGGACGGCGATCTCGTCGTCCACGCCGAGCACGGCATCGGCCGCTACGAGGGCCTGGTGAACCTCGACGTCGGCGGCGCGCCGCACGACATGCTCAAGGTCACCTACCACGGCGGCGACCGCCTGTTCGTGCCGGTGGAGAGCCTGGACGTGCTCTCCAAGTTCGGTAGCGAGGAACAGGGCGTCCAGCTCGACAAGCTGGGCCAGGGCAACTGGCAGGCGCGCAAGGCCAAGGTCAAGCAGCGCGTCAAGGAGATCGCCGGCGACCTCATTCGCATCGCCGCCGAGCGTCAGGTGCGCAAGCTGGAGCCGCTGTACCCGCCCGAAGGGACCTACGCGGAGTTCTGCGCGCGCTTCCCCTACCCCGAGACGGACGACCAACTGCGCGCCATCGAGGAGGTGCTGAACGACTTCGCCGGCGGCCAGCCCATGGACCGGCTGGTCTGTGGCGACGTCGGCTTCGGCAAGACCGAGGTGGCCATGCGCGCGGCCTTCGTCGCGGCGATGAACGGCAAGCAGGTGGCCGTGATCGTGCCCACCACCCTGCTCGCCCGGCAGCACCACCAGACCTTCGTCGAGCGCTTCTCGGGCTATCCCCTGGAGATCCGGCAGCTCTCGCGGCTGGTGAGCAGCAAGCACACCAACGCGGTCAAGCGCGAGCTCAACGAGGGCAAGGTCGACATCGTCATCGGCACCCACGCCCTGCTCTCACAGGACGTGCAGTTCCGCGAGCTGGGCCTGATCATCGTCGACGAGGAGCAGCACTTCGGGGTCAAGCAGAAGGAGCGGCTGAAGGAGCTGCGCGGGGACCTGCACGTGCTCACGCTGACGGCCACGCCCATCCCGCGCACCCTCCAGCTCGCCCTGTCCGGCGTGCGCGAGATGAGCCTGATCACCACGCCGCCGGTGGACCGGCTGGCGGTGCGCACCTTCGTCCTGCCCTTCGATCCGGTGGTGGTGCGCGAGGCCGTGCTGCGCGAGCACTGGCGCGGCGGGCAGACCTTCTACGTCGCCCCGCGCATCGAGGACCTGAAGGAGGTCGAGGACCGCCTGGTCAAGCTCGTGCCCGAGGTCAAGATCGCCGTCGCCCACGGGCGGATGGCCGCGCGCGAGCTGGAAAAGGTGATGACGGACTTCTACGAGGGCAAATCCGACGTCCTGCTCTCCACGCATATCATTGAAAGCGGCCTGGACGTGCCCACGGCGAACACCCTGATCGTCCACCGCGCGGACATGTACGGACTGTCGCAGCTCTATCAGCTCCGCGGGCGGATCGGCCGGGCGAAGGTGCGCGGCTATGCCTATCTCACCCTGCGTCCCGGGCGCGTGCTCACCGACGCGGCGGAGAAACGCCTGCGCGTGATGCAGACGCTGGATCACCTGGGTGCGGGGTTCAGCCTGGCCAGCCACGACCTGGACATCCGCGGCGCCGGCAACCTCGTGGGCGAGGAACAGTCGGGGCACATCAAGGAAGTGGGGATCGAACTCTACCAGCAGATGCTGGAAGAAGCCGTGACCGAGGCGCGCCAGAAGGGCGCCGGGGAAACGGCGGAAGAAGCCCAGGAATCCTTCACGCCGCAGATCAACGTGGGCACGTCGGTGCTGATCCCGGAGAGCTACGTCGCGGACCTGAGCGTGCGCCTGGGCCTGTACCGGCGGATCGCGCACCTTGTGGACCAGAACGAGATCGACGCCTTCGCCTCCGAGCTGATCGACCGCTTCGGCCCCCTGCCCGACGAGGTGGAGAACCTGCTCCAGATCGTGGCGATCAAGCAGATGTGCCGCGACGCGCGCGTGGAGAAGGTGGACGCCGGCCCGAAGGGCGCGGTCCTGGCGTTCCACAACAACGACTTCCCCAATCCCTCCGGGCTGATCCGGTTCATCAACCAGCAGGCCGGAACGGTCCAGCTCCGCCCGGACGACAACAAGCTGGTCTACAAGCGCCGCTGGGACACGCCGCAGGAGCGCGTCCAGGGTATCCGGCACCTGCTCCAGCAGCTCGCCAAGGTCGCGCAGCAGGCGGCGTAGCCGCCGCCCGGGTCGCCAAAACCGGTGCGCGCGCCAGATTCAAGCAGGACAAGGCTTTTTTGCGGACCCTGGAGTGCCATGACCGTCGAGACCGATCCCGTTTCCGCCGCCGAGACGACCGACCGCCCCGTGACCTGCGCGGTCACGGCCGTCGAGTCCGTGACGCCGGAGATCCGCATCGTGCGCATGCGCCCCGTCCACGGGGAAAGCTTCGCCTACCGCGCGGGCCAGTACGCGCGCGTCGCCTTCGGCGGTTTTGACGAACGCGACTATTCCATCGCCAGCCGGCCGGTGCCGGGCGATCCGGAACTGGCCTTCCACATCCGCAACATGGGCGGCGGCGGGCCGAGCCAGTACGTCGCGGACAATCTGGCCGTGGGCGAGCGGGTTTCGGTGCGCGGCCCGTTCGGCGCGACCTACCTGCGCCCGGAGAAGCCGGGGCCGATCCTGGCGATCTGTGGCGGTTCGGGGCTCGCCCCCATGACCGCGATCGTTGCGGAGGCGCTGGCGATGGGCCTGACCCAGCCCATCCACCTGTATTTCGGCGCGCGGCGCGAGCGCGACATCTACATGGAAGACCACTTCCGCACCCTCGCCGAGCAGCACCCGAACTTCGCCTTCACGCCCGTCCTCTCCGACCCCGACGGGCCGACCGACCGGCGCACGGGCTTCATCCACCAGGCCGCCGCGGCGGACACGCCCACGCTCCAGGGCTGCGTCGCCTACCTCGCCGGCCCGCCGCCCATGGTCGAGGCTGCCGCCGCCATGTGCCGCGACCACGGTATGGCCGAGACCGACATCCACGCCGACGCGTTCATCGGCGAGGCCGAGCGGCGCCAGCGGGATGGGGCGGTGTAGGGACAGACGCGCTATCGCGAAACCTGGCGCCCACCGGATGTGGCCGCAAACGCCCCGATTTGACCGACCCGCACCATCTCGGTAGGTTGATAGAAAATTGTACGAGGAGCATTATACTCGATCCGAAGACCAACACCGAAGCCGCCGCGCACGACGATCCGCAGGGCGATGGCGGCCAAAAACCGTCCGTGGAGGGCGTCTCGGTTCACGGTCAGGAAGCCTATCGTGTTGATGACATGCCCGAGAATCTCGCCGCCGAATTCGAGGCGGCGCTTCGGACGGCCACCTACGGGGCCTGACTGACGTCCGCGGGGCTGAATGAGCCTTCCCACGCCTCGCGTCGGCCAAGTCCTTCGCGACAGCTATCGCTGGGCGAACGAACGTCGACACGACGACCAGGCGGGCAGCAAGGATCGCCCGGTAGCGGTCGTGGTCTGCACCAGGACCAAGGCGGACGAAACCGTTGTCGGGGTGTGTCCCATCACGCACCACCCGCAAGTCGATGACGCAACTATTGAGATTCCGTCACGGGATCGCAAACGTCTCGGCCTCGACGACGAACGGCACTGGCTCGTTGCGAGCGAGATCAACCGCTTCATATGGCCCCGTCCGGACCTCCGCCGGCGGCCCGATGACGGGACGTTCAGATACGGAATGCTTCCCGCTCACCTGTATGAACAGCTTCGGACCAAGCTTTTGGAGTTGATTAAGACGCGATGGCTGCGCCATGTGACCCGCGATTGATATCGCTGCACCAAAGACAAAGCATTCCTGCGGCGGTTGAGCCGAACATGGACGCGGCCCAACACATTCGTGCGAACGCCGTTGGGCTTCGGCCTGTCGGCCTCAGCCCAACCTACTTAGACTGCTCAATGAAAAAGAGCGCGTAGGTTGGGTCGAGCGAATGCGAGACCCAACGCACACCGTTACCGCGACTACGCGTCGATTTAGTTAAGAAGGATGGCGAGCCACAGGAGGCCCTCGGCGAGCCACGGGAGGACGATGCCGTAGGCGAATAGCGCGCCAATAATCAGGGCGAGGGCCGCGAGCGGCAGGCCGATCTCGGTGATCTGCCGCAGGGTGAGAAACCCGGCCATCCAATAGCGCGTCGGCCCGAGCGAACCCGATCAGGGCGAGCCAAACGATAGCGCCGCCGCGCATCGCGAAATGGGCGTCGTCCGGCAGGAGCCCGGGTGTTCCCGTCGTGTTGACGCCGCCGAGCGCGGCATCGGCGAAACGCCCCGGTTCGCGTTCGCGCCGGCCGGCGCCGAGCCGCGCGTCGCCGACGTCAACGGCAACGTCGCGGCCGTGCTGCATTTTCTCGCGACCGTGATGTACGACCCCGAGAACCGGATCACCCTCGATCCCCTCGCCGCGGACGGGCTCTGCCACATCCTCGACGCCGCCCGTCACGACCTCCTGGACGCGGCGGAGCGGGCCGGCCCCTGATCGCGCCATCGGCGTACGGCCGGTCCGCCGGCGCGGACCGCGTCCGACGCGCAACCGACCGCGACGGTCCCGACGCCCGCTCGTCTGGTTGTCTTGACCCACACACCTTCACGTGCGAAGATATTCTTGTTTCGTTCTTGGGTAGCGATCCTGGGCGATGTTGGCGATGGTTGGCGAATGTTGGTTGGTTTTGCGCCGGTGGGGATGTTGGTCCGGATCGGGCCGTCACCGCGCCACGACGATGCATGTAGACGCCGCGTACCGTCCTGAAGGCGACGCGGTGTGAACGCGTCGCGGAGCGCATGGCGACGGATGTTGACGGATGTGAACGCGCAAGCGGACGCTGGGCGTCAACAATCGGGTGGATCGGGCACGAGGGTTCGCCCCGCCAGGGCGCCCAGCCAGTCCAGGCAGGGGCGCAGGCGGACCGTGGGCCCCACCACGATGAGGGCGGGCGACGGCGGGTCGTGGCGGGCGATCGCGTCGGCGGCGTCGGCGAGCGTGGTCGCCAGCACCTGCTGGCCCGGCTGGCTCGCCTTGGCG
>CAJXKW010000145.1 GCA_913055855.1 uncultured Limimonas sp. | reverse complement strand
GACATGGAAACCTCTGCCCCGGGGTTTTTGTCCTACCGCTCCAAATAGGCAACGGACCCGCTTCCTGCCAGAACGGGTCCAGGCACGCGCCCTCGGCGTCATGTTCCGGGAAGATCGCCCGCGCCGGGCGGCGCGGCCTCACCGTCGGGTTCGCCGGCATCCGCCTCGCGCGCCGAGCGCGCCGCGCGCTTGGCCGCCTCCAGGCGCGCCAGGCTGTCGTCGTCCATGGTCGCCGCGAAGCGCTGTGCCTCTTGCCGTGTCTCGTCGAGTGCCGCGCGCTCGCGATAGCGATCCATGAAGGCCCGAACTCCCGCACGTGCGTCGTCGACCGGTGCCGCCGGGTCCGCGAAGGGCTCCAGGCGCGCGGCGGACGCCCCGGTGACCGCATCGAGAACCGGCGATGAGACCATTTGGCGCAAGTGGCGGCACAGTTCAATGCTGTCAAGGTTCGCGTGATCCGCCGCGACGTCCAGCAACGCCCGTAACAGCCCATCCAGGTCTGCCGAGGTCAGACGGATCGTCGCAAGCTCCTCGGCAAATTCCCCGATCAGGCCCGGGTGATGCACCAGCGCGGCGAGCACAGCCTGCTCGCTCCGCCGCTGGAGCATTCGCACCGGCTGGCGTGCGGGTGCCGGCCCGGCGGGCGCACCCGCACCCCGCCCGGTCCGCCGGTCGGCGCCGCTCCGGCCGCCGCGCCGCCAGCGGCCGAAGTGCCGGCGGAACCGATCCTCCATGTCCTGCCAATAGGCATCGCGCACCGTGGGGTCCTGAATGGCGCGCACGGCCGTGTGCAGGTCGCGGCGCAGCGCCGCCTGGCGTTCCGGCGTGTCCGTCCGGCGCTGGCCCAGCGCCCGCCGCCACAGCATCTCGGCCAATGGCCGGGCGGCGTCCAGGATCTCGCGAAAAGCGGCCGCA
Organism: uncultured Limimonas sp.; assembly: GCA_913055855.1. Classification (GTDB taxonomy): domain Bacteria; phylum Pseudomonadota; class Alphaproteobacteria; order Kiloniellales; family Rhodovibrionaceae; genus CAJXKW01. Next base: position 7,446 of record CAJXKW010000145.1, on the reverse strand, counting down.
CCCTGCCCTTGGAGCAGGCTGTCCGGATCCTCGCCCGCGGGCAGGTAGGCGAAGGCGAGCGATTGCCCCGGCGCGAGCACAGGCAGCGCGCGCTCGACCAGCCGGAAGCCCGCGCGCTGGCCCGCAGCGTCACCGTCCAGACAGACCACGGGCTCGCTCGCCAGACGCCACAGCACCTGGACCTGCTCGGCCGTCACGGCGGTGCCCAGGGGCGCCACCGCGGCCGGGAATCCCGCCTGCCAGAGGGCGATGACGTCCATGTAGCCCTCGACCACGACCAGCGGCGCGCCGTCGTGCGCCGCCCGCCGGGCGCGGTCCAGGTTGTACAGCACGCGCCCCTTGTGGAAGAGATCGGTCTCGGGCGAGTTCAAGTATTTTGCCGGAGAGTCCCCGAGCGCGCGGCCGCCGAAGGCGATGACCCGGCCGCGCCGGTCGGTGATCGGGAAGATCAGCCGGTTGAAGAAGGTGTCGCGGGGCGCCCCGCCGTCCTCCGGGTATTTGATGAGTCCCGCGGCGGCGAGCTGATCGTCGCCGATGCCGCGTGCATTCAGGGCCTGGCGCAACGCGCCGCGCTTGTCCGGGGCGAAGCCCAGGCGGAACGTCGCCACGGCGTCGTCGCTCACCCCGCGGCCGGCAAGGTAATCGCGCGCCGCACGGCCGGTGCGCGCGGCGAGCTGCTCCTGGAACCAGACGCAGGCCGCCTCAACCACCTCGTAGAGGTCGGCCCGGCGCCGCTCGCGCTCACGGTCCTCGGGCGAGGCCTGCGGCACCGCCAGCCCCGCCTCGCCGGCCAGCTTCTCCACCGCCTCGGGAAAGCGCAGGCCCTCGATGCGCATGACGAAGCCGATGACGTCGCCGTGCGCCCCGCACCCGAAGCAGTGGAAGAAGCCCTTGTTCTCGCTGACGGTGAACGACGGCGTCTTCTCGTGGTGGAACGGGCACAAGCCGGTGTATTCGCCGCCCCGCTTGGTCAGGCGCACGTGCCGTGCCACCGTGTCCACGAGCGGCACGCTCGCACGCAGACGGTCCAGGAACTCGGGCGGAAAGGCCATGCGCGGTTTCAGCACCTTCCGGGTCGCGTGGGCTCAGGGTGCGCCCGCCGGCGAGGGCGAGCAAGTACAGCCCGCCATCAACTCAAACGCGTCTTGGCCAGGGTGCTGGCGTGACTGAAGTCCATGCGCCCGGCGTAACGCCGGCGAAGGCACGCCATCACCCGGCCCATGTCCTTCAACCCCGTCGCCCCCAGCTCCCCGATGACCTGCTCCACGGCCGCCTCGGTCTCGCCCGAATCGAGTTCGCGCGGCAGGAAGCGCCGGATGACGCGTTCGCTTTTGCGCTCCTTTTCGGCCAGGTCGTCGCGTCCCGCCTCGGCATAGGTGGCGGCGGACTCGCGCGCCTGCTCCGCCATCTTTTGCAGCATCCGCAGGATCTCATCCTCGTCCAGCCCGTCGCGGCCGTTCTCGCTGCGCGCGGCGACCTCCCGGTCCTTGAGCGCGGCCAGGACGAGGCGCAGCGTCGCTGCGGTTTCGCTGTCCCGCCGGCGCAGCGCATCCTTGAGCGCGTCGTTGAGCTGCGAACGCAACATGGGCACACCCCTTGCGGCTCCGGTGCCCGCGCGGTTTGACCAACGGGCGCGCGTCGCCTACATCCAGCGCCGGTCGGCGCGCGCCGGTGGTCCGCCCATATAACGGCGATCCGGCCAACCACAAGACGCATCGGGGCATCCGCGTCGCCCCGATCCAACGGAGAGGCCGCAGCATGCCCGCGAACAGCCCGCCCCAGCGCCCGCGCGACGCCACGGCCGCCCTGGTTCTTGCCGACGGGACCGTGTTCTGGGGCCACGGTGTGGGCGCCACGGGCCGCGCCGTGGGCGAGGTCTGCTTCAACACCTCGATGACGGGGTATCAGGAGATCGTCACCGATCCCTCCTACGCCGGGCAGATCATCAGCTTTACCTTCCCGCACATCGGCAACGTCGGCGCCAACCCCGAGGACATCGAGACCCGCGATGCCGCCTGCCGCGGCGTGGTGCTGCGCGCGAGCGTGACCGAGCCGTCCAACTGGCGCGCCACCCGGCACCTGCACGACTGGCTGCAGAGCCAGGACGTCGTGGGCATCAGCGGCCTGGATACACGAAGCCTGGCGCGGCGCATCCGCGACGCCGGGGCGCCGCACGGCGTGGTGCTCCACGATCCGCAGCAGCGCTTCGACCTGGAGGACGCCCGCGCCGCCGCTGCCGAGTGGCCGGGGCTCGCCGGGATGGACCTGGCCGCCGAGGTGACCACACGTCAGCTCTACACCTGGAACGAGACGCCCTGGACGCCCCGGCACGGCTACGGCACGCAGCATGCGCCGGGCTATCGGGTGGTCGCGATCGACTACGGCGCGAAACGGAACATCCTGCGCGAGCTGGCCGGTGCGGGCTGCCACGTAACCGTGGTGCCGGCGAGCGCAACGCCCGAGGAAATCCTGCGCCACGAGCCGGACGGGGTGTTCCTGTCCAACGGGCCGGGCGATCCGGCGGCCACCGGGGCGTACGCCGTGCCCGCGGTGCGCGCGCTGCTCGAACGCGGCACGCCCGTCTTCGGCATCTGCCTGGGGCACCAGATCCTCGCCCTCGCCCTGGGGGCGCGCACGGAAAAGATGCACCTGGGCCACCGCGGGGCGAACCACCCGGTCAAGGACCTCAAGACCGGCAAGGTGGAGATCACCAGCCAGAACCACGGCTTCAAGGTGCTACCCGAGAGCCTGCCCGGGAACGTCGAGGCCAGCCACGTCAGCCTGTTCGACGGCTCCAACGAGGGCCTTCGCGTTACGGACGGGCCAGCGTTTTCGGTGCAGTACCATCCCGAGGCGAGTCCAGGCCCGCACGACAGCCACTACCTGTTCCGGCGGTTCATGGACCTGATCGACGCGCACCGCTGATCGCGGCGCGCCGGGCGAAAACGCTTTCGTTCGGCGGCCGCTCGTGGCACACAGCCGACGCTTTCGAACGCCCCCACAAGCGGAGACGAAACACCGCGCGCCCACGGCTCGCGCCGCGGTGGCGACAAGCGCCATGCCCAAGCGGACCGACCTGACGAGCATCCTCATCATCGGCGCCGGCCCGATCATCATCGGGCAGGCCTGCGAGTTCGACTACTCCGGCGCCCAGGCGTGCAAGGCCCTCAAGGCGGAGGGCTACCGGGTCATCCTGGTCAACTCCAATCCGGCGACCATCATGACCGACCCGGGCCTGGCCGACGCCACCTACGTCGAGCCCATCGAGCCGGGTACGCTGGCGCGCATCCTGGAGCGCGAGCGCCCCGACGCCATCCTGCCCACGATGGGCGGCCAGACGGGACTGAACACGGGCTTCGCCCTGTGGCGCGACGGCACCCTGGCGCGCCTGGGCATCGAGATGATCGGCGCGGACGGCGACGTCATCGAAAAGGCCGAGGACCGCTGGCGGTTCCGCTCGACCATGGACGAGATCGGGCTGAAGAGCCCGCGGGCGCGCATCGTGCGCAGCTACGAAGACGCCATGGCCGCGCGCAGCCACGTGGGCGTCCCCGCGATCATCCGGCCGAGCTACACCCTGGGCGGCACCGGCGGCGGGATCGCCTACAACGACGATGAGTACGAGGAGATCGTGCGCAACGGCCTGCGCGCCTCGCCGGTGCACGAGATCCTGATCGAGCAGTCGGTGCTCGGCTGGAAGGAATACGAGATGGAGGTTGTCCGCGACCACGCGGACAACTGCATCATCATCTGCGCCATCGAGAACATCGACCCCATGGGCGTGCACACGGGCGACAGCGTGACCGTGGCGCCCGCGCTGACGCTGACGGACAAGGAATATCAGCTCATGCGCGACGCCTCGATCGCGTGCCTGCGCCAGATCGGGGTGGATACCGGCGGCTCCAACGTGCAGTTCGCCGTCAATCCGGAAGACGGCGAGCTGGTGGTCATCGAGATGAACCCGCGGGTCTCGCGCTCGTCCGCGCTCGCCTCCAAGGCCACCGGCTTTCCCATCGCCAAGGTCGCCGCCAAGCTCGCCGTGGGCTACACGCTGGACGAACTGGACAACGACATCACGAAGGTCACGCCGGCCTCGTTCGAGCCCACGATCGACTACGTCGTGACCAAGATGCCGCGCTTCACCTTCGAGAAGTTCCGCGGCGCCGAGCCCACGCTGACCACGGCCATGAAATCCGTGGGCGAGGCCATGGCGATCGGACGCAGCTTCCAGGAATCGTTGCAGAAGGCGTTCCGGTCCATGGAGATCGGGCTCACGGGCCTCAACCCGGTGACCATCCCGGACGCCACGGGCGCGGACGGGCGTGTGGACACCGACGCCGTGCTGGGCGCCGTCGCGGAGCCCGTGCCCGACCGTCTCCTGCGCATCGCGCAGGCGTTCCGGCACGGCCTGGGCGTCGCGGAGGTCCAGCGTGCGAGTAACTACGATCCCTGGTTCCTGCGTCAGGTGCAGGACATCGTCGCCGCCGAACAACGCATCGCCGCCGGGGGGCTGCCCGAGGACGCGGTTTCCCTGCTGCGCCTGAAGAAGATGGGCTTCTCCGACGCCCGACTGGCCGAACTGACGGGGCGCGAGCGCCTGGCGGTCACGGCCTTCCGGCAAGACCTGGGCGTGAATCCGGTGTACAAGCGGGTGGACACCTGCGCGGCCGAGTTTCCCTCGCCCACGCCCTACATGTACGCCTGCTACGAGGGCGACGGCGTGCTCCCCGCGGAATGCGAGGCCGAGCCCAGCGACCGGACGAAGATCATGATCCTGGGCGGCGGCCCCAACCGTATCGGCCAGGGCATCGAGTTCGATTACTGCTGCGTCCACGCCGCCTATGCCCTCAAGGCCGCCGGGTTCGAGACCATCATGGTCAACTGCAACCCGGAAACCGTCTCCACGGACTACGACACCTCGGACCGGCTGTACTTCGAGCCGCTGACGGCCGAGGACGTGGTGGAAATCGCGCGCGTCGAGCAGCGCCGCGGCGAGCTGCGCGGCGTCATCGTCCAGTTCGGCGGGCAGACGCCCCTCAAGATCGCCAGCGACCTCTCGGCGGCGGGGGTGCCGGTTCTGGGCACGCCGGTGGACGCCATCGACCGCGCCGAGGACCGGCAGCGCTTCCAGGAACTTCTGAACATCCTCGACCTCAAGCAACCCGCCAACGGGCTGGCCACCAGCCAGGACGAGGCGGCCCGCGAGGCCGAGCGCATCGGCTACCCGGTGCTGCTGCGCCCCTCCTACGTTCTGGGCGGGCGCGCCATGGAGATCGTGCACGAGGCCGGCGACCTGCACCGCTACATCGAGTCGGCCGTACAGGTATCGGGCACGAATCCGGTGCTGATCGACAGCTACCTCGCCGACGCCATCGAGGTGGACGTGGACGCCGTCGCCGACGGCACGGACGTCTTCGTCGCGGGGATCATGGAGCATATCGAGGAGGCCGGCATCCACTCCGGCGACTCCGCGTGCGCCTTGCCCCCGCACTCGCTCTCGCCGGGCGTGGTCGCCGAGCTGGAGCGCCAGACGCGGCAGCTCGCGCTGGAGCTGGGTGTTGTCGGGCTGATGAACGTGCAGTACGCGGTTCACCAGGAGACCATCTACCTGCTCGAGGTGAACCCGCGCGCCAGCCGGACCGTGCCCTTCGTCGCCAAGGCGATCGGCACGCCCATCGCCAAGATCGCCGCCGAGGTGATGGCGGGTGCGCCGCTGTCGAAGTTCCAGCTCGCCCGGAGCAAGCGCCGGCACACGGCCGTCAAGGAGGCGGTGTTCCCGTTCAACCGCTTCCCCGGCGTGGACGTCATCCTGGGCCCGGAGATGAAGTCCACCGGGGAGGTCATGGGCCTGGCGCCCGACTTCCCCCGCGCCTACGCCAAGGCGCAGATGGGCGCCGGCGTGAACCTGCCGGAGTCGGGCACCGTGTTCGTCTCCGTGCGCGACCGCGACAAACCCGCGCTGGTAGACATGGCGCGCCAGCTCATCGCCATGGGTTTCCACATCGCGGCCACGCGCGGAACCGAGCAGTACCTCACCGCCGAGGGCCTTGAGGTTACGGCCGTGCGCAAGGTGCGCGAGGGCCGGCCCAACGTCGTTGACATGATGAAATCGGGCGATATCCAGCTCGTCTTCAACACCACCGAGGGCGCGAAGGCCATCGCGGATTCCTACGACATCCGGCGCACCGCGCTGGTCAACACGATCCCCTACTCCACGACCCTCGCCGGCTGCGCCGCGGTGGTGAAGGCCATCCAGGCGATCAAGGCCGGACAGCTTGATGTGGCGCCGCTGCAATCTTATTTTGAGGGGTCGTTCTGAGGCCGTGTAAGCACGGCATCTCCGCGCTGCAAGGGTTTCATCACAACACGCTGGCTTGGATTGGCTGCCGATGAGCAATAAAGTTCCGATGACCGCCAACGGGTACGCGAAGCTCGAAGAAGAACTCAACTATCTCAAGTCCACCGCGCGCCCCGAGGTGATCCAGGCGATCGCGGAAGCGCGCGAACACGGCGACCTCTCCGAGAACGCGGAATATCACGCCGCGCGCGACCGGCAGAGTTTCATCGAGGGCCGCGTGGCGGAAATCGAGGACATGATGGCCCGGGCCGAGGTCATCGACGTCTCCAAGCTCTCCGGCGACACGGTCAAGTTCGGTGCGACCGTCACGCTGGCCGACGAGGACACCGACGAGGAGACGACATACCAGATCGTCGGTGAGGTCGAGGCCGAGGTGAAAGAGGGCAAGATCGCCGTCACGTCCCCGATCGCGCGCGCGATCATCGGCAAGCAGAAAGGCGATTCCGTCGAGGTCGAGACGCCGAAGGGCTCGAAATACTTCGAGATCGTCGACGTGAAGTTCGAGTAACGCCTCACCAGCGATAGGGCTGCACGCCTGTCGCGCCGCCCACGTCGCGCGAGGCGAGACCCGGCGATCACGGCACCGGGCGATTGGGTTTCGATGCAACGGGCTGTAATGGGGTTATCTTCGTCCCGACCGGGTTCTCCCCGGCACATCGGTTCGATTTCAGCCCCCACGGGCCCGGCGGGAACCGCGTCGAGGCGCCGCGAACCAAGGGAGTGAACCGATGCGCGTGCGTTTTCCTGTCCTTGCCGTCGCGGCGTTGTTGGCCTTGACGGCGTGCAACACCGCCGAAGGCATCGGCGAGGACCTCGAATCCGCCGGCGAGGCCATCGACGAAGAAGCCGAGGAGCACGACGGATAGCCATCATCTTTCGGCGGTTTCGTTATCCGGCAGGCCAGCAAGCCGCCGGCATGCGTGCCGTTAGTGCTGCCCGGTGCCCCGGGTGACGTCGTCCGGTTTCTCCACCGTCAGGGCCAGATCCAGCATCGCGTCCAGGGCGTCCAGGTCCGCCGAACGGATGCGCTCGGCAAGCCGGGCGTCGGGTTCGCCGAAGCGGCCCCGAAGGATGCGCAGAACCGCTTC
>CAJXKW010000144.1 GCA_913055855.1 uncultured Limimonas sp. | reverse complement strand
GTTCTGGCGGACCGTGTACGGCATAGTTTTTAAAAAGGTGGCGCGTACTGACCACCAACCTCCGTGAATCACGTTCCGCACCCTTAGCGTTTAAGTCCTCAATCACATAATATCCCCGTGATTTCAGGCGAGGAAACAGCATCGAAAATGTCACCTGCTGGTGCTCTGCCACATGGCTTCCATCGTCGATAATAACGTCAAAGTAGACATTGGGATTGGCGTTGAGCCATCCCGCCCAGTCCGCTACAGAACCTTGGTCAATGACGAACGTTTGCACTCGATCGTTATTTAGAAACGTGGCCTCGCGCATATCGCAAGCGTAAACCTGCGCATTCGGGAAATAGCTCTCCCACATCCGAATTGATGCACCGTAAGGACGTTTCCGCCCTGGGGCGAGCCCGATGCCAATTTCAAGCAAGGTAACCGACGCCTGACGTAGTGGTTCAAAATAGGCCTCATAAATGTCAGTGTAGTTATGAGCGCCCCACGAACCAGGGCCATCCGTACCCTTATCCGTTCCAAAGTAGTTCGCCAGTGCGGTAAGGCTCCAGGCCTCTTTCTTTATCACAGTCATCTAGTCTTTCACAAACTTTTATTCCAGAGGCAATGGAAAGCAATTTATCGTGCTTTCCAAATATGCGGCCTGCGTCGTTCCCCTCGCTCTTCCTTGCTGATAATTTTCTACCTGAGACAGCTTTGTCAAGCCCCTTACAGCCTGCTCCTTATCCAGAAATCCCACAACACGCTCTCCCTCAATGCTCCACAGTCCTGAAAAGTTGCCCGTACGTGCTCACCCCACCCCCTTTAGTTCGGGGAATGTGAGCTGGGCTCGCGGTCCATATCGGCCGGTTGACCCCAGGACTCGGGGTATGATTCCAGAATGGCATGACTCGCCGGGAGGAACTGGAGCAGCACTCCAAGGACGAGCTGATCGACTATATCCTCGCGCTGGAACAGCGTATTGCGGATATTGAGGCCAGGCTGAACCAGCCGCGCAAGACCGCGCGGAACTCCTCGCGCGCGCCGTCCCAGGACGAGAAATCGAACAAGCCGCGCAAGCGTAAGGCCGGCAAGACGGGCAAGGGCGGCCAGGGCCAGGCGCGCTCGTTGGAGCCTAACCCAGACCGCACTGTAACCGCGCCGGCGAGCAACTGTCCGAGCTGCGGCGGCCACGTCGGCCCGGCGCATCAAACCCTCAAACTCCGCTACGACCGGATCGAGATCCCGCCCGTGCGCCCGGACGTCACCCGCGTGCATCAGTACCAGGGCGAATGTCCGTGCTGCGGTGAGCGGTTCGACGCGCGGCCGCCGGAGGGCCTGGAACCCGGCTCGCCGTTTGGGCGCAGCGTCGAGGAGGCGGTGATCTACCTGCACACAATCCACGCCATCAGCTACCAGCGTCTGTCGGCCTTGATGCTGGACATGTTCGGCGTGTCCATCAGCGAGGGCACGATCGCCAACATCCTCGCCCGCGCCAAGACCCAGGTGGACGCGGCGGTCGCCGACATCACCGCGGAGCTGCGCCAGGCCGGGGTGATCGGCTGCGACGAGACGGGCGCCCGGGTGGCCGGCCAGAAGTACTGGCAGTGGGTGTTCGGCTGTGCCACGGCGGTGCTGCACAAGGTGGCGCCCAGCCGCGGTAAGGCGGTGGTCCGGGAGGTGCTCGGCGCGCACGTCCCCGCGGTCTGGGTCTCCGACCGCTTCGCCGCGCAGACCGGGCACGGTGAAAGCCGGCAGCTCTGCCTCGCCCACCTGCTGCGGGACGCGCAGTACGCAATCGACGCCGGCGACACGATGTTCGCCCCGCCGCTCAAGGACCTCCTGCTGCGCGCCGTCGATATCGCCCAGCGGCGGGAGGCGCTCCAGGACAACACCCTCTACCAGTACCGATGTCGCCTCGACCGGGACCTCGACGCGCTGGTGACGCGGCCAGCGGACAGCCGCGCAGGCGAGAAGCTGCGCCGGCAGATACGGCGCGTGCGCTGTGAGCTGTTCCTATGCATCACCAACCGCGGCGTGCCGGCGACCAACAACGCAAGCGAGCGTTACCTTCGTCCAGCCGTAATCTTCAGAAAGGTCACGCAGGGCTTTAACGCCGAATGGGGCGCCACCTTCTACGCCGGCGTGCGTTCCGTCGTCGATACCGGCCGGCTATACGGCCTGAGCCCGCTCGCCGCCATTCGCCGGGGCCTTGCTGGCCAACCCGTCATTCTTCCGGCCGCCGCCTAACCTCTTCGCCGCCGGGGGTGAGCAGTTACCTTCTAAAGAATGGACAGGCGCCCAGTAGAGCTTGTGATCAAATATATAGCTTTTTTTCTTCACAACTGTCGCCGCCGGGATCGTGCCCGATTTTGTGAAAACAACACGCCACGAATTGTCAAAGCATTGAGAAGAAAGCTCCCCATAATAATTTATACGCTCAAGGAAATTCATATCGCTCTTACTGTTCGTTTTCCAGATTTTCTCCGCCTGTTCCAACCACTCCCCCAATCCTTGATAGCCTCGCTCGAATGCTTCCTCGGCGCACAAGAGTCGCTCCCCGTCATGGGGGATCACCGCCTCAGGCTCTTGGAGAATGCGGTATGGCCCGATGCTCTCGCCCAACAGCGCTACGCGGACGAAAGGCCTCTCGACGGCGCCGCGCACGTCAGGAAGATTCTTCCAAGGTTCCTTTTCCTGCGAACTTCGCCCACTGACGATGGGGATCCGGTGGCCGGTCCCGAGCATCCCCGTCGGCTCCCGCTCAAGGTAACACAACATGCGCGGCACGAGCGTTGCGCCCTGACGGAACGTATCCCGGTACGGCGTGGCCGCGTGGAAGCTCGCCTGATCCGGGCGATCCTCTGTGGCGACGAGCAGCCGGTGATCGGCTTCCGCCTCGTCCGCGTTGCGATGATCCAAAATGCCGGCATACGCGGTGACCGTTTCCGGCAGGGATTGGGCGATCGCAGTGCGGCGCGCGAAGAGGGCGCAGGACGGCACCGGAAACAGGGGTTGGACGCGGTCGTCGAAGGTCCAGGCTTCCTCGAACGCCACATTGCGGCCGTCGTACCGACCGGTTCGGAACCTGGCGAACTGACCCCGGGTCATGGCGGCGAACGGCATCACGAACGCGATCCGGCCCTCGCGCCGGACGTAAAGATCGGCACAGGCGGTGAAGAAATAGCCCGACAGATCCTGGTGTGTGGCGAGCTTTCCCCCCACCCAGATGTCGTAGCCCTTCATACCCTCGCGGATACGCCGCTTCAGGCCGTCGGTCATGTAACGGAAGGACAGCCACGGCGGATTGCCGATGACGCGATCGACTTTGTTCTTCCGCGATAGCCAAAGTGGGCGCGCCATGTTCCGGGCCACGAAGGTCCAGATGTGGTCTCGCCCATCCTTCTGGAGCTGCTGCAAAAGCTCATAAGTCCGCACAAGGATTTCCACGTCAGTCGCATCAATCCCCTCGCTCGGCGGAATTCGTTGGCGGACCCAGGCGGCCGTGCGCCCGCGCTCACTGGCCTCGACTAGAATGTCGAGAATGCGCTCGAAACGGTCAGGGCGGTCGATCGCGGCAGCCGGAAACTCCAGCGCTTTCTGGCTCTCCCCCTCGCGTGCCGGCGGCACGCGGATCACGATCTCGTCCTTTTCCATCATGGGCAACACATTCAATTGCAGGGCGTCGCCCATGTAGACGGGCAGCGATACTTGCCCGTGGCGCGCGCCGAGGACATTTGGCCCGAGCGCCAGCAGATAGGTCACCCGCGCAACGATGATGGCGACCGGGTGGACGTCCACGCCGAAGATCTGCGCCAGGGCGAGATGAAGAATATCGTAATCCCCGTAGCCGGTCCGGCGTGCGTTATCGGCCAAAAAGCGGATGGCGTGGAAAAGAAAGGTTCCGGAGCCGCAGGCCGGATCGAGCACCACCTGCGTCAGCGGCTTATCGATATGACGGAGCACCATTTTCCGCGCCAACCAGTCGGGCGTGTAGTACTCGCCGAGGTCGTGGCGCTGTTGCGGATCGATAAGCGATTCGTAGAGGACCTTGAGCAGGTCGGTTCCGACCTCCGCGATCCGGAAGCGACGCACGCGCGAAAGGACGCGATGAACGAGTTCCCGGCCTTCCTCATCTTCCACGACCCAATCGAAGAAATCGCTCTCGATCGCGCCTTGGACGCCCGCTTGGCGCAAGCTGGCGCCGGCCATCAAATCCGTTGCGTCACGCGGCTGCAGATCGAGAACACTGTACGCGAAGGCCTTGGCGACGATGACAAGGAACGTGTGCTGGAACCAGAGGTCGTCGTCATCCTAATCCACGCCGTAGACGAGCTGGAGGTGCTGGTTCCACAGGTCCCGCTTGAGCTTCACGTCCGGTCGCGCGCCGACGCGCGCCCAGGCCGCGGCGAGAACCCCCTGCGCGCGGGTGTAGGCCGCGCTGTCGCGCCCGAGTTCGCTGATCACCGTGAGCGGATCGGGCGGGAGATTGGGCGAGAGGGAAAGAATCCCTTCGAGGCAGATGGTCAGGTCGTGCGGCCGCGCCGGATTCACCGCATGCGTATGCAGGTGAACGAGGTCACCGTCGCGAAGCTCATACGCCGCGAACGTCCGGCCATCCGTCGCGATGCCGCAGAACTGTTCGCCGGTGACCCGCTCGCGGTTTTCCAGGTAGCGGGCAAGCTGGTCGCGCGCATCGGCGTCCTCCTGCCGGAGGTCCCGCTTGATCTCGAAAACCGTGTTGCCGAGCAGCGTATCGACGCGGCTGCGCGCCTCGATGCGCTGCTCGTGCACGATCTCGGCGGCCGCCGCGCCGAAGTGGTCGACGAGAAGGCGGTGAAGCTCCGACTTGACGCTGTCGTGACCGGGCCGTTGGTAAAGATGGCGGACAAGCTCTTCGAGTTGTGTCTCGGACAGCGGCATGCGCCGTTCGTATCCTTTATGACTATCGCGACTTCCGCATGGTCGGCACGCGACTGAAGGCCGGCCTTTACGAATTCGCCGTCACCGGCCCCGCGAAGTCCCGGTCCTGCGTGATCGCGGAGACCATGCCGCGCGCCTCGTCCACCTTGGCGGTGTCCACCTCGACCAGGGTTACGCCCGGGTCTTCGCCGCCGTCGGCCAGGATCTCGCCCCAGGGCGCCACCGCCAGGGAATGGCCGTAGGTCCGCCGGCCCTGGGCGTGCTCGCCGCATTGGGCGGGCGCGAGGACGAAGCACCCGGTCTCGATCGCCCGCGCCCGCAAGAGGGTGTGCCAGTGCGCCTGCCCGGTGAACTGGGTGAACGCCGCCGGGACCGCGAGCACCTGCGCCCCCGCCTTCGCCAGGCTGCGGTACAGCGCCGGGAAGCGCAGGTCGTAGCAGATGCTCAGGCCCAGCTTCGCCCAGGGCAGCTCGGCCAGCACCGCCCGCTCGCCCGGCCGGAAGGTCTTGGATTCGAAGTAGCTCTGCCCGTCCGGGATATCCACGTCGAACATGTGGATCTTGTCGTACTGCGCCGCGACCGATCCGTCCGGCGCGAAGAGATAGGACCGGTTCGCCAGCCGGTCCTCGGCGAGCTTCACGGCCGTCGAACCCAGCAACACCCAGATCCCCAGCGTGCGCGCGATCTCCGCAAAGCCCTTCACGGCCGGGTGGTCGTCCGGCGCCGGAACGACGGAAAGCAGGCGCGCGTGGTCGGGATCCAGGATGGGCGTGTTCTCCGGCGTGAGCACGAAATCCGCGCCCTGCCCGGCGGCCTCGCGAACCATCTGCGCCGCCGTCTCCAGGTTCGCCGCGATTTCCGTGCCCGAAGTGAGCTGGACCAGCCCGGCCGTGAAGGTGGTCATGCCGCGTCTCCCTGCAGTTTCGCGTCGAGTTTGCCGGCGTTCTCCAACGCGTAAAGCTCGTCGCAGCCGCCGATATGTTCGCCGTTGATCCAGATCTGCGGCACCTTGTGGTCGCCGCCGGCGAGCTTCGTCATCTCCTCGCGCTTGCTCTTGTTCATGGTGACGTCGATCTCGCGGAAATCGACGCCCTTGTGCTTCAGCAGCTTCTTCGCGCGGTGGCAGAACGGACAGAACATGGTGGCGTAGACGACGACATCGGCCATGGCGGGCATCTTATCCTCGTGTCGTGACAACCTCGGCGATCCGGCGCACGAGCCTACGCCATCGCCGGCGCCGAATGAAGGCCCGCTCAGCGCGGGCGCACCACGCGCGCCAGGGTGACCGCGTCCACCCCCGTCGCGCCCGCCCGGCGCAGCACCCGGGCACAGGCCTCCAGGGTGGCCCCCGTGGTCATCACGTCGTCCACCAGCAGCGCGCGCCGGCCCGCCACCGCGCGTCCACGCCGGGGATGGATCGCAAACACGCCCTGGACGTTGCGCCAGCGCCCGCGCGTGGTCATGGCCCCCTGCGAGGCATTGTTACGCGTGCGCACCAGGGCGTCCGGGCAGACCGGAACCCCCGCGCGCCGGCCCAGCGCGTTGGCGAGCAGCGCCGCCTGGTTGTAGCGCCGGCGCAGCAGCCGCCAGCGGTGCAACGGCACGGGCACCAGCACCCCGGCGTCGGGCAGCACGTCCGCCGCCGCGCGCAGCATCCACATGGCATACGCCGGGGCGCCCTCTGTACGGTCGGCGTGCTTGAAGCCCAGGACGAGGTCACGGCTGGCATCGTCGTAGGCCATGACCGCGCGGGCGCGGTCGAACGCCGGCGGCCGGGCCTGGCAGGCGGCACAGAGCTGCCCCTCGGCGGGCGCGAGTTCGAAGGGATAACCGCAGCACGCGCACATGGGCGGCGCGATGAAATCGACCTGCTCCCAGCACGCGCCGCAGAGCGTGCCCGGCGCGCTGACGGCCGCGCCGCAGCGCAGACAGGCAGGCGGCAACAGCGCGTTCACCGCCAGCCGGCCCAGCGCCCGGCCGGCGACCGCCGCGTCGCGGAAGGCCATGCCCGCCCCCATCGCCGTGGTGCGCATGCCAAGGTGTGCGCGACAGGGTAGCAGCTCCTCGCTATCGATTGAAGGCCGAGCGGTCATGCATCGCGCAGCGTGCGGCGCGGCGGGCGGCCGCCGGGGGTTTCTGCGGCCGGAAACGCGCGCCATATTCCGGCGCATGACCGAGACCGGGCCCGAGGTTTTCGACCGCCGCGCCGTCCGCCGCCACCGTGACCGCGTGGCGGAGTCCTTCGACGGCTATGCGTTCCTGAAGGCCGAGGTGGCCGAGCGCCTGCTCGACCGGCTCGCCGACGTCAAGCGGAGCTTCCCCTTCGCCCTGGACCTGGGCGCGCACGACGGCACCCTGGCGCGCGGGCTCGCCGGGCGCGGGGGTATCCGGACGCTCGTCCAGGCGGACGCTGCCGAGGCGATGGCGCGGCGCGCGCGGACGCAGCCGGCGGAATTGGCGCACCGGCCCACGCTGGTCGCGGACGCGGAGATGCTGCCCTTCGCCGAGCGCAGCTTCGACCTCGTAACCAGCGCCTTCGCCCTGCACTGGACGAACGATCTGCCGGGCGCGCTGCTCCAGATCAATCTTTCGCTCAAGCCCGACGGCCTGTTCCTGGGCGCCATGCCGGGCGGCGACACCCTGTACGAGCTGCGCGATTCCCTGCTCACGGCGGAGGCCGAGCTGGAGGGTGGCGCGGGTCCGCGGATTTCGCCCATGGCGCCGCTCCAGGACGCGGCCGCACTGCTTCAGCGCGCGGGCTTCGCCCTGCCGGTGGCGGACGTGGACCGGATCACCGTCACGTATTCCAGCGCGCTTCGCCTGATGGACGACCTGCGCGGCATGGGCGAGAGCAACGCGGTCGCCGACCGGCGCAAGGGATTCTCGCGCCGGGAGACGCTGCTCTACGCCGCGGAAATCTATCAGGACCGCTACGGCGACGGGCAGGGCCGCATCCCGGCGACCTTCGACGTCGTCTTCCTCACCGCCTGGCGCCCCGATGCCAGCCAACCCCAGCCGCTCCCGCCCGGCAGCGCGCGCAACCGCCTCGCCGAGGCCCTGGGCACGGAAGAGGTGCCCACGGGCGTGAAACCGGGTGAAGGCTGAAGCGCGCAAAACCGCCGCGCCTGCGGGTCGGCCGCGGCCCATCCCGTCTGAACACGCCGGCCAAACCCGCAGGCGAAGCGTTCAGGCCGAACGGACCTACAAGCGCCCGGACCGGCGGACCGGCCCGGGCGCATGCCCTCGCATCATGGCGAGGTCGATCGCGGGGCGCGGGAAGCGCGTTACTGGTTCTCCAGCGCCTTGACGATGTCTTCGGTCATGCTCTTGGCGTCGCCGAAGAGCATCATGGTGTTGTCCTTGTAGAACAACGGGTTGTCGATGCCCGCATAGCCCGGCGACAGGGACCGCTTGACGAACAGGCAGGTCTTGGCCTGGTTCGTCTTGAGCACCGGCATGCCGTAGATCGACGAGGAGGGATCGTCCTCGGCCGCCGGGTTGGTGATGTCGTTGGCGCCGATGACGAAGGCCACGTCGGTCTGCTGGAAGTC
>CAJXKW010000143.1 GCA_913055855.1 uncultured Limimonas sp. | reverse complement strand
AGCCCCGTGAAGCCGTAGAACGCCGCCCCGCCCTGGAGGGTGAAGAATTCGTACACGGCCGTGGGCGCGTTCTTGAAGTACATGATCCAGGCACCGCCCGTGGCCAGCGCGATGACCAGCCAGACGGCGTGCTTGGACACCTTTTTCGCGACCTTGCCCGTGCTCCAGGGCTGCTTGTCCAGCTTGATGCGCGCATTGCGGTCGCCCTCGATCTGGCGCTCGACCCAGACGAAAAGGTCGGTCCAGACGGTCTGCGGACAGGCGAAGCCGCACCACACGCGGCCCAGAAGACTGGTAACCAGGAACAGCCCGAACGCGGCGAAGATCAAAAGCCCCGCGAGGAAATAGATTTCCTGCGGCCAGATCTCGATAAAGAAGAAGTAGAAGCGCCGTTCCGGAATGTCGAGCAGCACCGCCTGATCCGGCGCATTGGGTCCGCGGTCCCAGCGGATCCAGGGCAGGATGTAGTACAGGCCCAGCAGGGCGAAGAGCGTATACCACTTGAACTTGCGGAAGAAGCCCTGAACGCCCATCGGGTAGACCTTGACCCGCCCGGCGTAGAGCTGCTGTTCCTTTTGCTGTCGGCGCGAGGGGGCGTCGACGTCCTCCTCGAGTTCGGTTGTCGCTTCGACCATAAGCTCGCTACTCGTGCCTCATGCGCGCCGCTTCTTTTCGGCGACGCCGCCCGTCCGGTCCCGTCCTCGCCCGGCATCAGATCCGAACTGGAATAAGGATAATGGTTGCGGCGCGCTGCCGCATCAACACAGCCAGAACCCGCGCGCCGATGCCGCGCGGTGGATTGTCGCAGGACTCCGCACAGCACGTCGGACAACGAAGCGTCCGCAGGCGGCCCCGAACTGCGCCGGTGCCGACCACGGGTTTCGACCTGACGTAGCGCGGCTTCGCCGCGAAGCGGCAAGCCGCCGAGGACCGATCACAAGTCGAGACATGCTCGCGCCACACCGCTTCTTGCCGAACCCCATCCGAGGCGCTCACCGCCCGATCCCGGCGCCCAACACCCGCCTACGGCCGAACGTCCACCAGCAGCGGCCGACACCACAGCCGGCTGCGTGGGCGGGAAATGACCCGGAGCTGCCTATAATGCTAACCTTAATCCCTAATCGTATGGCCGCCCACCTGAGGTTCGGCGAAGTGCCGCCACCTACCTTAATCCGCTACTGTTGGCCATTTGCATTTATGTTTTGGTGTATTGAATCATTATATTGAAACAAAAGACGATCTAGACACCACGAATCGATCTGTCTGTCCACTAGTCCATTAGGACCGTCGTTAACATCATCTTTAATATGGTTAAGCCATTGCTCTTTCTGGTTGTAGGTTCGAAGGTTTTGTGTCCCTAAGACCCGATTTAGAATCCTTTTTATACGTGCATCAATTGCAAAGTGGCTCTGCACTCGTGGATCATCACAATCCATTGGCATATTCCGTGCATACTTATCGCCAATTCCATTAAACGATTTCAAATATTTTATCAAGGCCTGGCCATTGGCGCTCTGCTCCCATTGGTTGCGCACGCAAAGTATTCCATTATCTAAAAAATATTGAGCAGCTTGAGCGAAGCACTCTCCGTTTTGTGCGCGGAACCTACCGCCATTTATATTGTTTTTCATACACTGGACATATTCGACGCCTCGATTTACAACAACCTCCCAACGCCAATTACCAAAATAGTTTGGCTCCACATTGTTTTCCCAGTGTGCTGCATTTCCCATTGTCGCAAATGACATAACAAAAATATTCCACGGGAATTCAGGGTTGTATTGGTTGTTTTTTTCGTCAATCCATTTCAGCGCGTGGCTTTGATTGCGCCTCTGCATCAGGTGATTTCGGACGTCCTCGTTCTGCCATAACTCGCTGATAATATCGACAAACTGGCCTTGATTTATACACAACGTCCCGTCGCCTCCACAGCGTATTTTTTGCGGCGCCCTGCCCCCAAACGGCCAGTACGTTTCTGCACTGTTCGGTATAGCAAAGTCAAGCGATCTGCGCTCTAGGTGACCCCATGCTTGAGCGGCAAATATTGCCGCTAAACATCAGGCGGCGCTTCGCACTACACGCAGCCAGTTTCGTCACTCGCCGTTAACGGACGCGGGCATCTAAACGTCCGCTCCTGGCCCAACCCTGCCCATGGCCCAGTTTTCGGCGGCTTCCGCTGCGCGCCCACGACCCGACGTCGGTCGTCCGCGCCCTGTCAGCGATTGTGACTCCGACGGTCGGGAGAGCGGAGCTTCCGCTCCTGGCCCACCCCCCGGCCCAAGGCCCGCGCCGGCGTATCGGGCGGGCGCACCGTGGCGGCCTCGGCAACCTTCCCGGATATTCGCGCATCGGCACCAACGGATACCCGCAAAGGTTTCTCGTGCGCGCTGCGGAGAACACCGTTTTTGCGCGCCGTCCGCCGAATCGGTGCCCGCCGCGCGCCCCAAATGCGCTTACCCGGCGCCAGAGTCCCGGCCATCCCCCGCATCCGCGTCGAAGGTCGCAATCAGGCGGTCCAGGTGCGCCACGACCTCGCGCGACGCCGTGTCCGCCTCGTTGACCTTTTCGGCAGCGCCGTCGAGGTCGCCCGCGTTGTAGCGCTTGGCCGCCTCAATGCCCGCGGCATGAACCCGTTCGTGCGGCGCCTTGAGGGCGCGCCAGGCCGGGTGGTTGGTCAAAGCGGGATCCGTCTGCGCATCGTACCAGCGCCCCAGACGGCACTGGTGGTGGTCGCTGAGTTCGCGTTCGTCCAGGCGGGCGCGCCCCGCGAGCATTTCCGAGAGCTTGCGCATCCAGACCATGTGATCCGACTTGGCGGCGTAGACCAGTGCGCGCTCGGGCACGCGCCCGAGCACGTCCTCGATCCCGTGCTCGATTTCCGCTTCGCCGCCTTCGAGCCGCTGGATGGCGTTCTCGATATCGCGCAGGTTGTGCTCGCTCATCTCGGCGATGGTGCCGATGTTCTGGGCGATCTCGTTCGACGCGCCGCGCTGCTGGTCGAGGATCGCGGCGACATGGTTCAGCCGCTCCTGCACGCCGGCCACGCTATCCGAAACGTGATTCATTTCGGTGCTGGTCGCGGTCACGGTTTCCTGCCCCTGACGGACCTTTTCGCTGCTGTCCTGCATGGCGCCGACAATGCGCTGAATATCATCCTGAAGCTGGCCGATGCGCGCGCGGATCGTCTCGGTCGCCGTCCGGGTCTGTGTGGCGAGCGACTTGACTTCGCCGGCGACGACCGCGAACCCCTTGCCCGCTTCGCCGGCACGCGCCGCCTCGATCGTGGCGTTGAGCGCCAGCAGGTTGGTCTTGTCGGCGATGTCCTGAATCTGCTGGACGATCTCGCCGATGCGCTCGGAAGCGTCGGCCAGTTGGCGCACTTCATCGGCCGTGTTTTCAACGCTACTCACCAGGCCGTTCATGGTCTCCGCGGCGTTGTCGGCGGCCCGCACGCCCTCTGCGGCCGTCCCGGCGACATTCGCCATGGCGTGCGCGGCCGTCTGGGAGTGCTCGGTAATATCCGCCACGGCCGTCGACAGCTCCTCGACGGCGGAGGAGATGGCATGCGTGCGCGCGTCCACGGCGCGGGCCTGGGGGATAATGCTGGCCATCTCGAACACGGCCTCGTTCGACGCAACCGACATCTCGACGGAACGGCGCAGCCCATTCATCGCGCGCTCGCGCTGGCGCGCCGCGAGCTGGCCGAGCCGGCGCGTGATGGGATCATCGCCCTCGGGAACCTCGTCGCCGCGTTCCGCCAGAAGCAGATCCAGGCGCTGCGCCAGGCGGTCCAGATACGCGTGGCTCACGGCGTTGTCGGCCGGCTCGTCCGGCTGCGCACGCGCACGCCACGGTGTTCCGAGAAAGCCCAAGACCCGCATTTCTCCTCCGAACTCCGTCCCACCAAACCGCGCAATCCGCAACACCACGTGCTGAACGCACCACAACACGCCGGATCGGCTCATGGCCGGTCGGACGGATACAAACACAAATGTTGCTAGTATCTCCCCTCTGCATCATTGATATTAAGGTTCGGTAGGCGTGTTCGCAACACTGGACTTCTTGCGCGCCAGGCGCGACATTTGATAAGCAACTAAATTCACACAGCCTCTGTCCCGCCCTGACCCGGACACGCCCTTCCCCCGCGCCAGGCCGCGTCGTCGCGCAGGCGGCCGCCGTCAGCCGCTCGCGTCGCCGTCGCCGGCAACCACCAGCTTCACCTTCTGCCCCGGCGTCACGCCCGTGCCGCCATCGAGGCCGTTGAGCACCCGGAAGCGGCGTTCCTTGAACTCGCTATAGGGCATGCGCGCGGCCAGCTCGGCCACGGTCTCCCCCGGCTGAACGGTGTGGATCGTCAGGCGCAGCGGTTGAAGCGCGTCGGCTTCCGCCTCGGGCAGACGGCGCAGGCTGTGCGTGGTGCGCCGGAAGTCGGTGCGGAAGCGCGCCGTCTGGCCGGGCGGCGTGATGAACATGAAACGGTAGATGCGCCGTTCGTCCCAGCCCACCGCCACGAGACGCAAATCGCGCGCGCCCCGGTTCGTGCGCACACGCGTGGTGGCCGTTGCGGCGGGCCGGCCGTTCACCTCGAGCCGCTCCAGCCCGCTCAGCCGCGCGTCCTTCGCCCATTCGCGCGTGAGGTAGGTATACGGCGTCACAGGCCGGTCGGGGCGGGCCATGGTGAAGGCGATCTGCGCGCCGTCCGGCCCCAGCGCGGCGACCTGATCGGGCCGGTTGATGAGCCGGAAGCGCTCAGGAACCTCGAAGGCGATGCGCAGCTCCGGATGCAGGAAGGTCTGCCCGCGGACGAAGCCCTGCTCACGGCTGCTGCCCACGCGCATGCCGTCCAGCTTCTGCAGGAAGCGGTCGCGGCCCAGCTCGCCGTCCACCGCGCCGTCGCGCGCCTCGCGGATCGCCTTCTCCACGCGGTCGGCCGTGCGCGGGTGGGTCTGCATGATGTTGAACTGGTCGACCGACTCCTCCGGAAGACCGCGGATCGCCGCCTGGAGCTTGCTGTCGGCCCGGAGCTTATCCAGGAAGGTCGCCATGGCGCGAGCGTCGTAGCCGGTTCGGCGCAGGTAGCGCACGCCCAGGGTGTCCGCCTCGAACTCCTGGCTGCGCGAATAGCTCTGCAGCGCCACCGCGGAGAGCGTGTTGATGGCCTGCGCCGCCTGCCGGCCCAGGAAGATCGCCCCGGCCAGCCCGGCCACGTTGGCCAGCACCGAGCCGCCGTAGCGCTCGGCCGTGTGCCGGGCGGTCACGTGGCCGATCTCGTGGCCCAATACACCCGCCAGCTCGGCCTCGTTCTCCGCCAGCGAGACCAGCCCGCGGGTGACGTGGATGTACCCGCCCGGAAGCGCGAAGGCGTTGACGATGGGCGAATCGATGACGGTGAAGCTCCAGTCCAGCCCGGGCATCTCCGAGCGCCGGGCGAGCCGGTTGCCCAGCTCGGACACGTACCCCGTGATCTTGGGCTCGTCGAAGGCGCCGCCGAATTCCTTGACCAGCTTGGGATGCTGCTCGGCCCCGACCTCGCGGCCCTGGGCCTTGGTGAACCCGCCGGTGAAAATGCGCTCGCCCGTCGCCGGCGATTTCGCGCAGCCGGCGAGCATCGCCGGCACCAGCGCGGCGGCCACGAGCTGCTTCGCGCGGCGACGCCAGCGCGGTGCGGCGGTCGTGGGATCCGTCACGGTATCACCTCGATCTGCTCGGGATGCGTCGCCTCGATCATGGGGCCGTTGTAGTCCTCGATCCAGCCGCGCACGCGGACCCAGCGCCCCGCCAGCGCCGTCGGGTCCATACCGGCCTCGGTAAAGGTTGTCGTGTGTTCCGGCGGGATCATCACGGTAAAGTCCTTGCGCCAGTTGGTGCCGAAATTCAGGTAGATGCGGCCGTCCACTTCGGCCGCTTCGCGGATCCGGCCCATGACGAGCTGAAAGCTGCCCACGTCGTTGCGGACTTCGGAACGCGTGCGCACGCGGTAATACGGCTTGGCCCAGATGCCCCGGCCCGCACGGCGCGCTTTCGATTCGATGGCCTGAAGCTCGCGCACCAGCGTCCGGTTGTCGGCGAAGCTGTACACCCGCGCCATCCCGCGGCGGAGCATTTCCGCCTGGACCCAGAGGCCGTCGTCGCGGAACAGGTGGGCGAGCTTGCGCGCATAGCGATCCTCGCGCTTGCCGCCGTAAGCCGGGGTGACGCGCCGGCCCTCGACCAGCTCAGCCAGCACCGCCTTGGCTTCGTCGGCGAGGGGCCATTTCTCGAAGCCCGCGCGGCCCAGCGGCAGCTTGGGCGCCTGAAGGCCCACCAGCCGGATCTCCCGGCCGTCGCGGAGAAACAGCGTATCCGCATCGACGATTTCGCGCACCCTGCCCGGGGTGCCCCGGCTCAACGCGTCGGGAATCCCGCTGTCACGGCCGGCGGGCGCGGCGCCCCCGGGCGGTTGCGCGCCGGCGGAGCCGGGCGCGAACACCAGCGCCGCGGCGAGCGCCGCGCCGCAAAGACGCCGGCGGCGGATGCCTGCGGGCATATGCGGCATGGCTTGCACACCATTTTGGCCCAAGATCGTGGGCAGGCCCACGGGTGACGCCGGCATCATGCATGCGCTATGTACGCGGCCGCCAGCAAGGGAACCGCCATGCCGCGCCCCAACCGCGACCTGTTTCCGCCCGTCGAGCCGCACCGGACGGGGCTGCTCCCGCTGGACGGGCTGCACGAAATGTATTGGGAAACGGCCGGGAATCCGCAGGGCCAGCCGGCGGTCTTCCTGCACGGCGGGCCGGGCGCGGGGGCGTCGGCGGACCATCGGCGGTTCTTCGATCCCACGCACTACCGCATCGTGGTCTACGACCAGCGCGGCGCGGGCCGCTCGCGGCCCTTCGGCGAAACGCGCGCGAACACCACGCAGCACCTCGTCGACGACCTGGAGGACCTGCGCGGGCATCTGGGCATCGAACGCTGGCTGGTCTTCGGCGGCTCCTGGGGCTCCTCGCTCGCCCTCGCCTACGCCCAGGCGCATCCCGAACGGGTCAGCGGGCTCATCCTGCGCGGGGTCTTCCTGTGCCGCGACGAGGAGATCCAGTGGTTCCTCTACGGCATGCGCCGGCTGTTTCCCGAGGCGTGGGAACGCTTCGCCGGGTTCCTGCCGGCGGCCGAGCGCGACGACATCCTGGCCGCGTACCATCGGCGCCTGATGGACCCGGACCCGAACGTCCACATGCCGGCCGCGCGCGCGTGGTCGACCTACGAGGGGGCGTGCTCGACCCTGCTGCCCAGCCCCGGGACCGTGGCCAGCTTCGCCGACGACCGGATCGCCCTGGGCCTGGCGCGGATCGAGGCGCACTATTTCGCCCACAGCGTCTTCCTGCGCGACAGCGCGCTGCTCGACAACGCCGAGCGGCTGCGCGGCATTCCCGGCGCCATCGTCCAGGGGCGCTACGATGTCGTGTGCCCCATTGTCAGCGCGCATGCACTGCACAAGGCCTGGCCCGAGGCGACCTATACGGTGGTCCCGGACGCGGGGCACTCCGCCATGGAGCGCGGCATCCGCCACGCCCTCGTGGGCGCGACAGAACAATTCAAGACGGTACGGTAAGGGGAACACACCGCATGACGCCGCGAGCCGCCCCGCACCGTGCGGGCGGGACCGGGCGCTGCACGGGGCGCTTGCGCCAGGACCATGGATTGGGGGGCTTCTTGACCATCACGACCCGCACGCGCCGCGGCCGCGCCATTGTCGCCGCCGCGCTCGCCCTGTCCGCGGCACCGGCCGCGGCGCAGGGGATTCCGGCGGACGACCCGGCGTATGTTTCGCTGGGTGCGGGTGCGTTCAACGTCACGGACCCCGGCGGCGAGCCCACGGCCGATCTCCGCATGGAATACCGGCACGGCGAGAGCTTTCTCTGGCTCAAGCCCTGGGCCGGGGTCGAGCTGACGGGCGACGGCGGCGTCTGGGGCGGCGGCGGCGTGCTTTTCGACGCGGCGCTGCGCGAGCACATCGTGCTCACGCTGAGCACGGGCGTCGGCGCGTACGGCAAGGGCAGCGGCAAGGACCTGGGCGCCACGACGGCGTTCCGCTCGCAGATCGCGGTGGGCTACCGCTTCGCCGACCGCTCGCGCCTGACGGCCGCGTTCGGGCACCTCTCCAACGCGGGCCTCGGCCAGGCGAACCCGGGCGCGGAGACAGCGACGCTGTACTACCACATCCCGCTGAGCAAGCTGGGCGCGCTTCTCGACTGACCCCATGACGCACGCCCGCCGTGCATGCTAGACTCTTATCGGTGATGTCCCCGTAGCTCAGCCGGATAGAGCGACAGCCTCCTAAGCTGTAGGTCGCAGGTTCGAATCCTGCCGGGGACACCAAATTCCGTTTGGTACCTCGGCGCCGTGTCCCCGATCCGGCATCTCGGCCGCCGATTGGCGCGACGGCGCACACCGCCGCATCCCCCTACTCGTCCAGCAACGGCGCGCGCTCGTTCGGGCGCACGTCGTGCGTCTCCGGCTCGATCTCGAACTGCAGCGCCGCCAGGGCCTCGTCGTACTTGTCCAGGATCTCCGCGCGGTCGCGTCCGC
>CAJXKW010000142.1 GCA_913055855.1 uncultured Limimonas sp. | reverse complement strand
GGCTTGTGTCGGTGTTTATCGGGGGCAGGATCCTGGTTGAACAGCACCGCTTTCTGCGCGCTACAGTCGGTAGCCACGCCGAAAGTGGCGAGGTTTATTTCCTGCGCCGCAGCGTGCACCGCGTGGAGAAAGGCCTCATGATGCCGGAGCGGAAGGAGGTGTTCGCGCTGGGATACATCCTGCCGACCGTGAAGGCACTGCAGAGGCACTGCGGAGACGACGAAAAGGTCAGCAACACCGAGTATTCCTGGTTCCACTCCGTCCTGTCCCGCTATTTCGAGGTCGTGGCCGGCCCGGAGGTGGTGGAAAAGGCCCGCGCCGTCTTCGAAGAGCTCCCCGAACCCCCGGACAACCCGGGAGCCGGGCGGACACCGTTCGAGTCGGCGGAGCGGCCCGGTTCGGACATAGGCCCCGGAGAGCTGCTGGACCTCTCACGGCAGCGGAAATCCGTCCGCTGGTACCAGGACAGGCAGGTGCCGAGACGGCTCCTGGACCGGGCCGTGGATATCGCCCGACAGGCCCCGAGCGCCTGCAACCGGCAACCCTTCCATTTCTGGATTTTCGACGACCCGGACCTGGTGGCCGACATCGCCGACATACCAATGGGCCTGTCCGGCTGCGACCGGGAGCCTCCGGTGCTGATAGCCGTCGTCGGCGAGCAGAGGGCGTTCGAGCATGAGCGGGACAGGCATGTCATCTACATTGACGGCTCGCTGGCCGCCATGAACCTGATGCTGGCGCTGGAAACGCTGGGGCTGGCGTCGTGCCCCGTGAACTGGCCCGACATACCGGAGAAGGAGCAACAGCTGCGGGACATGATAGATCTGGACGCGGACCAGCAGGTTGTGATGTTTTTGACGGCCGGATATCCGAAACCGGATGGCAAGGTGGCCTGGTCCGAGCGGAAGCCCGTCGAGCGTATGAGAAGGTATAATGCCGAATGAACATCGAGATACGCGGCACAGGCTACGGCAACAAGGGCGCGGAGCTGATGCTCCTGGCCATCCTGGGCATCTATTTCCAGACGGGCACGACGGACATTCCCACGCTGCTGGCGGGCGCGGAGATTCCGCGGTCCATGCAGATGTGGCTGTGGCTGGCGTTCTTCGCCTCGTTCGCGGTCAAGATTCCGATGTGGCCGGTCCATACTTGGCTGCCCGATGCGCACGTGGAGGCGCCGACCGCCGGCTCCGTGGTGCTCGCCGGGGTGCTGCTGAAGATGGGCGCATACGGCTTCTTGCGGTTTTCCGTGCCCATCCTGCCCGAGGCGACGGCCTTTTTCGCCCCGTTGGTGTTCGCGCTCTCGGTGGTGGCGGTGATCTACACCTCGTTGGTGGCCCTGGCGCAGGAGGACATGAAGAAGCTCATCGCCTACTCCTCGGTGGCGCACATGGGCTTCGTCACGGCGGGCATCTTCACCCTGAACCAGCAGGGCATGGAGGGCGCGATCTTCCAGATGCTCAGCCATGGCATCGTCTCGGCCGCGCTGTTCCTGGTGGTCGGCGTGATCTACGACCGCATCCACACGCGCCTGATCGACAAGTACGGCGGGCTCGCCGACCGCATGCCGAACTACGCCGTGATCTTCATGGTCTTCATGCTGGCCAGTGTGGGCCTGCCCGGGACCAGCGGGTTCGTCGGCGAATTCCTGGTGATCGTGGGCACGTTCCAGGTGAACACGACCGTGGCGCTGCTCATCGCCACCGGTATGGTCCTGGGCGCGGCGTACATGCTCTACCTCTACCGCCGGGCGATTTTCGGCAAGCTGACCAAGCAGCACCTGATGGCGATTACCGATGTGAGTTTGCGCGAGAAGGCGATGTTCGCGCCGATGATCGTGCTCGTGCTGTGGATGGGCATCTATCCGGTAAGCTTCCTCGAGGTCATGTCCGCCTCGGTGGACAACCTGATCACGAACTACGAGGCCGCCATGGCGGCGCAGGATGCGCCCAGCCTGGCCGCGCTGTGGCCGTCGGGATAAGGCAACGGGAAGGCCGATGACCTACGATCTGGCGGCGATCGCGCCCGAACTCTTTCTCCTGCTTTCCGCTGTGGCGCTTCTCATGCTGGGCGTCTTCCGCGGAGCGCGTGCGACGGGGGAGGTGTTGACCCTGGCCGTGTTGGCGAGCGTGGTCACGTTCGCCCTGGTCTGGCTTGGGCCGTCGCACGAGACGGTGGCGTTTGGCGGGCTGTTCGTGCGCGATGGATTCGCCGCGTTCATGAAGGGGCTGATCCTGGTGGGCACGGCCGTGTCGCTGGTGCTCTCCTGGCGCTTCATCGAGCGCGAGAACATGGCCCGTTTCGAGTTCCCGGTCCTCATGCTCTTCGCCACCGTGGGCATGATGATGATGGTCTCCGCCCACGACCTCATCTCGCTCTACATGGGGCTGGAGCTACAGAGCCTTTCGCTTTACGTCATCGCCGCGTTCCGGCGCGATAGCGAGCGCTCCACCGAGGCCGGCCTGAAGTACTTCGTCCTGGGGGCGCTGTCCTCGGGGATGCTGCTCTACGGGTCCTCACTGGTGTACGGCTTTGCGGGCACCACCAACTTCGCCGATCTCGCGCGCATCTTCGGCGAGCTTACGGCCGCGGGCGAGGCGCCCAAGCTGGGCACCATCGTGGGCATCGTGTTCATCACCGCCGGACTGGCGTTCAAGATCTCGGCCGTGCCCTTCCACATGTGGACACCCGACGTCTACGAGGGCGCGCCCACGCCGGTCACGGCGTTCTTCGCCACGGCGCCCAAGGCCGCCGCGGCCGGCCTGCTGACACGGGTGCTCATGGGACCCTTCGGCGACCTGGTGGCGGAATGGCAGCAGATCGTGGTGGTGATCGCCGTCCTGTCCATGGGCCTGGGCGCGTTTGCGGCGATCAACCAGCAGAACATCAAGCGCCTGATGGCGTACTCCTCGATCGGCCACCTGGGCTACGCCCTGGTTGGCCTGGCCGCCGGCACCGAGGCGGGGGTGCGCGGCGTCGCGGCGTACATGGCGATTTATCTGATCATGAATCTGGGCACCTTCGCGGTGATCCTGTGCATGCGCCAGAATGACCGCATGGTGGAGTCCATCGACGACCTGCGTGGGCTCAGCCGCACGCACCCGGCAATGGCGCTGGCCATGGCGATCTTCATGTTCTCCATGACCGGGCTGCCCCCGCTCGCGGGCTTCTTCGCCAAGTTCTACGTGTTCATGGCGGCCGTCGAGGCGGGGCTGTACATCCTCGCCGTGATCGGCGTGCTGACGAGTGTGGTGGCGGCGTTCTACTACCTGCGCATTGTGAAGGTGATGTACTTCGACGAGCCGGGGGAGGGGTTCGACCGGCCCTTCGGCCGTGAACTCAGCCTCGTCATGGGTGTGACCGGCGCGGTCATTCTGTTCTTCTTCGCCTTTCCCACACCCGTGCTGGACGGCGCGCAGGTGGCCGCGACGGCCCTGACCGGCGGATGACGGCCGGGCCGGGTCCACCCGCACCGGCGCTACCGCCGCCGTTTCGGCTGGTGGCGGAAGATCGTATCGACAGCACCAACGCGGCGGCCCGGCGTATGGCCGGGGCGGGTGCGCCACACGGCACGGTGGTTTGGGCCCTGGAACAGACGGGCGGCCGCGGGCGCCGTGGCCGCGGGTGGACCAGTCCGCGCGGCAATCTCTACGCCTCCGTGCTTCTGCGTCCCGGGGCGGACCTTCGCGCCGCGGGACAGCTCGGCTTCGCCGCGGCACTCGCGCTGGCCGAGGCACTGGAGAGCGTGCTCCCCGCAGCCCGGGCGGTGGCGCTGAAGTGGCCGAATGATGTCCTGGTCCGGGAGCACAAGGCTGCCGGGATTCTCCTCGAATCGGTGGCCGACACGGCGGGTCGCCCGGCGGGCGTGATCCTGGGCATGGGACTGAACATCGCCGAAGCCCCCGGCGAGACGGCCTTTCCGGCGACCAGCCTGGTTGCCGAGGGCGCGCCGGCGGCGCTGGTGCCGGGAGACATGCTCGCCGAGGTCATGCCGCGCCTCGGGGCGTATCTGGACGTGTGGGAGCGCGACGGATTCGCGCCGCTGCGCGAAGCGTGGCTGCGCCGGGCCCTGGGCGTGGGCGGGCCGGTGACCGTGCGCTTGCCCGACCGCACGCTTGCGGGCACATTTCTCGACCTCGACCCCGATGGCGCGCTGGTTCTGCGCCGGGACAGCGGGATGGAGCAGCGCATTCATGTCGGCGACGTCTTCTTCGGCGGCCGCTGAGTCCGCGACGGTGCTCGTCATCGACGCGGGCAACACCAACGTCGCGTTCGCCGTGTATGCCGGTGCGACGCGCCTGGGACACTGGCGCATCGCGACGGATGCGCGGCGGACGGCGGACGAGTACGCCGTTTGGCTCACCCAGCTCATGCAGCTCCAGGGGCTGGATCGGCACGCCATCGCCGATGCGGTGATCGCCAGCGTTGTGCCCGGGGTGACGGAAAGCCTGAAACGGCTCTGCGCGCAATATTTCGCGGGTCCGCCCATGGTTGCGGGCGAGGACGGCGTGGGCTTCGACATCCCGGTGCGCCTGGACCGACCGGAGGAGATCGGCGCTGACCGGCTGGTCAACGCGGTGGCCGCGCACGCGCGCTACGGCGGCCCCTGTGTCGTGGTCGACTTCGGCACGGCGACGACCTTCGACATCGTCGCGGCCGATGGTGGCTATGAGGGCGGGGTGATTGCACCGGGGATTCACGCTTCGATGGATGCGCTCTACGCCAGCGCGGCGAAGCTTCCCGGGGTCGCGATCAAGCGCCCGGAACGGGTGATCGGCAAGCGCACCGTGCCCGCCATCCAGTCCGGCGTGTTCTGGGGCTACATGGGGCTTGTCGAGGGGCTGCTCGGGCGCATCCGTGCCGAGCACGGCGGCACCCCCACGGTCATCGCCACCGGCGGCCTGGCCGCCATGTTCGAACCGGAGACGCGCGCCATCGACCACGTCGACCCAGATCTGACCCTGCGCGGCCTGCGCCTGCTCGCCGAGCGGCAGCGCGCGGCCGCGCGGCGATGACGGGAGCGCATGGCACACAGCCACGTACCGAGACACACACACGACACGGTTCACGAGGAACGAGACCGCCGCATGGAGGATTCACCGGAGAGCGACGAGATCCGTTTCGTTCCGCTGGGCGGAACGAGCGAAGTGGGCATGAACTGCTATCTTTACGGCCACGACGGCGCCTGGTTGATGGTCGATCTGGGCATCGGCTTCGCCGACGAGCGTCAGCCCGGCGTGGACCTGCTGGTCCCCGACGTGCGCTTCATCGCCCAGCAACGGGAGACGCTGTCGGGCATCGTGGTCACGCATGCGCACGAGGATCACCTGGGCGCGATTCCCTATCTCTGGCGCGAGCTGCGTTGCCCGGTCTACGCCACGCCGTTCGCCGCTGCGGTGCTCAAGGGCAAGTTCGGCGAGTTCGGGCTCACCGACGAGGTGCCGCTGATCGAGGTGCCGCTCGGCCGTACCATCGGCATCGGCCCGTTCTCCGTCGAGTTCATCACCATCACGCATTCCATCCCCGAGGCGAATCTGCTGCGCATCGAGACGCCCGCGGGCACGCTGGTCCACACCGGTGACTGGAAGCTCGACCCCGATCCGTTGGTGGGGCCGGATTACGACCGCCGCCGTCTGGCGCATCTCGCGGAGGAGGACATCCTGGCGCTGGTGGGGGATTCCACCAATGCGCTCGTGCCCGGGCACAGCGGCTCCGAGGCGGACGTGCGCGGCCGGCTCAAGGACCTGGTGAGCACGCTCAGGAACCGTGTCGCCATGACCTGCTTTGCCACCAACGTTGCGCGCGTGGAGACCGCGGCGCGGGTGGCCGAGGCGAACGGCCGGCGGCTGTGCATCGTGGGGCGCGCCATGAAGACCATGGTCGCGGCCGCCCAGGCTTGCGGCTATCTGGAGAACATGCCGGAGCTGGTGGACGAGCGGGACGTGGCGGACCTGCCGCGCGACGAGGTCATGCTCCTGGTCACGGGCAGTCAGGGCGAGGCGCGTGCGGCGCTGGCCCGGATCGCGCGCGAGGAGCACAGCCACATCGCCTTCACCGAGGGCGACGCGGTCATCTTCTCGTCGCGCATCATTCCCGGCAACGAAAAGGCCATCCACGAAGTACAGAACAACCTGCTTCACCTGGGCGTCGAGGTGCTGACGGAGGAGGACCACTTCGTCCACGTCTCCGGCCACCCGTGCCGCGAGGAACTTGAGCAGATGTACCAGTGGGTGCGCCCGCGCATCGCCATCCCCATGCACGGCGAACAGCGGCACCTGCTGGCAAACGCGAGCGTGGCCCGGAGCTGCCAGGTCCCCCAGGTGCGCGTGTCCCAGGACGGGCAGTGTCTGCGCATCCATCGGACGGAGGGGGCGAGCGTCATCGACCACGTGGCCTTCGGCCGGCTGGCCGTGGACGGGGGCGCGCTGCTTCCGCTCGACCGCGGGCCGGTGCGCGAGCGGCGCAAGCTGGGTTTCGAGGGCGCGGCCGTGCTGACGCTGGTGGTGGACGCCAACGGCGATCTCGCGGACGAGCCGCAGCTCACCGCCCACGGCCTGCTGCCGCCGGGCGAGGCGGGCGACGACCTGGTGGACCGGATCATCGACACCGTGGAGCGCGCGGTTCAGAAGCTGCAACGCCGCGACCGGCGCAGCGACGACGCCGTGGCCGAGACCGCGCGTGTGGCGGTCCGCCGCACACTCCAGCATGCCACGGGGCGGCGGCCCATGACCACGGTACATCTGGTGCGCGTGGGGTAGGTGCCGCCCGTTTTTGCCGGGCCGGGGCACGTGGCATGCTGCCCCGCGATGGCTGCCGCGAGCTGCGGCGGCACCCAAAGCCGAAAGCAATGCGAAGGGAAAACGCCATGATCGGACGTTTGAATCATGTGGCCATCGCCGTGCCCGAGCTGGAAGCCGCGATGGCGCAATACCGCGACGCCCTGGGCGCAACGGTCTCGGAACCGCAGTCGGAGCCGGATCACGGCGTGCGCGTGGTTTTCGTCACGCTGCCCAACACCAAGATCGAGCTGCTCGAGCCCCTGGGCGCCGAATCGCCCATCCGCGGCTACCTGGACAAGAACCCGACGGGTGGCATCCACCACGTGTGCTACGAGGTGGACGACATTCACGCCGCGTCTGAGCGCCTGACGCAGCAGGGCGCGCGTGTGCTCGGCGACGGCGAGCCCAAGACGGGCGCCCACGGCAAGCCGGTCCTCTTCCTTCATCCCAAGGACTTCAACGGGACCCTGATCGAGCTGGAGCAGGCCTGAGGGCGCCGGCCCATCGGGGATCCCCGCGCACCGACCAGGCGTGCCGCGCCCCGTCCGGCGTCCACGCAACGCCGGTACGGCGCGGCGCACCGCCCAGAAAGCGGCGCTTGGCCCGAACATGACCTGGTTCACCGGTATCCTGCTCTACGTGCTGATCTGGTGGATCCTGTTGTTCATGGTGCTGCCCTGGGGCGCCCGGCCGCCGGAGGAGCCGGAGCCGGGGCACGAACCGGGCGCGCCGGCGCGTCCCATGCTGTTGCGGAAGGCCGTCGTCACCACGCTGCTGGCGGCCGTGGTGTGGTTGGTGGTGTATGCCGGCATCCGGTTGGAGGTGGTGACCTTCGAGGCCACCTTCGGGCCGAAGGAGTAGCCGCCTGCGCAAAGCGGGTGCCCGCGCAAAAACACAACGGACCCCGGGGCGCCGCCCGGGGCCCGTTGCTGCGGAACGGATGCATGCACGGATATGACAGGTGCCGGCGAACCGCACCCTCCCCAGACTCGGACCGTGGTTTTGTGTTTGGCATTTCACGTTCCGCGGTGGGCAACCGTAACAGCCTTGGCACAGCAAGCCAATCCACGCATTGCGCAAAAGAGCGTCACATATGTCCGGTCTTTGCGCGGTTCTGGCTGATCGTGTAATATTCTTGCCCTAGCTGGTCGGAGATATCCATGCCGGGAACATGGCACTGGCTGATCTTGGGGCTGGGTGCGTTGGGCGTCGTGGCCGCTGCGCCCGGCGTGCGTGTGGACGCGGGCGGCGACGCGGGTCCCGACTCACAGGCGCGCGTCGAACTCACCGTTGAAACCTGCCGGCGTCTGGTCCGGCACACCCCGGATCCGGGCGTCGAATACGAGCCAGGGGTGAGCGTCGAGGGCGAAGCGGTTGCCCCGGCCGAAGTGGGCGGCGGCGTGCAGCTCGACCTGCCCGAGACGATCACGATCCCCATCGAGCTGGATGTCCTGTCTGACAGGCGCCTGGGCCGGGACACGCCGGAGCCGGGCACGCCGGCCGGCGACGATCCGGACGACGTGGCCGACGACGCGGACCTGGGCGCCCCGCTCGTCGGTGAGGCGCAGATCGGCACGGTGGAGATCGATGTCGCCACGGGCCGGGCGACCTTCAACGGCCAGCCGCTGGTGCCCGAAGCCCAGCGCCGCCTCGCCGTGAAGTGCCAGAAGATTCTGCGTAAGGCGGAATAGGCATATCACAGGCCGAGTGTCGCGGGGCGATGCGGTAACCCGTGCCGTTATCACGGTCGGGATTGCGGCGCACCGGGGCATGAAAAGAATTGGCGACGCTGTGTCGGGCGCCCCGCGTTTTTTACATGCTTTGTTTGCGGAATGTTTAAGCTTTCGATCGTAATGTGAATCGGCTAAGTTGGGTCCTCAAACGACGGCCAATTCATTCGAACGTTTTAACGCGGACCAACCCGATCCAACGCCCTAG
>CAJXKW010000141.1 GCA_913055855.1 uncultured Limimonas sp. | reverse complement strand
GCTGCACGTCTCCGGCGCGGCCGAGCACGTCCCGCGGCGCGTGCGCGACTTCCTGATCGCCGAGGCGCGCCGCGAGATCGCCCCGCGCGCCCGCGACCTTGCCGCCCGGCTGGGGCGCGAGCCCGGCCGGATCGCCCTGCGCGACACACGCAGCCGCTGGGGGAGCTGCTCGGCGCGCGGGCACCTGAACTTTTCCTGGCGCCTGATCTTCGCGCCCGAGTGGATCATCCACTACGTCGTCGCGCACGAGGTCGCCCACCTCGTCCACCTCGACCACAGCCCGCAGTACTGGGCATGCCTGCGCGAACTGGCGCCGGACGTGGAAAGCCCGCAGCAGTGGCTGCACGTGCACGGCGCGCGCTTGCAGCGTTACGGCTAAAGACGTTGACGGGCGCGCAATCACGCCAGCGTGAACACAAGTCGTCGTTTTCTCTCAATCGATCGTGACCCGTCGTTAT
This sequence comes from uncultured Limimonas sp., assembly GCA_913055855.1. Taxonomy (GTDB): domain Bacteria; phylum Pseudomonadota; class Alphaproteobacteria; order Kiloniellales; family Rhodovibrionaceae; genus CAJXKW01. The sequence goes on along the minus strand of CAJXKW010000141.1, from coordinate 8,379 downwards.
CAGCACCCCGGTTCTGTGCCATTTCCGGAAACACTATTGTGTCTCGTGGAAATTCACGACGGCACGTCAGGAATAAACCGGGAGGCCGACGATGGCGGCAGCCACACCACAGCGCACCTGGACGCTGGCCATGTCCGGGGCGGCGATGTTCGCCCTGGGCGCGTGCGCCAGCGCGAGCGCGGACGGCAGCGGATCGGGCACGAACGCCGCGGCGGACGCCGGCGGCGAGCAGATGGCCGCCCAGCCCGCACCGGACCGCATCACCACGCAGGATGCCGGCAAGGTGACCTACTGGGTCATGCCCGGCCCGCGCGAACTCAGCCCGGCCGTCTTCGGCACGCCGGACAATCCCAGGATGACCCTCGCGCCCAAGGTTAAGGCGGCGAAGCAGGCCGTCGAAGCGGGCAAGATGCCGCCCAGCGTGCCCGGATTGCTCCAGGACCTGCCCATCCTGGTGGGCGTGCCGGAAAAGGCCCGCAGCACGACCACGGATGGCGGCATGGTGCTCGAGCACCCGACGCCGTTCTCCGACGAGGGCCGAATCATCCAGGGCAAGTTCGAGGCGAAGTTCTGGGACAATATCGACCGCGATCCACCGGGCAAACCGGGCAACACCCCGGACAAGGCCGAGATGACGGCCACGTTCACCGATCCCAAGGGCAACGATTACAGGGTCGTCCTGGACCACGTCGTGAAGCCGCCCTTCCCCGGCTACGAAACCGATGGCGGCGTGCTGCTCAACGGCTATCACCACGGCAGCACGGGGACGGGCACGCCGCTCATGCCGCAGATCTGGACCATCGGCGCGTTCTGGGGCGTGGGCGAGGTCCACGTGAACGGCGAGCTGCGCTCCAAGAAGCGCGTGATGCACCTGATGACCACGGAGACGGTGCGGGACAACGACTACAACCTCGCCACCAACGCGGAGATGCCGCTCCGGCCCGAGCAATGGCTGGTCAAGGGCCAGGCCCACCACACCCACCTCATCGTCCTGCCCATCCAGGCGACCAAGAAGGGCCCGGTGTTCAAGCCGCTGAAGACGGCGTTCACCCTGCCCAACGGCAAGCCCCAGCCGTTCATGCACATCATGTTCGAGCAGGACACGGTGGTGAAGTAGCGCCCCACTCGGCCGGCCGCGGCGTCCGGGCCGGGCCACCCTGTCCGGCGGCCGCGGCCGGCTCCTTTCACCGAATTCCCAGGTCATCCAGCGAGAGCCCTGATGCCCCACCGCACCGCGCCGCTCGCCGCCCTGCTGGCCGCGTGCCTGACCGCCACGGCCTCCCGGGCGGGCACGGAGATCACGGTGGTCGCCGAGCAGTTCAGCTTCAAACCCGCGACCGTGGAAGCCGAAGCGGGCGCGCCGATCACCATCACGTTCGAGAACAAGGGCGCGCTGTCGCACAACCTCACCTTTCCCGGCCTGGATGCGAAGACCAAGACCATCCAGTCGGGCGACACCGTCACGGTGACGCTCGCGCCCAAGGAGCCCGGCACCTACCCCTTCGTCTGCACCGTCTCCGGACACAAGCAGGCGGGCATGAAAGGCAAGCTGGTCGTCGAATAAGCCGCCTTCGCCTCACCCATTCGCCCCAGCATGGAGGTCCCCATGACCGGCACCGCAAACGACTTCCCCATGCACGAGAAGGCCGACGCACCGGACGGGTCGAAGCCGCTGCTCGACCAGGTCGAAAAGGGCTTCGGTTTCGTCCCCAACATCTTCAAGGTGCTCGCCGAATCCCCCGCGGCGACGCAGGCCTATCTCAGCCTGAACGACATCCTGCGCAACCACACGGCATTCAGCGCGCAGGAGCAGGAGACCCTGCTGCTCGCCATCAGCGCGCACAACGGCTGCGACTACTGCGTCGCCGCGCACACCGGCGCGGCCGAGGGCGCCAAGCTGGACCCGCAGGTCATCGAAGCCCTGCGCCACAACCGGCCGCTGCCGGATGCGGGGCTCGACGCCCTGGCGCGCTTCGCCCGGACCGTCATCCAGAAGCAGGGCTGGGTGGACGACGCGGACATCCGCGCCTTCCTGGAGGCCGGGTACACCCACCGGCACATCCTGGACACCCTGGTCGCGCTGTCGATGAAGACGCTGTCGAACTACGTGAACCATATGGCCGAAACGCCACTGGACGACGCGCTCAAGCCCAAGGCCGTGGAAAGCGCGGGGTGAGGGCCCCCGCCCGGCGACACAGCATGCGCGCCTATTTGGTTTCCGCGGTAAACACGGCGTCCCAGTCGGGCGGCGGGGGGTCGGCGCGCAGCGTCGCGATGCGTTCGGCGTAAAGTCGGTATAGCGGCGTCAGGTCGAGCCCGTCGGGCAGCCACGCCGGGCCCGCCGCGACCGCTTCGGCGCAGCGGGCGCGCGCCGCCTCGGCCGTGTCCCAGTCCTGTCCGCGGTAGGCCGCGAGCATGGCCTCATGGTCGGCGCGCAACGCGGCAAAACCGGGGTCCGCCGCCACGTCACCATCGCCCACGAGGGTGTGGATGCGCGCGGGCTCCTGGCGCCCCTTCACCCGGATCAGATCGAGTTCCAGGACGGCGAAGCCGTCGCCGGCGGCCGAACGCACCGCGTCGCTGAGCACGATGTCCACGCCGTAGGTCTTGCTCTGTCCCTCCAGGCGCGAGGCCAGGTTCACGTTGTCGCCCAGCGCCGAGTAATCGAACCGCTGCTCGGAGCCCATGTTCCCCACCGAGCAGGTGCCGGTGTTCATGCCCACGCCCACGGCGACACCGGGGAAGCTGCGCCCCTGTTCGGCGAACTCCGCGCGCCAGGCCGCGTTCAGCTCGGTCAGCGTGCGCCGCATCGCGAGCGCGGCCCGGCACGCCCGGACCGGGTGGTCGGGCGTGGCCACGGGGGCGTTCCAGAACGCCATGATGGCGTCGCCCATGTATTTGTCGACATAGCCGCCGCGCTCGAGGATCGCCGTGGTCATGGGCGTCAGGAAGCGGTTCATGAAGCGCGTCAGCTCGGCCGGCGTCATGCTCTCCGCCACCGGGGTGAAACCGCGGATGTCGGTGAACATCACGGTGAGTTCGCGGCTCTCCCCGCCCAGGTTGAGCGCCTCGGGGTGCCGGGTGAGCTGCGCCACCAGGGCGGGCGAGAGGTAGCGGCTGAATGCCGAGCGGATGAAGCGCTTCTCGCCCTCGGTCATGACGAAGCGCGTCGCGCTCGTGGGCAGGTAGACGAAAAGTGCGCCCAGCGCCGGATACACCGGATCGATCAGCCAGCCCCAGGTTTCGAAGGCAAACCAGGACCCCGCCCCCGCGCCGAGTACCGCGATCATCCCGGCGAATCCGCACCAGGCCGCGCCCACGAAAGGCAGCGTCCCGACCAGCCCGAGCCCCAGAACGAGCAGCACGAGGATCTCCAGCGCCGGCGACCAGTCGGGCCGGTGCAGGAAGTCGCCGTGGATCATCTGCTCCAGGGCCTGGGCGTGCAGGCTCACCCCGGGCACGCCCGCGCTCAGCGGCGTCGCGCGGATGTCGCGCAGGCCCGGCGCGGAGGCGCCCACGAGCACGATGTGGCCGCGCAGCTTCTTGGCGATGCCCGGATTCTCGCGCGGCGCCAGGACCTTTCGGGCGGAGACGTAGCGCTCGGGGACGTAGCCGGTATCGTGCAGCATCACGGTGCCATCGCCCGTGGTGGGCGCCGTGATGCGGCCGATGCGCATGGCGGCCACGGCCGTGTCGCCGCTGAAGTCCGCCTGCCCGCTGCCCGTGCTGGTCTTGACGATGTGCGTGCCGGCGCGCTGACCCACGCGCAGAGCCTCCGCCGCCAGCGACGGGTAAAGCTCGCCCTGCACGCGCTGGAGCAGGGGCACGCGGCGGACCACGGAATCGAAGTCGTTGACCAGGCCGAAGCTACCGTTGCCTTTCGCCGCCTTGCCGATCACGCGCAGGTTGGTCGTCGCCCCGGGAAAGCTGGGCACGGCCGCGCCCGGCTTCGTTCCGCTGACGGCGAAGCCGGCGGGCCGGCGCGGCGTGGCGTCATTGGGCTCGGCGTTGGGGGCGAAGCCGGTGACCACGGGGGCCTTGGCAATGGTCTTGGCGAACACCCGATCCGGGTCCGGCAGCTTCTCGAGCGCGTTCTCGACCCCCTCGCCGATTCCATTGCCGCGCCAGGCGGCGAGCAGGTGCTCGGGCGCCGTGCGATCGGGCTCGGCGAAGACCACGTCGAACGCGATCGCTGCCGCGCCCAGCTTGCGCAGATTGTCCACCAGCTCGGCCATGGTCGTCCGGGGCCAGGGCCACTGACCGACGCGGCCGAGGGACTCCTCGTCGATGTCGACGATGCGCACGCCCGCAGGTTTGTAGGGGCGCGGTTGGATCTGCTGGTACGTGTCGAAGGCGAACAGGCGCAGCTTGCGCACCGGTTCCGGGTCGAGAATCCGCAGCCCGACGGCGGCCGCAAGGGCGCACAGCCCGATCAGGACGGGAAGCAAGCGTTGGCGCATCGCTGCCTGTGTTCCGTGGCGCCCATACCGGCGCACCCGTGTGCCACGCGTCCGGCCGCCCCGGCCGCGCCCGCCACTCCTGACGGCTCTTCAAATTCCACTTTAGAACGTGGTAGCACGCACTGCCAAATACAGCGTCGCCGCGCGGCGATGGCGACACACAGCCCGTCCGGAACGGGGCCCCTGCATGACCCTCGACGCCCTCGATCTTTCGACCGACACGCTGGTGCACCTGGGCTTCTTCGTTTTCCTGATCGCGTTCCTGGTGCGCGACGTGCTGTGGCTGCGGGTGCTCGCCATCCTGGCCTACACCGTGCACATCCTGCGCGTCGGGCTGCTGGGCGACGACCCGTTCGACTATCTGATGCTGTGGTATGCCACGTTCGTCGCCATCAACGCCGGGCACGCCGCATGGCTCGTCTACGAGCGCCGGCTGACGCGGCTCAGCGCGGCCGAGCGCGATCTCGCCGCCCTGGCCTTCCCGGCCCTGGACCGGGGCACCCTGAAGCGGCTGCTGCGCGCGGGCGCGTGGCACCGTCTCGCGCCGGGGGAGCAGCTCACCTGGTATGGCGAGCGCCCCGAGGTCCTCGCCGTCATCCTCGCCGGCCGCATCGCCGTGCGCGATTCGGGCGAGACCATCGCATGCATCGGCCCCGGCCACTTCGTCGGCGAGATGTCCTTCATCACCGACGCCCCGGCGACGGCAGACACGTTCGCCGAGAATCACGTCCGACTGTTCCAGTGGGATCAGGAGACCCTGGCCCGCCGCTGTGAGCGCGACCCCGCGCTGCAGACCGCGATCTACACCGCCCTGGGCCCGGATCTGGTGCAGAAGATCGCGGCCACGCGCGTCAACCACGAGGCCGCCGACACGGCGCAGGGGGCGGGAACCGGCACGGGCATCATCCCCGCCCGCCTTCAGCACGGCACGGTGACCGCGTATACCGTGGTGGTCGACCTGGTCGCCGACCGGGCACGCATCGCCGCAGGCGGCGCCCTCCAGGCCGGTGAGCGAGCCGAGATCACCCTGAGCGGCCTGTCCGAGCCGCGCCAGGGCACCGTGGTCACGGGCAGCGGCGACATCGCCGAGCTGCACTTCGACGCGCCGCTGGACCAGGCTAGCCTGGACGCCATCCGGGCGCGCCAGACAGCGGCACAAGCGGCGTAACGCGCGACGCAGCCCGTTCACGTCCCGCAGAACGTCCAGCGCACGCGTTCCGCCGCCGCCGGCGGCTGCGCCCAGGCGGCCATGTCCGGGTGGTCGGCGTAGGGCTCGCGCAGCACCCGCCAAAGCCGGTCCAGGTCACCGGTGTCGCCGTCCAGAACGGCCTTGTAGACCGCGTAAACGTGGTGCTTGCGCAGCACGTAGGCCGGGTTGACCGCACACATCGCGGCCCGGCGCGCCGCGTCGTCCCGGCCCTCCCGGGCCAGGCGCGCGCGCCAGTCGCGCGCCCAGACATCAAAGGCCTCGGGATCGGCGAAGAGCCGGCGTACCGGGTCGTCGTGCGCCGGGTCGTCGCCGGAGACCGCCGCAAGCCGGCGGAACGTCAGCGTGAAATCCGCGCCCTGCTCGGCCATGGCGTTGAGCAGCCGCCCGGCCAGATCGGTGTCACCCGCCTGAGCCGTCTCCTCGGCCAACCCGATCTTGCGTCGTAGCCCCGCCTGCCACACACGGTCGAAGGCCGAATCGTATTCCGCGAGCGCGTCGTAGGCGGCCGTCTTCGCCGCCTCCAGATCCGCGTCGGCGCCCAGCAGCGGCAAAAGCGTCTCGGCGAAGCGGCACAGGTTCCAGGAGCCGATCCGCGGCTGCTGGTCGAAGGCGTAGCGGCCGTAGACGTCGACCGCGCTGAAACACGCCGACGGGTGGTAGGCGTCCATCCAGGCGAACGGGCCGTAGTCCAGGGTCTCGCCCGCCACCGAGATGTTGTCGGTGTTGAGCACGCCGTGGACGAAGCCCACGAGCATCCAGTTCGCGATCAGTTCACCTGTGCGCCGGGCCACGGCCGCAAGCAGGTCGCGGTACGGCCGATCCGAATCGCGCAGCTCGGGATCGTGGCGGGCGATGACGTGGTCGGCGAGCACCTGCACGCTCGCCGGATCGCCGTTGCGGGCGAAATACTCGAAGGTGCCCACACGGACGTGGCTGCGCGCCACGCGCGTCAGCACGGCGCCGGTGTGGTGCTCGCCGCGCGAGACCGTCTCGCCCGTGGTCAGCATGGCCAGGGACCGCGTCGTGGGAATGCCCAGGCCGGCCATGCCCTCGCTCGCCAGATACTCGCCCAGCACCGGGAAGAGTTCCGCGCGGCCGTCGCCCATGCCGGAAAATGGCGTCCGCCCCGCGCCCTTGAGTTGGATGTCCCGGCGCACACCGTCACGGTCTACCCGCTCGCCCAGGAGCACGGCGCGCCCATCGCCCAGGCGCGGGGCGAACGCGCCGAACTGATGCCCGGCATAGGCGAGCGCCACCGGCCGCACCGACGACGGGATACGGTTGCCCGCGAGCACCGCCACGCCATCCGGCCGCGCGAGCCGCGCCGGGTCCAGGCCCAGGTGCTCGGCCAGCGGCCGGTTCAGGTGAAGCACGTGCGGCGCCGGCACTGGTGTGGGCTCCGCCGGGGCGTAGAACTGCTCGGGCAACCCGGCCTCGGGTGTCTCCAGCGCGAGCGCATCCGCGCCCGCGTCCGCTTGGCGCGCCGTGTCCGCTGCCGTCATGGGAATCTCGCCTCGCTTCGCTCTCGATGCTCGGCCGTACGGCCGGTTTGGTGTCGTTGGGTATCGAGCGAGGTTAAGCCCGGCGGTACGCGCAAAAAACCGTTTGCGGTTTGGCGGAATCGATCGCGCCGGTGGCGACCGGCCCGGCCGTCCCGCGACGCCGGGGCTGAGATGTGCTATGTGCCGGGTGCAAGCGGCGGGAAACGGCACGTACGGGCTTGCGTCCCGGCGGTCCTGCCGCTACCGTTCCCCTAAATTTGGTAGGCTGACGATGCGCATGTGGAAGATCCTGATCGGCCTGGGTGGCCTTCTCGCGCTAGGCGCCGCAGGTCTTGCAACCAACGGCATGCTGGCCCTGGACGACACAGCGCACGCCGTGCGCGCCCCCATGGATGCGGGCGACGCCGGCACCGCCACGCCGGACGCCCTGACCACGGCGAGCGCGGGCGACCTCGCCCAGGTTCAGCCCGGCGACCACGTACTGGGCGACGCGGACGCCCCGGTGACCATCGTCGAATATTCCTCGCTAACCTGCCCGCACTGCGCGACCTTCCACAAGGAAACCCTGCCGCGCATCAAGAAGAACTTCATCGAGCCCGGCCAGGTGAAGCTGATCTTCCGCCACTATCCGCTGGACCGGCGTGCGCTGAAGGGGGCGCTGCTCACCGAGTGCTTCGACGGGCGGCGCTTCTTCAGCATGCTCAACATCCTCTACATGAAGCAGATGCAGTGGGCGCGCGCCGAGGATCCCGAAGCGCACTTTCGCAAGCTCGCCGGCATGGCCGGACTGAGCCCGGAGAAAGCGGACGCCTGCATGACCGATTCGGCCAAGCAGGACCGCATCCTGCAGCGCCAGCTCGACGCGCGGCGCAGCGCGGATATCAAGGCGACGCCCAGCTTCATCATCGACGGCGAGGTCGTCGAGGGCAATCCGGGCTACGAAGAGCTGGCCAAGAAGCTGCGCGACGCGGGCGCCTGACAGCGGCCCCGCCCACCTGATCGCGGCCCGCCCACCCGGGAGGACGTGCGGCCCTTGCAGTTCACACGCCTTCGCCTGCGCGGGTTCAAGTCGTTCGTTGATCCCACCGAGCTGGTCATCGCACCGGGCACCACGGGGGTGGTGGGCCCGAACGGCTGCGGCAAGTCCAACCTCGTCGAGGCGCTGCGCTGGGTCATGGGCGAGAACGCGCCCAAGCGCATGCGCGGC
>CAJXKW010000140.1 GCA_913055855.1 uncultured Limimonas sp. | reverse complement strand
TCCCGGGCGAGGACGTTGTAGCGCTGCTTGTCCGTGTGCTTCTGGCTCGTCCAGGCGGCGAAGGGATGCGTCGAGGCGGCGATGGGGGCCAAGTCGTAGTCGCCCGCCACCTCGGCGACCGCGCCGCGCAGCCCCGCGATCTCGCTGCGCAGTGCCGGGATATCGGTGCACACGTTGGTGCCCACCTCGACCTGGCTGCGCAGGAACTCGGGGCTCACGCGTTCGCCCATGCGCGCCTCGCACGCGGCCATCAGGCCTTCGGGCGGGTCGGTGACGAGGTCGCGCGTCGCCCGGTCGACGAGGAGATACTCCTCCTCCATCCCCAGGCTGAACGACGGCTTCGGGTGGGTCACCGGCGGAACCTCCCCGTCTTCGTTTTTCTTGGACTGGCAAGTGTGCCCGCACGACGCGCCGCTGCCAAGCCGGATGGGGGCGTCAGCGCGGCCGCGCGTGATACAGGGCCTCGTCCGCGAGCAGCGTGCGCAGCATGGCCAACAGTTCGTCCGCCCAGCGCGCCTGGCCGTCGCCGTGGGCGATATGATCCTGCCGGATCTCCAGCAGGATGTTGGGTAGGCCCAGGCGGTCGCCGTGGACGTGCTGGGTGTAGCCGTGGTGGTCGCGGCCCGAGTAGGGCTCGTTGTCGCCGACGGTCCAGCCCCTTCTGGCGAGCCAGTCCATCGCGGGCACGGGCAAGCGCTCGTCGCGGTCCCAGAGGATGCCCACCTCCCAGGGCCGCTTCCGGCCGTGCATCACCGGCGTGAACGAATGCAGCGAGATCAGCACGGGCGCCACACCGCGCGTCTGGATGGCTTCCAGCCGACGCGTGATTTCGTGGTGATACGGCCAGAAGAACGTCGCCAGCCGCGCACCCACCTCGGCATCGGTCAGGCCGCGGTTGCCGGTCACGATGGTGCCGTCGGCGATTTCCGGCATAAGCGTGGCGTCGTCGAGCTGCCGGTTGGGGTCGACGATCAGGCGCGAGAAGTTGCTGCGCACCAGCGGCGCGTCCAGCGCCTCGGCCACCCGCCGGGCCACGGGCAGGATGCCGATGTCGTAGGCGATGTGACGTTCCAGCTCGGCCGGCGGCAGGCCCAGGCCGTCGAACGCGCGCGGGACGAAGTTGGTGGCGTGGTCGCACACCACGAGCACGGGCGCGGCTGCGTCGCCGTTCTCCACGACGACGGGGCCGGGCTCATCCGGGGCGAGCAGATTTCGGGGCGCGGCTTGCGGCTGCGACGGCTGGTCATCCATGATGCGCCGCACTATAGCCGTCGCGGGCCGCGTGTGAAACCGGCCCGGATCCCTTTGTCACCTGCCGCACGCATGCCCCCGGAGCCCTGATGCCCGATACGGCGCTCGTCATCGTCACGCTGGGCGCCCTGTTGCTGCTCGGCCTCGTCGGCGACCTTCTCTCGCGCAAGCTGCCCCTGCCGCGGGTCACCCTGCTGGTGCTCTTCGGCATCGCTTGCGGGCCGTCCGGTCTGGCGCTCCTGCCCGTCAACGCCGAAACCATGTACCCGCTGATCAGCAACATCGCCCTGCTGATGGTGGGCTTCCTGCTGGGCGGCAAGCTGTCCAAGGAGATGCTGCGCACCTGCGGCCGGCACGTACTGGCCATCTCGGCGCTGGAGGTGCTGGGCGTCTCGGCCTTCGTGCTGGGCGGCCTGCTGCTCCTGGGCGTGGACCCGGTGGTGGCGATGCTGCTTGCCGGGATCGCGCCCGCCTCGGCGCCTGCGGCCGTGCAGAACGTCACCGAGGAACTGCGCGCGAAAGGGCGCTTCACCGACACCCTGCTGGGGATCGTCGCCATCGACGACGCCTGGGGGCTGATCGTGTTCTCCGTGCTCCTCGCCGCGGCGCAGGTCGTCGCGGGCAATGGCGGCAGCGTGGACGCCCTCGCCCACGGCGCGCGCGATCTGGGCGGTGCGCTCATGCTGGGCATCCTCGTGGGCGTGCCCGCCGCCTACCTGACGGGCCGGCTACGCCCGGGCGAGCCCATGCAGGCCGAGGCCCTGGGTGTGGTCTTCTTCGCCGGCGGCCTGGCGTTGTGGCTGGAGGTCTCGTTCCTGCTCACGGCGATGATCGTCGGCGCGATCATCGTCAACCTCGCCTCGCACCATGACCGCCCGTTCCGCGAGATCGAGGGCGTGGAGTGGCCCTTCATGGTCCTGTTCTTCGTCCTCGCGGGAGCATCGCTGCACGTGGAGCAGCTCGCCGAGATCGGCCTTGCGGGCGGCGCCTTCGTGGTCCTGCGTGCAGCCGGGCTGGTCGTGGGCGCCTTCCTGGGCGGCCAGATCAGCGGGGCGCCGGCCCAGCTTCGCCGATGGATGGGCGTGGCCATTCTTCCCCAGGCGGGCGTAGCCCTGGGCATGGCGCTTGTGGCCGGCAACGCCTTTCCCGCACTGCGGGATACGGTCCTGCCCCTGGTCATTGCCTCGACCGTCGTGTTCGAACTGGCAGGTCCCGCTCTGACGCGGCTGGCGCTGATCCGCGCCGGGGAGCGACACGACCGCGCAGCCCGTCGCCAAACCCCTTAGCCCCATGTTGCACTGCCGAAAATTCTGGGGCGTGGCGGTTGACGCCCGGAACGGCAAGGCCTATCCCTTAAGGGAAGACAGACTGGTCCTACCACCAGACCGCATGCATGGCATGTGTGCCGCGTCGCGAAAGCCATCCACAATGACCGAGAACGAACAGCACGATCCCCGCTTCCGCGAAATCCCGCGCGAGCGCGTCTCCGAGCGGGTGGCCCAGGAGCTCATGGGCCTGATCGCCGCGGGCACCCTGGCACCGGGCGAGCGCCTGCCGGGCGAGCGCAGCCTGGCGGAAATGATGAACGTCAGCCGCGTCTCCGTGCGCGCCGCGCTGCAGGAACTCAAGGCGCAGGGTTTCATCGTCGCCGTCCAGGGCGGCGGCACGCGCGTCAGCCGTGGCGCGCACGAATCCGACAGCCCGCTGATGCGCCTGGTCCGCGCGGACACGCGGAACTACCACGATCTCGCCGAACTGCGCGCGCACATCGAGACCTGGGCGGCACGGCGCGCCGCGGTGCGCGCCACCGACGAGCAGATCGCCGAGATCGCCCGGACCTGCGAGGCGATGGCGGACCCCAATGCCGCGCCGGAGACGCAGAACGCTCAGGACTACGCCTTCCACCTCGCCGTCGCCAAGGCGTCGCACTCGGCCGTCTACATGCATCTCATGGAGATGATGGGCGATATCCTGGAGCGCACCATCGCCTACACGCGCTCCGCGCTTTGCGCATCCGAGGACGAACGCAACCAGCTCATTGCCGAGCACCGGCGCATCGTCAACGCCATCCGGAACCGCGACCCGGATGCCGCGGAGCACGCCATGACCCGCCACCTGCAGCACGTGGTGGCGAGCTACGACGCCGTGGACGGGGTTGCGACGGAAACAGCCCCGGCCGAGACTGTGCGGGCCGTGGGCAGCGCCGGCTGATCGCAACGCGGCCTCAGCGCCCCGGCGGACGCACAGAAAGTCGGCGCCCGGCCCCCGTCGGCGCGGCGGTTGCGGATGTCGCTTGCGGACGGGCCGGGGATAGGTGTACCGGGTCATCATCGGCGACGAAACAGCCATGACCCGGAGCGCGTGCCCGCATGTCCGCCGCCGACCCCGACGCCTTTCTGGAAAGCCTTTGGCGGGCCGGTCTCGCTGCCGCCGACCCGGCCCATATTGTGCCCGCGCACTTGCCCGAGCTGCCCGCGAACGGGCGCACGGTCGTGGTGGGCGCGGGCAAGGCGGCGGCGTCCATGGCGCGGGCCGTTGAGGACGCGTGGCCGGCCCATGCCCCGCCGCCCGAGGGCGTCGTGGTCACACGCTACGACCACGGCCTGCCCCTTTCGCACATCGAATGCATCGAGGCGTCCCACCCCGTCCCAGACGCGGCCGGGCAGGACGCCGCGCGCCGGATTCGCCGCTATGCCGAGGCGCTGGGCGAGAACGACCTGCTGATCTGCCTGATTTCCGGGGGCGGCTCGGCCCTGCTCGCCGAGCCCGCCGAGGGGCTGACGCTCGACGACAAGCGCGCGGTTTCCAAGGCGCTGCTCGCCTCGGGCGCGGACATCGCGGAAATGAACTGCGTGCGCAAGCACCTCTCCGCGATCAAGGGCGGGCGCCTCGCCGCCGCGGCCGCGCCGGCGCGCGTGGTGGCGCTGTTGATTTCCGACGTCCCGGGTGACGATCCGGCGACCATCGCCTCGGGGCCCACCGTGGCGGATCCCACCACCGTGGCGCAGGCGCGCAGCATCCTGAACGCCTACGGCATCAACCCGCCGGACGCCGTGCGGCGGCACCTGGACACGGGCCGCGACGAGACGCCCAAGCCGGGCGATGCCGCATTGGCACGCGCCGAGACGCACATCATCGGCCGACCGCAGGATTCGCTCATGGCCATGGCCGAGGCGGCGCGCGCCGCGGGGGTGCGCCCGGTCGTCCTGGGCGACGCCATCGAGGGGGAGGCGCGTGAGACCGCCAAGGTGATGGCGGGCATCGCCCGGCAGGTGCGCCTGCACGGCCAGCCCGAGCCGGCGCCCTGCGTCCTTTTGTCCGGCGGGGAGACCACGGTCACCGTGCGCGGCAACGGGCGCGGCGGGCGCAACGCCGAGTTCCTCCTGGGCGCGGCGCTCGCGTTCGATGGCGCACCCGAGACCTATGCCGTCGCCATCGACAGCGACGGCATCGACGGCAGCGAGGACAATGCCGGGGCGGTCGTCCGCCCCGATACCCTCGAACGGGCGTGCGCGGCCGGTCTGGACCCGGCCGAGCGACTGCGGGACAATGACGCCTATACGGTTTTCCAGCACCTGAACGATCTGATCGTCACCGGGCCGACGCTGACGAACGTCAACGACCTGCGTGCGATCTACGTCGCCGCCGGGACGTAACCGCCCACGCCCGGCGAGCGCAGCCGGCGCCCGCGGGGCGCCGCAACCAAACACGGCACAATTCACGACGGGGACGGCATGATGCGGCGTGTGCGCAACGCAAAGGTCCTTGCGACCCTGGGCCCGGCCAGCCGGGACAGCGAGACGATCCGCGCGCTTTTCGAGGCGGGAGCGGACGTCTTTCGGCTGAACTTCTCGCACGGCGAGCACGCGGACCACCGCGCAACCTACGAGGCCATCCGCGCGCTCGAATCCGAAACCGGCCGGCCCATCGGCATTCTTCAGGACCTCCAGGGCCCCAAGCTGCGCGTGGGCCGGTTCGAGGGCGGGGAGGTGCGCCTTGAACGCGGCGCGGCGTTCCGCCTGGACCTGGACGAGACGCTGGGGGACTCGCGCCGCGCGCCGCTGCCGCATCCCGAGGTGTTCGCCGTCCTGGAGCCCGGGGCGCACATCCTGCTCGACGACGGCAAGCTGCGCGTGGCGGTCAAGGACGCCTCCGCCTCCCACGCCGATTGCGAGGTCGTCACCGGCGGCGTGCTGTCCGACCGCAAGGGGGTGAACGTCCCCAACGTCATCATGCCCATCTCGCCGCTGACGGATAAGGACCGCCGGGATCTCGATTTCGGCCTGGAACTTGGGGTCGACTGGGTCGCCCTGTCGTTCGTCCAGCGTCCCGACGACATCACCGAGGCGCGGCGCATCATCGGCGACAAGGCCAACCTGATGATCAAGGTGGAGAAGCCCTCCGCCCTTGAGCACCTGGACGAGCTGGTGGAACTGGCCGACGCCGTGATGGTCGCGCGCGGCGACCTGGGCGTGGAGATCCCGCCGGAAGACGTGCCCGGGCACCAGAAGAACATCATCCGCGCCTGCCGTCTGGCGGGCAAGCCGGTGATCGTGGCCACGCAGATGCTGGACAGCATGGTCCAGTCGCCGGCCCCCACTCGCGCCGAGGCCTCGGACGTCGCCACGGCCGTGTACGACGGCGCGGACGCGGTCATGCTCTCGGCGGAGAGCGCGGCTGGCCACTATCCGCGCGAGGCGGTGAGCTTCATGGACCGCATCATTGCACGGACCGAGCGCGACAACTTCTACCGGCCCATCATTAGCGCGCTGAACCCGCAGCCCGAACCCACCGCACCGGACGCCATTTCCGAAGCCGCGGCGAGTGTGGCGCACACCATCCAGGCGGCGGCCATCGTCACCTATACCACCTCCGGCTCGACCGCCCTGCGCGCGGCACGGGAGCGGCCACTGGTGCCCATCCTGGTGCTGACCTCGAAGCTGGCGACGGCACGCCGGCTCGCCCTGCTGTGGGGCGTGCATTGCGTGAACACGGCGGACGTCCAGGATTTCGGCGAGATGGTGGGCAAGGCCTGCCGGGTCGCCCTGGGCGAGGGCGTCGCCAACCCGGACGACAAGCTCGTCATCACCGCCGGCGTGCCCTTCGGCACCCCGGGCGCGACCAACGTCCTGCGCATCGCCTGGGTCGAGGGGTAACGGACTCCGGTGCGTTACGCCTCGGCCCCGTTCAGTGCCAGCACGCGTCCGGCGAGATAGAGCGAGCCGCAGATCAGCACCCGCCCGGGCGGATCGCCCGCGTCGGCCGCGCGCTCGGCGATGGCGTCCAGGGCAGTGCCGATGGAATCGCCCTCGTAGACCGGCGCATCCCCGGCCCGCCGGGCGAATGCGGCCGTCTCGGAGGCGCCGTAGGTCGCCGGCTCCCCGGGCACGGCCACGGCCGTGATGCTGTCCGCGCGGGCGGCCAGCGGCGCGAGGAATTCCTGCGGCTCCTTACTGTTGATCATGCCCACGACGAGGTGCAGCGGCCGGTGCTCGCCATCGCCCCGGTTCCAGGCATCCACCGCGGCGGCCAGGGCCTCGCCGGCAGCGCCGTTGTGCCCGCCGTCGAGCCAGAGTTCCCACCCGGACGGCATCCGCGACGTGAGCGTGCCCGCGGCCAGGGTGTGAAAGCGGCCGGGCCAGAGGACATGCGCCAGACCCGCCCGGATCGCCGCGTCCGTCGGCGCCAGATCGCCCAGGTTGCGGGCGCAGGCCACGGCCGTGGCGGCGTTGTCGATCTGGTACGGCCCGAGCAGGGCCGGTGCGGGAAATGCCGTCGCCGCCCCGCTCGGCGTCTCGCGGTAGGTAAAGCCGCTGGCGTCGGCGGCGGCCTCGCCCGACCAATCGCGCCCGCCCAACGCGACAGGCACGTCCAGAGCGCGCGCCCGGTCCAGGATGACGTCGCGCGCCGCCGGGGCCTGTGGCGCCACCACGGCGGGTACGCCGGGCTTGAGGATGCCCGCCTTCTCGCCCGCAATGGCGCTCAGGGTGTCGCCCAGGTACTGCATGTGGTCCATCGCCACCGGCGTGATCGCCGTCAGCGCCGGCGCGTCCAGCACGTTCGTGGCGTCCAGCCGGCCCCCCAGGCCCGTTTCCAGCAGCAGCACGTCGGCGGGCGTGCGCGCGAACGCAAGGAACGCGGCGCAGGTGGTGATCTCGAAGAAGGTGATGGGCTCGCCACCGTTGGCGGCCTCCGCCTCCTCCAGCAGCGCCAGCAGTTCGCCCTCCGGAATCAGCTCGCCGGCGAGCCGGATGCGCTCGTGAAAGCGCACAAGGTGCGGGCTCGTGTAGGCGTGGACGCGCTTCCCGTCGGCCTCGAGCATGGCGCGCAGGAAGGCGATCAGCGAGCCCTTGCCATTCGTGCCGGCGACGTGGATCGCCGGCGGGAGGTCGCGTTCGGGATGGCCGAGCCGGTCGAGCAGACGCCAGACGCGGTCCAGCGACAGGTCGATGATCTTGGGATGCAGCGCGAGCAGGCGCTCCAGGACGGCGTCGCTACCCGCCTCGTTGGCCGCCGCCATACGGCTACGCCGCGCTCGTCTCGGCCGCTTCGGGCTCGGCCGTTTCGCGCGCCGTGTCGCTGTTTTCCGCCGGTTTCGCGGGGAACGCGGGCGTCCCCACGGGGCGGCGCAGCAGGTCGAGCACGCCGCCGATGGTGGTGCGCAGCTCGCGCCGGTCCACGACCATGTCGAGCATGCCGTGGTCGCGCAGGTATTCCGCGCGTTGGAAACCCTCGGGAAGCTTCTCGCGGATCGTCTCCTCGATCACGCGCGCACCGGCGAAACCGATCACCGCACCCGGCTCGGCCATGGCGATGTCGCCCAGCATGGCGAAGGAGGCGCTCACCCCGCCCGTGGTCGGATCGGTGAGCAGCGTCAGGTAGGGCAGCCCGGCCTCTTTCACCATGTCCACCGCGATCGTGGTGCGCGGCATCTGCATCAGGGAGAGGATCCCCTCCTGCATGCGCGCGCCACCCGATGCGGGCACGGCGATCAGCGCCCCCTCGGTCTCAACGGCGCGCTCGGCCGCACGGCGGATGCCCTCGCCCACGGCCACGCCCATGGAGCCGCCCAGGAAGGCGAAATTAAACGCCGCGACGACCGCTTGCCAGCCGCCGATAGTCCCCTCGGCGACCAGGATCGCCTCGGTTTCTTCGCTTTTCGACCGCGCCTCGCGCAGCCGGTCAGCGTAGCGCTTGCGGTCGCGAAAGCGCAGCGGGTCCTGCACGCTTTCCGGCAGGTCCAGGAGCGTGTAGGCCCCGTCGTCGAACATCAGATCCAGGCGCGCGCGCACACCCAGGCGCATGTGGTGGCCGCAGTGTGGGCAGACCCGAAGATTGTTGGCTAGGTCTCGGTGAAAGATCATCTGCCCGCAGTCCGGGCACTTCTCCCAGAGGTCGTCCGGGATGTCGGACCGCTGCACCAGGGCGCGGAATTTCGGACGCACATAGTTGGACAGCCAGCTCATGCGGGCTGAAGATCCCTGTTTCGTGGGCCAGACTTACCTTTCGACAGGCTCATCTTTCGCCACGCTAAAGATGATGGCTTGGCGGTGGACGGCGCTTTATCCCGTGCCGGTCAGCGGGCGCCTTCCCGGATGCCGCGTGCCAGGCGCCCGACCAGATCGTGGACCCCGGTCACGCAGGCACGCGTGGCCTTCCCCTGGTCGTCCAGGCCGGCAGCGATGCTGCGCACCAAGGCGGACCCCACGACAGCGGCGTCGGCGTTGGCGGCGATGCCCGCCGCCTGCTCCGGCTCGGTGATGCCGAAGCCCACGGCCACGGGCAGGTCGGTATGCCGGCGCAGCCG
>CAJXKW010000139.1 GCA_913055855.1 uncultured Limimonas sp. | reverse complement strand
ACACGCTGGCGGTCTTGACCGCCCGCTCCTGACGGTTGAACGCCAGACACGCGTCGTCCCAATCGAGCCCCAGGAACGCGATGAGTTCGCGCGAGACGCGCTCCTGATCGGCGACCAGTTCCTCGTACTGCACTTCGTACAGGTTCTCCGGCAGCACCTTTCGCCAGTGCGCCATGAGCCGCCGATAGAGCCGGTAGTGATGGCCCACGTCCTCGAGATTCGTGCTGTAGGCGTGCGGCATCTGGAAATGCTGCTGGAAGCAGGACAAGCAGTTGTCCACCGGATCGCGCATGACGTGGATGATCCGGGCATTCGGGAACATCGTGGCGATCAGGCCGACGTTCAGGAAATTGTGCGGCATCTTGTCCGTGACGCGCAGCGCATCCGCGTTGTAGTCGCGGATATACGCCAAGTAGGACTCGGCCATCTCGCACACGTCCTCGGGGCGAAGATCCGGCATCCAGTAGGGAAAGGCCTTGTTTGCGCCCGCCTCCTGCACGTGGCGGGTTTGCTCGCGCACCATGCTCGGGACCTTGCCCAGCTCCCCGGCGCCGAAGGCGAGCGGGTGCGCGGCGACGATCTGCTCCGTCAGGGTCGTGCCGCTGCGCGGCATGCCCACGATGAACACGGGCTGCTCGCTGGCCACGCCCCAGTCCCGGCGCTCGGCGAAGAACGCCGGGGTGAACGTCTGCTCCATCGCCGCGACCTGCGCCTCGAACTGCTGGCGATGGTAGTCCTGCCCCTGGCTGCGCAACGTGATGCGGCGAAGATCGTTGGCCGTCTTGAAAAAGAAGATCGCACGCTCGGGGGACTTGAGTTTGTGGAAAAGGTGACCGAGCGTGTAATTGTAGGCGGCGAGATCCTGTTTCGAGGTCGTTTCCTGCGCCTCGAGCTGCTTGAGAACCGACTGGACGTCGTCTTCCTCGGTGATATCCGACTTGACCGAATAAAGACCGCTGATGGCCCCACCCTTCTGCGTGCGCGCGTTGGCGATCACCTTTTCCGAATAGGCTTGGGCGCTCTCGAAGTCGCCGCGGGTTCGGGCGATCTGGGCCATCATGCCGTTGGCCGCGGGAAGGTTGGGCGCCTGCTTGAGGACCTTCAGGGTTTCGCGCTCCGCGCCCTCGATGTCGTCCTTCCGGAACAGGATCTGCGCCTTGTCCACCAGCAGCGCGGGCGCCCCCGGCGCCTTGGCCAGCGCCTCGTTGAGATGCGTCTCCGCCTGTTCGATCCAGTTGTTGTTCAGGCAAAGCCCGATTTTCTGGTTCAGCGCGGCGACATCGTCGGGGTCCAGTTCCAGCGCCTTGTCGATGAAGGTGTCCGCGTCCTTCGGCCGCTCGATCTGGAGCAGCGCCGCCGCCATGCCGCGCAGGTTGGTGGGATCCGTCTCGTCCACCTGCAGGGCTTCGCTGAACAGCACCATGGCGGGCACGCCGCGCCCGTAGCCGAGCAGCCAAGTGGCCACGCGCTGGCAGATCTGCAGCCGGTCGCAGCCCTGCGCATCGGCCTGGTTGAGTGCGTCCAGCATGTCGTTTGGGCTGGCGCTGCGCGCGATGGCGAAGATATAGTTCTGCCATGTCTCCTGGTGGCCGGGGCGCTGCTCGAGGGCGCGGCGATAGTGATCCAGCGCGTCCTCGAACGCCCCCTGATCGGAGAGCAGGTTGCCGAAGTTTCGGTGCGCGGCCGGCGAGCCCGGCGCCTTGCGGAGCGCTGTCTCCAGCACCTCGCGCGCCGCCATCTCGCGGCCCTGGGCGCGCAGCACGGCCGCACGATTGCTGTAGTTGTCGACGTCGTTGGGATTGAGATCAATCGCTTTGCTGATATAGGTATCCGCCTGTTCGTAAGCCTTGTTATAATAGTTGAGAATACCCATCAACTTCCAGACGTCGCTATTGCTGGGCATCTGTTGGGCGAGATTGAAAAGCTCCCGCTGAACAAAGCTCATCTCCTTGAGATGAATCTCATCCTTACCGAGTATCGCGCTGCATGCACTCAGGCGCTCGTCCAGGCTTTGCCGTTTGCGATCGTCCCACGGCGCGACCAGGCTGGGATCGGCACCACGTGTCGATTGCAGAAGCAGCTGCTTGAACGCCATGAAAACCTGTTCTCCCGTCAATTGCGTTCCGCCATGCGCGGTCTTCCACGGGCACGGCTGCAAGCACGATGCCGGAGCGTGGTAAAGGATCTGTTACAGGCCCCGGCCGGGCGTATCCTGCCATGGCCGGGCTGCGGCGGCGCGTGGGCGCGATGCGCTTGCCCAGCGCGGCGACGGGTGGCGGCAAAACATGCCCGGAACGCGGCAAGGGCCGCCGGACGCGCGATCACGGCCGACAGGGCCATTCCGCGCCACGCATGGGGACAGCTCGCCGTGGCGACCGGTAGGCGTCGCGCCTGCTCGGCTGATATGAAAGTGCGCCGACCACGCCGGTCCCCGACACGACAATCCCGTCCCCCGGCACCAACCCGGCACAGCAACGCGCACAGGAACCCTCAATCGCCGATGACACCCGCCGATCCCGACTGGCAGGTCTTCGAAATCGTCCAGACATGGCCCGAACGCGCGGCGGCGGACTCGGTTCATTACTGCGGTGTTAATCTGGGCCATGCCGTGCGCCGCAGTGTCACCCAGGCGCTTGCCGAGCGCATGCGGCCGCTCGCCTACCCGGCGCTCGCCGAACGCGATGCACAGTTTCGCGACGCCTGGGGGTTGGATGCGGAACCTCGAACCCCGGCGGCGCGGGTACGCCGCATGCTCAAACACCGGATCATCCCCGAAACGCTGGGCCGGCTGGCCGGGGCCGCAACACCTCTCCGTGCGCGGCGGATCCGCGCCACCACCGCGGAACCGCGCCTTCTCGTGAAAGCCACGAGCCGGCTCGACGCGCTCATTCGCGCCGAATCCTTCGACCTTCCGGGATCGGTGGTGTTTGCCGGAGCAACCCCGCGTGGCGCCGGAAATTCGCCGTACGTACCCGTACTTCCCAAGGGCTTACCGCCGCGCTCTGCGTTTCGAAAATTTCGTGCCGCCCTGTCGCGCGGGCTGCAGGACTTCGGCTTCGAACTCGATTCACGGACCCTCGACGCACTCGTCGACGACGCGCGTTTTGAGGCGGCCCGGATCGCGGCCGTACGGCGCGCGCTGGATGCGATTGCGCCGAGCGCGATCCTCCTCCACGACGACCCCTCGCCGGAAGGTTTGACCTGGGCCCTGGCGGCACGGCCCCACGGCATTCCGACACTTGCCTTTGCGCATGGACTGGATTGCGAACGCTTCTTCCTCGATCCGGTCTACGCGAGCGCAAAATGCGTCTGGGGTCCCGAACGCGCGGACCGTATTCGTGCAACGGCGCGACGGCTCCATGGGGACCAGACCGACGCGCCACCCGTCCACGTAACCGGCAATCCGGCCTATGACGGGCTCGCGCCACCGGCGGAGCCGGCTTCCGGCGGCACCCGTTGGCTTTGGGTGACGCGGCCGCACACGCCGCACAAGTGTTTCACACCGGGTCGATTCCCGATCGAGGGCGCCGACATCCTCGATGCGCTGCTCGACGCGCTCCGGCAGGTCCCGGACGCCCATCTCACCATCAAGCCCCACCCGGCCGATTACAGTCAGATTTACGAACGCAAAGCCGCGGACGCCGGCTTGCAGACGCGCGTGACACTCCGCCACGATGCGCTCGAGGCGCTCTTTCCGGAAACCGACGTCGTGATCGCGGAGGACTCCACGGCGGCACTCGACGCCTGCCTGGCCGGCAAGCCCATCGTCCACGCGCATTTTGCGCCGAGTCCCGCCGTCTTGCCCCTGGTGGCCACGGGCGCCGCGCGGCCCGGTTTCGACGCGGCGACGTGCATCCGATCTCTGGTCCACCAGACGGCCCAGACGCCGGAAACACGCACGCACATGTTTCAGCAACAACGGGCCTTTACCGGCCTGGAGACCGCTTTCTCGGACTCGGCCACGCGCTCGTCCATCCGTGAGATCATCGACCGCATGCTCGCGCGTTCGCAAAACACATAACCGCCCAGCCGATCATGGATGGCGCGTTTCGTGCGCGAACGTCAACGATCCGAGTCATTCACGGCGTTTGCCCCCGGCCGCCGTCAAGGGCCGCCATTTGCGCATGCCACCGGGGCGAACGTCGAGGCACATACACGTGGCGGAAATCCGAACACCCCGGGAAATATTGATCCCAAAACGTTCGTTGATGGAAAACGAAACCCAAGAATGATTATGGCATTTTCCATCGTCATGGAGATTTGTTTTCGGTGACGCAACGGCGGCCCCAACCGTACACACGCACTTCGGCATGTGTTTTCTCCAGCCCCGATCCGCCGACGCCTCCGCAACCTCTATATCGCGCTGGACATTCCTTTCTCTTCTTCGTCAGCAGCCGCCATGACCCGACCGTAGGCCTTGGCGGACGCGTCCACGGAAAAATCGCGTGCTCGACGGCGGAGCGCCTCGGCCGAAGGCGGCGCCGCCAGCGTTTCAGCGATCGCGCGAGCCAGCGCGTCGGAGTCACCGGGGGGCACCAACCGCCCAAAGCGGCCATCATCCATGATTTCACGCACACCACCGGGACAGTTCGTGGCGACGACCGGACAGCCTGCGGCCATCGCTTCAATCGCGACCAAGCCAAGCCCCTCGAAGCGCGAACAGAGGACAAGGGCATCAGCGTGTCCCATGAAGGTCTGTGGCTGGTGGTGCCAGCCAACGAAAGCCACTGTTTCATTCAGCCCAAGTTGATCGCGAAGCCGCATCAAGTCGCCTCGGCGTGGCCCATCCCCGACCAATAGCAGACGGGCGTCCGTTGCCTCACGCAGACGCGCAAAGGCGTAAAACAAGTTCGGTATATCTTTTTCCGTTGCCATGCGACCAACCCATAAAAGAACAGGCGTTTTATTATCGAGGAACCACGAGTGCGGCGCCGGAACAGCGCTATCAATCAATTCAACCGGGTTGTAGACGGGATTGTAGACGACGTCGATTTTGTCCCCCGGCAGATCCAAAGTACTGATCAGATCCTCGGCCACACTGTGCGAAACGGCAACGATCCGATCGGCATATGTATAGCTACGACGCAGGAGCGGCCGGGCATACCGCCATTGCCAATTTTTCAAATTTCCCCTTAGATATAAATGCTGCGAAATCGGGTTGTGCTGGCTTAGCACCAGCCGGCACGGATGGGACGCCGCGCGGTGCGCCAGGTAGCTCACGATGTTGGTGTATCCGAGCGACGCGGATAGAACCGCCCTCGGCTTGCGGTCGCGTAAATATCGGATGAGCCCCGGGATATAGCGCAGCTGCCACTTGATTTTCGGCGCCAACAGGACCGGGAGGAGAATATCACGAAAAGCATCAGGTGCGGCGGCCCACGCGTGAAAACGGGCAACAGGACCAGGGCAGGCAGAAAGTTCGAAGACCTTCACCCCCTCGGGAATCTCCGTCGCGAGCTCTCCAGAGAGTCGAAACACGGTCAAATCCACGGGATAGCCCAGCTCGACCAGGCCCCGCGCCAAGCGGAGATAGGCGTGTTGAACGCCGCCGCCGCCCAGATCCGAGAGGATGATCGTCAAAGGACCGGATTGCGTGTTCATGCCGCGCCTTCCGAAATCTTCCGCCGGTTCATCGTGGGGACATCCTAAAGCATGGTCAGCAACCGGATTGTCGCGCTCATGTCGCGACTTGACGACCGTCACGTATCCACGCCCCCGCAACGCGCACAGCGCCGAAGCGTCCGGTAAGGCCACGAAGGCAGGGTCCGCATACTCGCATATGTACCGACCGTCCCCGATGAACCGATTTTCAGACCCGGGCCGCGAGCCTCGCGTGTTCGCGCTCACGCCGTGCCGAAAGCGCGCGATCGGGTGGTATCACGTGGCGAAGACGCCTGCGAGGACCCGCTTGGACGGCGGTGACTGCCGGTCATGTGCACTCGGCGCCGGGCCTTTTTCCGTGCGACATCCGCTCGCGCTGAGTGCAGGGGGCCCGCACGTCACCTGGGCGAGGATTGATAGGCCGGGAAAGCTGGAACGATGTCCCCGGCGCACGATGTACAGCGCGACCGGTGGGCGTTACACGATCGCAAGATTGACCCACCGGCCATAACGCTCAGCGAAGGACAAAGCCGAAATGGTGAAACGGTCTGCGTCTTCATGGATGGGAACGTTTCGAACGACGGGAAATCGGCTCGTTTCGACGTTTTCGACGAAGGCGTGGGCGAAACCATTTCGCAACGCTGTTCCCCTCTCGATCTCCAGCGGCGCCGAGGGCCTGTTGTCTCTGGGCGCAACGGCCGTCGCGACCCGGAGCCTCGGCGTCGACGTCTTCGGTATTATGGTTTTTATCATGGCATTGCGCGCCGTTATCGGCGCGCTCGTCAAGGTCCGTCTTCGGGAGACGATCATCCGTTTCGGCGCCCAGGCAAATGAAACAGGGGACCGAGCGAAACTCCAGCGCCTAATCGGATTCGGTCTTGTGATCGATGTCGCCAGCACGCTCGTCGGCCTAGCGGTTTTACACCTCGTTATAGCCACGATATTGGGGATGCTCAACATTCCTGCGACGCATGCGGACGCCGCCTATTACTACGGGTTGACCGTTGCGGCAACCACCCTGACGGGGACAACGGACAGTCTTCTCCGCTTGTTCGACCGGTTCGACCTGGTCGGCATCCAGAACGTGCTCACGCCAGCGATCCGCTTGGCGGGCGGCCTTGGCCTCGCCTTCGCGGGAGCGGGCCTCGCCGCCTTCCTCACCCTTTGGGGCGCTTCGCTGGTCGTTAGCCGCGGCTGGCTGGCCGCCGTCTCGCTGCGCGAACTGGCCCGCCGCGACCTCCTGGCCCCCCGGCAAATTCTCACGCGGGCCGCCTTGCGCCCGGCCGCCGGCGTGTGGCGGCACAGTTTCGGCATGTTCTGCAACCAGGTCGTCAATCGCGCACGCGACAAATCCGCCCCGCTCCTGATCGGGGCGCTGCTCGACCCGGGCGCGGCGGCCATCCTCCGCATCGCCGAAAACATTGGGGGCCTGACCCGGAAACCGATCTCCAAGATTTTGATACCCGCGCTCTATCCGGCCCTGGCACAGGCAACCGCGAGCGGCAATCACCGGCGCCGTCGGCGCATGGCGGTTCGCGCCAGCCTTGGTGCGGGTGTCCTCGGCGTCGCCATCATGGTTCCGCTTGTGGTTTTCGGCGAAACCATTCTGCGGCATGCGTTCGGCTCGGGATTTCAGGCCGCCTACATGCCCATGTTGCTGTTCGCGATCGCCGGCGTGATCCGCACCTTCATGTCGCCCCTACCGCCGCTGCTCAACGTAGCGGGGCGCGTGTTCACTGCGGTGGGCATTCAGCTTGTCGCGACGGCCGTGTGGGGAACAACGATGTGGCTGCTCGTGGATTCCGTGGACGTCAGTGCGGTCCCGCTCGCCGAAATCGCCCAGACGCTGGTAACGGGCGGCATGATGTATGCGATCGTCCGGGTTTACCTTCCCGATCGCGTCAATGAGCCGGCGAAAACGCCCGCGCCCGATCCGGCACCGGAGGCGTGAGACGGTTCCATGCACATCACCATTCTCGTGCATAAGCTCCGCGGCGGCGGCGTGCAGCGGTCCCTGACTCACCTGGCGCATGCCTTCGTGGCGCGCGGGCATCGGGTGGAGCTGGTGGTGCTGCGCGACGCCGGTCCGGGAACGCACGGGCTCCCCGAGGGCGTGGCGCCGCGCTACCTGCCCGCCGCCGGGACGCGCGCGGCGCGCCGGGCGGTGCGCCAGGCCGCGCCCGGCGACACGGACGTGCTGCGTGCCCCCGTCCTGAACGCGCGCATCCCGCCCTGGCCCATCCGGCACCTGGGCAGCCTCGCCGATTACCTTCGCGAGGCCGAGCCGGACGTGCTCTACGCCGCCGGGCCGTACCAGAACCTGATCGCGCTATGGGCGCGCGACCTCGCCGGCGTGCCCACGAAGGTGGTGGGCAGCGAGCGCATCGGCTTTCCCCACTTCCAGCGCCCGCTCAAGCGCACCCAGGCGCGCTGGCGCCACCTCGCTCCGCTCGTCCGCCGGTTCTACCCGCGCCTGGACGGCGTGATCGCGGTCTCGCAGGACGTCGCCGCGCAGCTCTTCCGCGAAACCGGGCTGCCAGAAGACGCGGTCACGCCCATCTACAACCCGGTCGTGTCGCCGCGCATCGAGCGCTGGGCAGCGGAGGCCATCGACCACCCCTGGTTCGCCGCGGACCGCGACCGCCCGGTGATCCTGGGCGTAGGCCGGCTGGGCGAGTCCAAGGACTTCGCCACGTTGCTGCGCGCGTTCGCCCGCGTACGCCGGGAACGTGCCGCACGCCTGGTCATCCTGGGCGAAGGCCCGCACCGGCCGCTGCTGCGCCTGCTCGCCCGGCGCCTGGGCATCGCCGCGGACCTCGACCTGCCCGGCTGGGCGGCAAACCCCTACGCGTACGATGCGCGCGCCGATCTTTTCGTGCTGTCCTCGCGCGCGGAAGGGCTGCCCAATGCGCTGCTGGAGGCCATGGCCTGCGGCTGCCCGGTGGTGAGCACCGACTGCCCCAGCGGCCCGCGCGAGATCCTCGACGGCGGCCGGTACGCGCCGCTGGTGCCGGTGGGCGACGCCGCCGCGCTCGCCGACGCCATGGCGCGCAGCCTGGACACGCCGCCGGATACCGCCGCGCTCAAGGCGCGCGCCGGGCAGTTCTCCATGGCCCGCTCGGCCGAGGACCATCTCGCTCTGTTCAACCGGATCACCGGCGCGCCCGGCGCGGCCTCGGCGTACCCCCGGTCCGAATCGGCATAGCGCGCCGCCCTTTGCGCTTCCCGACCGCGGCCCGATCTGCTACGCCACGGGCCATGCTGCGGCGCACACAACCGCGCGCCGCGCGGGAATTCGAGGAAGGGGACAGGCCGTGACCGCACCGGCTGCCGGCGCCCCGCACATCGTGCTGCTCCAGGAGGGGCGCGCCGGGGACGACCGCCAGCTCGTCAAGCTCGCCGAGGCGCTCGGCCGGCCCTACGAGACGGTGCGGTTCCGCGTATCCGTGGACCGCGTCATCCTGGACCGTGTCCGCGACGCGCTGGGAATCGGCGGTCCCGTCCCGGGCGATCAAGCCTGGGGCCCGCCCTGGCCGGACCTCGTGGTCGCCACGGGCGGACGCGCGGTCAGCGCGGCCGTTCGCCTGCGCCGGCTGTCCGGCGGGCGCACCCGCATCGTTTTTCTCGGCCGCCCGTGGGCGCCGCTGCGCCTGTTC
>CAJXKW010000138.1 GCA_913055855.1 uncultured Limimonas sp. | reverse complement strand
GCGTTCTCCGCACGGCCCTCCTGGACGAAGCCGATCGCCGCGTTCACCAGCACGACACCGAGGATCACCGCGGCGTCGAGCCAATGCCCCAGCGCCGCCATGACCACCGCCGCGGCGAGCAGGACGTAGATCAGCAGGTTGCGGAACTGCTGGAGGAAGCGCTTGACCGGCCCGGTTCGCTCGGCCTCGGGCAGCGCGTTGGGACCATGGCGGTCGAGACGGGCGGCGGCGTCGGCGTGGGTCAGGCCGCGCTCCGCATCGGCCGCCAAACGCGCGAGCACGTCCTCGCGCACACACGCATGCCACGCGGCAGACCCCTGGTCGGCCGCGGGCGCTGACGAGTCATTCGGCATAGGCGTGTTTGGACCTTGCTGTGGGAGTTGAACACGGACTGGCCCAACGACCCGACAGCCGGCGGTCCCTTAGGGCGTAAGCGCGACCTTCAGCACACCGTCCCGCTGGTTCGCGAACAGGTCGTAGGCATCCGCAATCTGATCCAGCGTGAAATGATGGGTCACGAGGGACCGCGTGTCCAGCCGGCCGGAGGCGATCACGTTCATCAGCCGGCGCATGCGTTCCTTGCCGCCCGGACAGAGCGTTGTGACGATGGTGTGGTCGCCCAGCCCCGCGAGGAAGGCGTCGAGCGGGACCGTCAAATCGCGCGAATAGACACCGAGCGAGGACAGCGTCCCACCCGGCCG
Source organism: uncultured Limimonas sp. (assembly GCA_913055855.1). Taxonomy (GTDB): domain Bacteria; phylum Pseudomonadota; class Alphaproteobacteria; order Kiloniellales; family Rhodovibrionaceae; genus CAJXKW01. The sequence continues at coordinate 8,578 of CAJXKW010000138.1, read as the reverse complement.
GAGGACACGAAGGGATGCCTCGAAGGTCTCTTGAAGGCCCAGCGCCTCGATCGCGACGTCCACGCCCCGCCCGTCGGTCAGGCGCCGGATCTCGTCCACGGGATCGACCTTCTTGAAGTCAACGACGTGGTCGGCACCGACCTGGCGCGAAATTTCGGCGCGCTCGGGCACGGCCTCGACGCCGATGATCGTGGTCGCGCCCATCAGGCGCGCACCGGCGGTGGCACACAGGCCGATCGGCCCCTGGGCGAACACGGCCACGGTATCGCCGATCCGCACGCGGCCGCTTTCCGCACCGGAAAAGCCGGTGGAGAGAATGTCCGGGCACATCAGCACCTGCTCGTCGGTCAGGCCGTCCGGGACCGGCGCGAGATTCGCCATGGCGTCCGGAACCAGCAGGTATTCCGCCTGCGCGCCGTCGATCGTGTTGCCGAAGCGCCAGCCGCCGAGGCCCTTGAACCCGTGCCTGGTGCCCGGGCCATCCTGGGCGTGGCAGCCGCAGAGCGAGGCATTGCTGTGGCCGCTGGGCGCGATCGCGCCGGCGATGACGCGCTGGCCTTCCGCGTAGCCCTGCACCGCCGAGCCGAGCTTTTCGATGACGCCCACCGGCTCGTGGCCGATCGTCAGGCCGCGCTCCACCGGATATTCGCCCTTGAGAATGTGAATATCCGTGCCGCAAATCGTCGTCGTGGTGATGCGCACGAGGGCGTCGAGCGGCCCGACATCCGGGATCGGCTTTTCGTCCAGCTCGATCCTGTTGGGCTCCACGAAAACGGCAGCCTTCATTTTTTCGGACATGCGCGGCCCCCTGCATCGGCCATGTAATCCCCGTCGCCGTCCGGGCGGGCGGCATGTCGGGCTTATCGCCGCGATTTCGCAGACCTCGGCACGGTGCGCAAACGCAATTCCGGATGGTTCCGCTTTCGGCGGCAAAGCGGTCGGGACGTGCAAGCCGGACATGCCCTTCGCCGGCTCCGGGCGGAACCGGGCCTGTTCTGCAGCGGCCGTGGTCGGTCAGAATTTGTCGCCACAGACGGGGCAGGCGAGGTTGGCCTGTCCCGGCGAGCGCGGGTGGCGCCGGTTGCGCAGGTTGCCGTTCTTGTTGAAGTGATGAAAATGGCGGCAGTGCTTCTCGAACGCCGCGTCGGCGCTCTGGGCGAGGGAGAACTTGAAGCAGTCGTCGCCCGGTTCCGCGCCCATGAGCCGGCCGACCACACCGGGCTGGGCGGTCGTGCTTGCGTTGAGGGCCCCCAGGAGCCCGCGCCGGACATCGACGTCGTCGCGCCCGACGTAGCGCACCAGGAACCGGTTGTCCTTGGTTTGCCGCCCCAGGGCGAAATTGCCCGGCCGGGCCTCCTTGATCCGGCGTTCGATCTCCACCTTGGTGAGCGGAAACGGCCCATCCATGTCCAGCGAGCGCATGGACCCGACACCCCCGATGCGTCACGAAAGCGGCAGAAAACCTAGGCCTGCCGGGTTAGGGAGACGTTAAGTGGCAAGCGGCCCGGATTCGGACCTAGGCGAGCGCCGGCGTGTCCGCCATCCACCCCCAGTAAAGCTCGCGCGCCCGCCGCGCCACCGGCCCCGGCGCCAGCTCGCGCCCGCCCACGCGGGTTACCGGGAGAACTTTGCCGTAATTGCCCGTGGCGAAGACCTCGTCCGCGGCTTCGAGTTCGGCCCAGGTGACCCGGCGCTCGCGCACGGCATGGCCGTCCTCGGCGAGCAGGTGGGCCACGCGCTGCTTGGTGATGCCGTCGAGGAAGCAGCCGTTGGGAACCGGCGTGGCCACCTCGCCGTCGCGAACGAGCCAGATGTTCGCCGTTGCGAGTTCGGCGACGTTGCCCATGGCGTCCAGCAGCACCGCGTTGTCGAAGCCGGCGCGGCGGGCTTCGCGCAGGGCGCGGCCGTTGTTGGGATACAGGCAGGCGGCCTTGGCGTCCGTGGGCGCGGACTCCGGCGTGGGGCGCCGGAATCGCGACAGGGTCACGGCGATTCCCTCGGCGCGCGGCAGCGGCGCCTCCGCCAGGGTCAGGCAGAACCGCGCCGAGTCCGGATCGGGCGCGACAAAGCCCGTCTCGGCCCAGAACATGGGCTTGACGTAGAGCGCTTCGCTCGGGCGCATGCGGCGCACGCCATCGCGCACCAGCTCGACGATGCCCTCGGCCCCGATCGGCGGGGTCAGATCCATCACGCGCGCGGATTCCATAAGCCGTGCGCAGTGCCGCGTCAGATCGGGCGCACGGCCGTCGATGACGCGGGCGCCGTCGAACACGGTCGACGCCATCCAGGATCCGTGGGACATCGGCCCCATGATGCCGGGATTGCCGTCGTGCCACGTGCCGTCGAAAAAGTGCCAGGCCATGTCCCTCGCGCCGCTGTGTTGCCGGGGATGTTGCGGTGTCCGCGGACGAGCCTAGGCCAAGTTGCGCCGCGTGGGAATCACCCGATGGCGACGGGATCGGTGCGCAGACTGTCGCGGCGCGCGGCGACAAGCGCGAGCCGGGCGGCTGCCACGGCCGCGCCGTTCAGGTTGCCGTGAACCTGCGCCGCACGCGCCGTGGCCACGCGTCGGGCGGCGGCGCGCGCGTCCCGGTCCCGGCCGGCGCGCTCGGCGCGGGCGAGGGCGGCCGTGCGGGCGTCCGCCCCGCCCAGGGCCGCGGCGAGGCGCAGCGCCGGGCCGAGCGGCGCGTCCACGCGGGGTTCGATGGCGGTGGGTGCATGCGGCTCGCTCTGCATCATGGACGCAGGAAACCATCGCGCGGCGCCGAATGTCAAGACAAAATTCCTAGGCCGACGGACGAGACCGCCGGATCGGTGCTCCGTCAGCCTACTGGCTCGCCCAGACGATGCGCGCGGTCCACATGACGTCCTCGATGTTGAGAACGCGATCCTCGTGCAGGCTGTTCACCGAGGCCAGCTCCAGCCGGCGTGCGCTCTGGCGGATGAGCTGCTTGGCCATGACCTCGCCGTCGGTGGTCTTGACCACCACGCGATCGCCGCGGCGGACGCTGCCGCCCGGCGAGACCACGATGATGTCGCCGTCGCGGTACACCGGCTCCATGGAATCGCCGGTGATTTCCAGGGCGTAGGCGTGCGGGTCGCCGATGTGGGGGAAGGTCACCTCGTCCCAGCCCTGGCCGATGGGGAAGCCGCCGTCGTCGAAATAGCCCTCGTCGCCCGCCTGGGCGTAGCCGATCACCGGGATGCGCTGGCCCAGCGCCTCGGCGCGGTCCTCGCCCATGAGGCTGAGGAACTCGCTCAGCGACGCGCCGGTGGCGTTGAGCACCTTGGAGACCGATTCGGTGCTCGGCCAGCGGAGCTTGCCGTCCGCCGTCAGGCGCTTGGACTTGTTGAACGTGGTCGGGTCCAGCCCGGCCCGGCGCGCCAGCCCCGACGGCGACGTGCCGTGGGTTTCCGCAAGGCGGTCGAGGGCGCGCCAGATGTCGCTGTGGCGAAGCATGGGATCATGGTCTTAGATCGCTCTCATCCGCGCAAAAGGAAAGTTGACCTATAATGGGCTTGAAATAGGACCATTTGCGCCAACACCCTCCGGTTGTTCACGATATGTTCAAAACAGCGCCGAATGCAAGGAGGGACAACCATGGCCCAGTCGCATCGCCAGCCCCGGCCCGCCCCCGATGCGGCCGCCGATCCGTTTCCCACCGTCGAGGCCGCATGGTTCTGGTGCGTCCAGGCGCGAACCGCGCAGATCCAGGGCGCGCGCCTCGCCGCGGGGATGAGCGACCGGCCCAAGCCGTGCGAGCCGCTGGACATCCTCGCCGTGGTGGACCGGCTGTACCGGCGCCGGCGGCTGCTCGCCGAGCACGTTCAGGTCCTGGCGCAATACGGCCGCCAGCTCCTGCCGCCCGACCCGGATTCCCGGCGGGAGCGCCGCGCCGCGGCGCTCTGGGCGGAAGCGCTGGCGGCCCTGGCGCCGCCGCTGCAGGACAAGGGAATCGTGGCATGAGCGGCCGGAGTGGCGAGCCACCGGCGCGCATCGCCCTGGTGGCGTTCACCGGGCAGACCGATCTGCCCCTGTTGCGTCTGCTCAAGCCGGGGTTCCGGCACTGCTTCCTTGCCCTGCCCGATCGGGGCCAGTGGCTGCTCTACGATCCCATGGCGCACGCCACGGCTCTCCAGGGTTTGCCGCTCGCACCCGGCAGCAACGTCTTCGACGCCCTTTTGGCACAGGGCTACACGGTGGTGCCGGCGCGCGTGCGCACGGCTCCGCGCCGGCCCGCGCCCGCGGCGCCGTTCACCTGCGTGGAGGCGGTCAAGCGCGCGCTGGGCATCCACGCCCGGGGTGTCGTCACACCTTGGCATCTTTTCCGACATCTTACGACGCCAGTCGGAGAATGCGAAAAAAAGCCTTGACGACCAGGCCCGACACGTGTAGTCTCACAATCGAAACGGCGACAGGTGCATCGAACACGCGCCGCTGCGGCCCGGCACGCTGCAGCGGCGCTTTTTTGTGCCCCGTGCGCCGTCGCCGGACCCGGGATGCCTGCAAGCTTAAAGGGAGACGAGCCATGGGTCTGCTCAATCCGCCACAGGTGGCACCGCCGCGGCCTGCGCCGCCGCCGCCCGCGCCGCCAACGGGGGAGAGCGGCAGTGCACCCGCGCCGCCGCCGGACACGGACAGCGGCGGTGGGCCGACACCGCCCCCCGATCCCGCCGGGGGCGATGCGCCCACCGATGCGGCGGACTCGGGCGGAAGCGGGAGCGCGAGTTCCCTGCCGCCACTGGCTGCGCCGCGCGTGCCCGCCGTCCCCGCGGCGCCGGTTTCGGAGCCCGAGACGCCGCTCACCGACGGCCCCATCCCCGCGCCCGCGCCGGACGACGGCGGGATCCCCGGGGGCGGGTCCGACGACGGTGCCGATACCGGCGGCTCCGGCGCCGGCACCGGCGACGACGCGGCCGATTCCGGCGGAAACGATACCGCGGGGCCGGATCACGACGCTGGAACCGATGCGGCCGAAACCGGGACCGAGAACGAAAGCGGGCGCCGGGCGCGCGCCCGGCGCCTGACCAGCACCATCACCACCTCGCCCGTGGGCCTTCTCGTCGAGCGCTTCGACGGGCCGCAGCGGAAGAATCTTCTGGGGGCCTGACCATGGCGCAGCGCGATCCCGATGCCGTGCTGGCGCGCTATCGCCGGGCGCGCCGGCAGCGCGCGGCCTGGGAAGGGCTCTGGCAGGACGCCATCGACCACACGCTGCCCCAGCGCGACCGTGGTGCGGGCGCAGGCGGCGGCCGGCGGGAACGGCTGTTCGACGCGACGGCCGGCGATGCCGCGGAGCAGCTCGCGGCGAGCCTGCTCGCCCAGCTCACCCCGCCGTGGTCGCGCTGGTTCGGCCTGACACCGGGCAGCGAGGTCGCCCCCGAGGAGGGCGGGCACCTGGGCGAGAGCCTGAAGCACGCCGAGGACGTGCTCCAGGGTCACCTCGACCGGTCCAACTTCGCCGTCGAGATCCACCAGTGCTACCTGGATCTGGTCGTCTACGGCACGGCCGTCCTGCAGTTCGAGGAGGCGCCCCTGGGCGCGTCCAGCGCGTTCCGCTTCACGGCCGTACCGCTGGACGAGGCGGTGCTGGACGAGGGGCCGGACGGCTCGCTCGATGTGACCTACCGGCGCAGCGAGGCCACGCCGGCCCAGCTCGCCAGCCGCTTTGGCCCGGACGCGCTGCCCGCGGCGATCGCCGAGGCGGCCGCGGCCGGGGATGCGGAGGATCGCCGGCACGGGCTTATCGAGGCGGTGCTGCCCGACGGCGTCGCCTACGACTACATCGCCTTGCTGGAGGAGCCCGACGGCGCGCACGGGCCGCCCGTGCTGGCGGAGGGCCGGTTCGGCTGCTCGCCCTTTATCACGTTCCGCTGGATGAAGGCGCCGGGCGAGGTCTACGGCCGCTCGCCGGTGATGCGCGCGCTGCCCGATATCAAGACGGCGAAGTAGGTGGTTGCGCTTTCCGCTGTCTTTCTTAGCTTTCCGAAATATTCCGTAACCCCCTGACGTGTCCGTGTCTTTCGATTCCTTGCTTTTCCCCGGCTTTCCTGCCATTTTCGCCCCCGTGGTAGGTATGTGGTAGTGCAATGGCCGCATACCGTGTGCGGAAATGACGGCGGGAAGGGCGCATATATGGCGCGACGGGTGAAGCTCACAAAGCGCGTGGTGGAAGGTGAACCGGCGCCGACGGGTGGCAAGCAAACCGTCCTATGGGACACGGAAACCACGGGGTTCGGGGTGCGTGTCGGGGCACGTTCGCGAACCTACTTCGTTCGCTATAAGCCGGGCGCGGGCGGCCGCCACGCCAAGGCGCGCGAATATACGATTGGCAAGCACGGGCAGCCCTGGACGGTGGACGCGGCCCGCAAGGAAGCGCGGCGTATCCTTGGCGACGTGGCGGGCGGCAAGGACCCACAAGCCGACAGGCAAGGTGCCCGCGAAGCACAAGCATGGCGCCAATTTGGGGACGTTGCCGACGCTTTCCAGCGCAAGCACGTTCAGCGCAATCTAAAGCCGAAAACCGTTCGTGAATATGGCTATATCATCAATCGGATTTTGGTTCCGGCCTTCAAAAACCGCGATATAGCGGAAATCGAGCGTGCCGATATTGCGGCCGCCTTGGATAAATACACGAACAACCCTGCCACCGAACGCTTTGCCTTTTCCGTAGCCCGTTCCTTGTTCGGCTGGGCGGCCCAGCGCGGCATTGTGGATGTGAACCCCTGCCGCGACATGAAGGCGCCACCGTCCCCAGCGGCCCGCGATAGGGTTCTGTCCGATTATGAGTTGGCGTTGTTGTGGCGCGCGACGGCGGACATGAGCCTGCCCTATGGCGCGGCGCTGCGGTTGCTTGCCATTACGGGGCAACGCCGCGCGGAAGTCGAACAAGCCGAATGGGATGAACTAGATTTGGGTGCCGGGGTGTGGCGTATCCCCGCCAGTCGCACGAAGAACAGCAAGCCCCACGAAGTGGACTTGCCGCCGCTGGCGCTGGAAATCCTGGACGGCCTGCCCCGGCTGGGGCGCTATGTGTTCACCACGACAGGCAAGTCGCCCATCGCCAACATGGGGCGCGAAAAGCGACGCCTGGACGCCCGCATGGCCGAATTGGCGCACGCGGACGGCGCCGACGCCCCAGCGCCGTGGGTGGTGCATGACTTGCGCCGCACGTGCGCGTCCGGGCTGGCGTACCTTGGGGTGGCCCCGCATGTCGTGGAAAAGCTGCTAAACCATTCGTCCGGGCGCGGTGGCAGCCTTGTTGCCGTGTATCAGCGGTATGATTATCGAGCGGAACGCCGCGCGGCCGTGGAAGCGTGGGACGCCTACCTTCGCCAGCTTATCGGCCGCGCCGACGGCGACAACGTGGTGGCCTTCCCCGGCGGCGGGTGACGCGCCGGCCCTTCGCAGCCGTGTGTTCCGTGTGTTCCACGTGTTCCATTCAGGTTTGTCAGGGGGTTACGCGGAACACGCCCGCGTGTGGCGACGTGTTCCAGGTGTTCCAAGCGGCCCCGTGCCCGCCGCAACGCACCGGCCCCGTTCATATTGATGGGAACACCGGGAACACCGGGAACAACGCGGCCATATCAGGGTGTTAATCTGTTCCCGGTGGCGTTCGCGACGGTGGGAACACCGGGAACAACGCTGGCGGGGCGGCGGCGGGTTACGGCCCGGCCGTGCTCATGTGAGGGTTACATGGGTTACACGGGTTACAGCCGGGCATATCAAGGGGTTATCCGTAACCCGGCCGTCGTGGGTTACGGGTTACAGCGGGTTACGGCCCGGCGGATTATCATTGCAGCTTATACGGGGAACCCGTACCTTGGGCGTTGAATACGACGCGGCGAAAGACGCGGCGAACCAGCGCAAACACGGCCTGCCCTTATGGCTGGGCGCGGACGTGATTGCGAACGCTCGGGAATCCGGTGTGGTTCTTGAAGACACCCGCCAAGCATACCCGGAACGCCGCTTCATCGCCTATGGCAAGGCGCACGGGCGCCTCATGGTTTGCGTCTTCACCCCGCGCAGCGAAAACATCCGCGTGATTTCGCTGCGCAAGGCCAATGCTAGGGAACGCGCCGCCTATGGTTGAACAGCCGGACGTTGACTGGGCCGCCGTGGACGCGATGGACGATGACGCCATTGCGCGTCAGGCGGACGCTGATGCTGACGCGGCGCCGCTTATGGACGATGCCGCGGAAGCCGCCGTGCTTGCCCAGCGCGCCCGCAAGGCCACGGGCTTATCGCAGGCGGCCTTCGCCGCGCGCGTCGGGGTGCCTGTTGCTACGTTGCGCGATTGGGAACAAGGCCGCCATGTGCCGGACAGCCCCGCCCTGGCGCTGTTGCGCGTTATCCGCGACGCCCCGCAAACGGCCATCGCCACGCTTACGCGGACGCCCGAACCGTCTTGATGCGTCATGCGCTGGCGCCGGCCTGCCCCGGTGGGGGCGGTGGCAATCACAACAGGTGGCGGCGCGGTACCGTTTGGGGCAGGCGCGTTCGCATCCTGTCAGAACTGTCGGTGTTTCCGGCGCTGGCACCACGCCGTAGACGTGCAGCAGTTCGAGGAAGTTCGGC
>CAJXKW010000137.1 GCA_913055855.1 uncultured Limimonas sp. | reverse complement strand
CCCTTCTGCTTACGAAGCCGGGCGACCTGGAACATCATCAGTAAGAGCTGCTGGTAATCGTCCTGGGACCACTTGGGCCCGCGCAGCGCCTTGAGAATGGCACCCACGATCTTCTTCAGCACGCCCATCTGGTTGCCGATGATGACGCTACCCACGCCGGCGCCGCCGATGATGATGAGCTCGAAGGGTAGTGCCTGCAGCACGATCATGATCTTGCCGCCGGCAAGAATGTACCCGCCGAAGACGCAGGCAAGGACGATACCGATGCCGATGATGGGGAGCATCGCGACACGCTCTCTCGAAACCCTAAGCGACGGGCCCTGTTAGCGTGTTCTGGCTAAATAAAGGGTAAACGACGCCCGGGGACGTTCCCGTTTTGGTTCAGTCACCGCCGGTACCGGGCGTGGTGTTGACGGCGGCGATCCGCCAGGCGGGGCCGCCGTTTGCCCCCGCGCCGGGGATGCGGTCCAGCCGGGTCAGGGACCAGGTGCCCACCGCGAAGGCGAGCGCATGCGCCGGGGACACACCCAGCGCGGTCGCGAGCGCGGCGCGCACGGTGCCGCCGTGGACCACGGCGACGATGTCGCGCCCCGGATGGGCAGCGGACCAGGTCGCCAGTGTCGGCCCCACCCGATCGACCACGTCGGCGAAGCTCTCACCGGCGGGCGGGCGGGACGCCGCCGGCTCCGCCCAGAAGCGCCGCCACGCCTCGGGCTGTTCGGCCATCAGCTCAGCCGGGGTGCGCCCCTGCCAGGTGCCGAAGTGCTGCTCGGCCAGGGCCCGTACGGGGGTGGGCTCGGGGGTGTCCGGGAGGTGGGCCTCCAGGGCCGCCGCGGTTTGCCGGGTGCGGCACAGCGGTGTGGTCAGCCAAACGGCCCCCGCCGGCAACCACGCTGCGAGGGCCGCCGCCGTGTCCCCGTCGGCGGTGTCCGCATCCAGATCCTGCTGCCCGTACATGCGGCCGCCGGCATGCACCGGCGCGTGCCGGATCAGCCACCAGCGCGTGGTCGCATCCCTCATGAATGCCCCATGGCCGGGACACACCGGCCTTCTCCCGATGTGCACGTGCCGTATCGCCGCCGGCGGGTGCCCGGGCCGGCGGCGGCGCCCGCTGTACGTGCGGCGTACGGCGTGTGCGTTTGTGTCGCCATGCACGTGGTTTTTACCAAAATGAAACCTCTGCGGGGCATGGGTTGGCGCCGCGGGGGACAACCAACGCGGTTCGCCCGGCGATCACGGTCCGAAGCTTCGCCGGCGAACACGCTCAGGTCAATTGGTTGGGGGATGCGACAGACGAAAGCAATGGCCGCCGTGGGGCTCCTGGCCGCCCTGGCCGGGGCCGGCGAGGTGTCGGCGGGGACCGGCGCCTGTGCCGACCCGTTGGCGGTGGGCTACACGAAGTGGCCGCCCTTCGACATCCCGACGGCAGATGGCTTGTCGGGAATCAACGGCGAGATCCTCAGTGCCGTCGCGCAGCGCATGGGGTGCCGCGTGACCTGGCATCAGCGTCCGTGGAAGCGCGTGCTCGCCGAGCTGCGCCGGGGCGAACTCGACGTCACCGGTGCGGCCCACCGGACGGCGGCGCGCGCCCAATACGCGCACTTTTCAGTCAGCTACATGCCGTACAAGGCGGCGCTCTTCGTGGATTCCGAGGAGTCCAGCCGCTACACCCGGCTCCGGCGCTTCCTGGAGACGCGCCAGAGCCTGGGGGTGGTGCGCGGGCACACCTACGGTGATCGCGCGGATGCGCTGCTCGGCCGGGAGAAGTACGCCGAGCAGATCTATCGGATGTATGCGGCGGCGGAGAACGTCCGGGCGCTCGCCAAGGATCGCGTGGGGGGCATTCTGGGGAATCCACACGTGCTCAACTACCTGGCCCACGTGCACGGGGTCGGGGATCATTTGCGGCGGACCGGGGCAGTGGTCCAGTCCGAGCCCATTCACTTCATGTTCTCCAAACGGGCCGTTGCCGAGCCCGTTGTGCAGCGGTTCGACAAGGCGTTGAAGGCGCTCCGGGCCGAGGGCCGCATCCGCGAGATCGTGCGCCGGCATACGCATCCGGACAGCACCGCCGGGGCCGAGGTGGAGCCGGCCCGTTCCGCCGACACCGTCGTGCCCTTCAACTGATCGGGCGTGCGCGCCGCAGCGTCGCGGGGTGACGCGGTGGGGGTTGCGGTCCGGCGGCGTGTGCGCCACCACTGCGCCTCCCAGCGCGCGTCCACCCCCATCGCCCGAGGAGCGACGGCCCATGGCGACACCGGAAACCGCAAGCCTTGCCGAGATCCGCGGCATTCTCGGCGACCTGCCGGGCCCCGACCGGGAGTCCGGCGAGGCCGCCGCGGCGCGCGAGGCGGAGCTGACCAAGCCCGTGCGTTCGCTGGGCCGGCTGGAGGAACTCGCCGCTTGGCTGGCCACCTGGCAGGGGCGCTATCCGCCGCGGGTGAACCGGCCGCGCGTCGCCGTATTCGCGGGCAACCACGGCGTGGCCGCGCAGGGCGTTTCGGCGTTTCCCCAGACGGTCACGCGGCAGATGGTGCAGAACTTCATCGATGGCGGGGCGGCGGTGAATCAGATCTGCGCCGCCTTCGACGCGGATCTGCGCGTTTACGAGATGGCGCTCGAACAGCCCACGGCCGACTTTACGCAGGCGCCGGCCATGACGGATTCGGCCTGCGCCAATGCCATGGCCTACGGCATGGTCGCGGTCGAAGAGGGCTTCGACGTGATGGCGTTGGGTGAGATGGGGATCGCCAACACGACCAGCGGCGCGGCGATCTGTTGCGCCCTCTTCGGCGGCGCGCCAGAGGATTGGGTCGGTCCCGGCACCGGCGTGGACGAGGCCGGTCTTCGCCGGAAGGTGGATGTCGTGCGGCGCGGGCTCGACCGCCACGCCGACGCGCTCGATGATCCGTTCGAGGTGATGCGCCGGCTTGGCGGGCTGGAGCTTGCGGCGATCACGGGCGCGGTGATCGCCTGCCGCATGGGGCGCACGCCGGTGATCCTGGACGGCTTCACCACAACAGCCGCGGCGGCCGTGCTGGCGGCGATCGAGCCCAGCCTGCTCGATCACTGTGTGGTCGCCCATGGATCTGCGGAACCGGGCCATGCCCGTCTGCTCGACGCATTGGGCAAGCGCGCGCTGCTCGACCTGGATATGCGTTTGGGCGAGGCCAGCGGGGCGGCGATGGCGATTCCGTTGCTCCAGGGCGCGTGTGCCTGCCATAACGGCATGGCGACCTTCGCCGAGGCCGGGGTGAGCGGCCCCGGCACCTGAGCGGGTAGTGTGGGACAGCACCATGACCGCAGCGGGGACGGTTCACGCCCTGACGCATACCGGGGCGCGGCGCGCGGCCAACGAGGACGCGCTCGCCGTGGACGACTGGATCTGCGCCAATGACATGAGCCGGCCCAAGGCGCTGGCGCTGGCGGCGGATACGTCCCACGCGGTGTTCGTCGCCGACGGCATGGGCGGTCACCCGGGTGGGGACGTGGCGAGCCACACGGTCGTACGGTTCTGCGCCGAACGCGGCCGCGCCGTCACCGGCGGGGAAGACGGCGAGCGCTTGATCACCGACGTCAACGCCCATCTGTATGCCGCGATGGCCAAGGGGCAAGGGCCGCCCGGCATGGGCACCACGCTCGCCGGGGCGATCCTTATTCCGGAGGCCGTTGTTCTGCTCAACGTGGGCGACAGCAAGATCTACCGCTTCGACCCGCAATACGGCCTGGTTCAGCTCAGCGTGGACGACACGCCCGGGCCCAAGCTCGCCGACGGGCGCACGGCCGCGCACACCACGCCCATCCTGGACCAGACGCTGGGCGGGCAGATGCACGAGACGCCGGTCACGCCGCACGCCGATGTCGAGACCCCGGCCGCCGGCGCGCGGTATCTCCTGTGCACCGACGGTTTGACCGACCTCGTCGGCCCGGATCGGCTGGCGGAAATGCTGGCGGAGAAAGACGACGCGGCGGCCGTCAGCGCCATGTTCGAGGCCGCCATGATGGAAGGCGGCAAGGACAACATCACCATTGCCCTGCTGACGCTGGATTGAATTCCCGCAACCTTCAGGCCGATCCCGGCTGCCAAGGGTGTCCACCACCGGCGCAGCCACGACCGGTTGGCCTGCGTGCCGGCCGATGGCGCGCGCCCCGCGGTCGCCATTCCAGTTTATATCACGGCGAAAAGCTCGACCCGTCGTTCGGGAATTCTGTGGTGGGCGCGCCTGGGATTGAACCAGGGACCTCTTCGGTGTGAACGAAGCGCTCTGCCGCTGAGCTACGCGCCCACGGATATCGTGTGCGGCGGCGATGTAAGGCGCGCGCGGCGCCGCTGTCAAGCGCGCGATGCCAGCGGTACCGCGGGCCTTGTCGACGGGTCGTGTCAGGCCGCGGGTTGCGGCGCCAATTCCTCGGTCATGGCTTGCAAGCGGGCGGCGAGGCTACGCATGTCGTCCCGGTGATCGCGGTCGTGTTCCGCCGCGATCAGCAGCCGCGCGGCCGTGTGCTCCAGGCTCTCGACCAGATTTGCCGTTTCCATGATGACCTCCCGTTGCTGTCATTCGGCGATACGCGGGCGCGATGGGGCTGGATGCCGTTGCCGGTGCCGGCGAACCGCGCGAATCTCCCGTGATGCGCGGCCTACGCGCCGACTGCGACGAACCACCGCATGGGGACAGCTTATGCGCAGTGCGTCCATCCCGGCTGTGATCGCCGTCACCCTCGGTCTCCTCGCGCAACCGGCAAGCGCCGCCGAAAACGGCGCCGGCGCCCGGTCCGCCGAGGCCATCGAGCCGGTGCGCCTGGGCTATACCATTTATGCCGGCGGCCTGCGGGCGCTCGCCCTGGACATGCGCGTGGCCCTGGACCCGCCGCGCTACGGCGTGCAGACGCAGGTGCGGGCGACCGGTTTTCTGGCGCGCATCCTGTCCTTTGTCCTGGAGGCGCGGACCACCGGCATGCTTCGGGCGGATGGGCTGGTCCCCGCGCACTACGCCACGGCCAACCAGTGGCGCGAGCGCGATATCCGCAAGGTCGCCATGCGCTACGGCGGCGCGCCCGTCCCCGCGGTGACCGCGATCCCGCCGGCGCGCAAGGACGACCGCGGGCGCGTGCCGGAGGCGCAGCGCCAGGGCACCGTGGATCCGCTGACGGGCATCTTCGACCTTTTGCTGGCGGATGGGGGTGCCTGCCGGGGGACGGCGCGCATCTTCGACGGCCGCCGACGCTACGACATTTCGGCCGAGCCGGACGGCCGGGAACAGCTCGCGGCCTCGGGGTACGGCATCTACAGCGGTCCGGCGCAGGTATGCCGCCTGAGCGTGGAAACCATCGGTGGCTTCTGGAACACCATGGACGAACGCAAGCGCTATCCGGATGCCGTGCGCATCTGGCTCGCCGAGGCGGTGCCGGGCGCGCCGCCGGTCCCGGTCCGCCTCCAGATGGACACGAGCTATGCCGCCATCGTGGGCCACTTGACCGCCACGCACCGCGGCGACGCCGCCGAGCTGCCCGAATCGCGCCTCGACGGCGCGGCCGAACTGCCCTCAGCGGGCGGCGCGAAGGCCGGCCAGCGCGCCCGGTAGGGCGTCGAAGCGGTCGATCCAGGCGTCGGCGTCGGCCGGGGCCAGGTCCGGATCGCCGTAGCCGTAGCCGACGAGGACGATGGGCACCCCCGCATCCCGTGCGGCGCGCAGGTCGATGCGGCTGTCCCCCACCATCACGGCCGCCGCCGGGTCGCCGTGCATCCGTTCCAGGGTGGCGAGCAGATGGGCGCCCGCGGGCTTGCGCACCGGGAAGCTGTCGCCCGCGCCGATGGCTTCGACGAAGCGCGCGAGGTGCAGGGCTTCCAGAATGGCGGCGGTGGGTGCCTCGGGCTTGTTCGTGCAGACCGCGATCCGCCAGCCGGCGCGCGCGAGCGTGTCCAGGGTCTCGGGCACGCCGGGATAGACGGCCGTATGCGCGGCCGGGTCGGCGTTGTACATGGCCATGAAACGCGCCACCGCCGGATCCCACTCGGAATCCGCGAGCGGCCGCCCGGCAAGGCTGAACCCATCGGCGACCAGGCGCGGCATGCCGCGGCCCACGATGCGCCGTACCTGGGCCTCGGACAGCGGCGCCAGGTCGGATTCGGCGAGCTGCCGATTGAGCACGGCCGTCAGGTCCTGGACCGTGTCGACAAGCGTCCCGTCGAGGTCGCACAAAAGAATCGGTGCCATACCCTCGTGTCCCGGCGCAGGTTGCGGGCGACGGGGACAGGGCGTAGCCGGCCCCGCCGCAACGCGCAAGACGGGCGGGCGGATGTGTCGCCGCCACGCAAACGCCATACGGGGCGCACGCGGCCGCCGCGGGCGGCGGCCAGGCCGCGAAGATGCGGCTTTGCGGCGCCGGCGCGGGGCGTGGCAGGTTCCGCGCGGCTCGGCGCGTGCCCGGCGCGCGCTGCAGGAGAGGCATAATCGTGGACGCAATGGTCCCTTCATGAGTGAGCCGAACCTCGCCGTCATCGTTCTCGCCGCGGGCCAGGGCACGCGCATGCGCTCGCGCCGGCCCAAGGTGCTCCACGCCGTCGCCGGCAAGCCCATGATCCGCCACGTTCTGGACGCGCTGGCGCCGCTGGAACCGGCGCGCACGGTGGTGGTCGTGGGGCCCGGCATGCCCGAGTTGACCGAGGCTGTGGCCCCGGCCGAGAGCGTGGTACAGGACGAGCGCCTGGGTACCGGCCATGCCGTCCTGACGGCGGAGGCCGCGTTGGGCGCGCGGGCTCAAGATCCGGATGCCGAGGTGCTGGTCGCGCTGGGCGACACCCCGCTGGTAACGCCGGGCACCTTCGACCGCCTGCGCCGCCGGCGCGCGGAGGCGAACGCGGACATCGCGGTGCTCGGCTTCCATCCGGAAGATCCGGGCGGCTACGGCCGGCTGATCTGCGACGATGCCGGGCGGCTGCGCCGGATCGTCGAGGCCAAGGACGCCACGCCCGAGGAGCTGGCGGTGGGTGCCTGCCACGCGGGCATGGTGTGCGCCCGTGCGCCGGCGCTGTTCGACCTGCTGCGGCGCGTGGACAACGCCAACGCCAAGGGGGAATACTACCTCACGGACATCGTCGCGCTCGCCGACGGGGCGGGGTTGACGGCCACGCACGCCGTCGCCCCGGCGACCGAGTTGCAGGGCGTGAATTCGCGCATCGACCTCGCCGCGGCGGAGGCGGCGATGCAGCAACGCCTGCGCCATGCGGCGATGACCTGCGGCGCGACCCTGGTGGCGCCCGAAACGGTGACACTGGCGGCGGACACCCTGCTGGAGCCGGACGTGGTGGTCCACCCGCACGTGGTCTTCGGGCCCGGCGTGCGCGTGGGCGAGGGCGCGGAAGTTCTGTCCTTTAGCCACCTGGAAGGGGCGCAGGTTGCGGCGGGGGCGAAGATCGGCCCGTATGCGCGCCTGCGGCCGGGCAGCGAGATCGGCGCCGAAGCCCGCGTGGGCAACTTCGTCGAGGTCAAGAACGCCCGGCTCGCCGCGGGGGCGAAGGCCAACCACCTGAGCTACCTGGGCGATGCCGATGTGGCCGAGGGCGCCAACATCGGCGCGGGCACCATTACCTGCAATTACGACGGCTACACCAAGGCGCGCACGGCCATCGGCGCGGGCGCGTTCATCGGCTCCAACACCGCGCTGGTCGCGCCGGTGCGCGTGGGGCAGGGCGCCATCGTGGGCGCCGGGAGCACGATCACCAAGGATGTGCCCGACGACGCCCTGGCGCTCGGGCGCGGCGACCAGCGCAACCGCGACGCCGCCGCGCGCCGCTTCCGCGAGCTGCGCCAGGGGGCGAAAGACCGATCCGAGGACAAGGGCTAAAGGGGACACGCCTCCACCATGTGCGGCATCATCGGCATCATCGGCGACCAGCCGGTCGCCCCGCTGCTCCTCGACGGACTCAAGCGGCTGGAGTATCGCGGCTACGATTCCGCGGGCATCGCAACGCTGGTGAACGGGCGCATCGACCGCCGGCGTGCCCAGGGCAAGCTCACCAACCTCGCCCAGCTTTTGGAGGACGAGCCCATCGACGGCACCGTGGGCATCGGGCACACGCGCTGGGCCACGCACGGCCCGCCCAGCGAGCGCAACGCCCACCCGCACGCCAACCAGCGCGTGGCCGTGGTACACAACGGCATCATCGAGAACTTCCGGGAGCTGCGCCACGAACTGGCGGAGCAGGGCCACGCCTTCGAGACCCAGACGGACACGGAAGTCGTGGCGCACCTGCTCGCCGACGAGCTCGCAGGCAATGCGACGCCCGCCCACGCCATGGCGAGCGCCCTGCAGCGCCTGGACGGCGCGTTCGCGCTGGCCGTCATCTTCGCCGGGCACCACGACGTCATGATCGGTGCCCGCCGGGGAAGCCCGCTCGCCGTGGGCTACGGCGACGACGCCATGTACCTGGGCTCGGACGCGCTCGGCCTGGCGCCCCTGACCAGCCGCATCTGCTACCTGGAGGAGGGCGACTGGGCGGTGCTCAGCCCGAAGGGCGCGCGCCTCTACGACGCGGCGGGCGACCCCGTGGACCGGCCGATCAAGCAGACCGCGCTCTCCGGCGCGATGATCGGCAAGGGCGCGCACCGCCACTTCATGCAGAAGGAGATTTTCGAGCAGCCCACGGTCATCGGCGATACCCTGCAGACCTTCGTCGATCCCCTGGCGCGCCGGGTCACCCTGCCCGAATTTCCCTTCGATCTGGGCGCGCTCCCGCGGATCACGCTGACCGCGTGCGGCACCGCATTCTACGCCGGTCTGGTGGCGAAGTACTGGTTCGAGCAGGAGGCGCGCCAGCCGGTCGAGGCGGACATTGCCTCGGAGCTGCGCTACCGCGCGCCGCCGCTGTCCGAAGGCGGGCTGACCCTGGCCATCTCGCAGTCGGGCGAGACGGCGGACACCTACCGCGCCCTTCTCTACGCGCGCGAGGAAGGCCAGCACACCCTCTCCCTGGTCAACGTGACCGAGAGCAGCATCGCCCGGGCGAGCGAGGCCGTGCTCCAGACCCTGGCTGGCCCGGAGATCGGCGTGGCCTCGACCAAGGCGTTCACCACGCAGCTTACCACCCTGGCTTGCCTGGCGCTCGCCGTGGGGCGGGCGCGCGGCGCGCTCTCGCCCGAGCGCGAGGCGAAGCTCACCGAGGCGCTGGTCGAGCTGCCTTCGCGCGCGGCGGAGATCCTCAACCACGACGAGACCATCCGTGCCATCGCGCACGACATCGCCGAGGCGCGCGACGTCCTCTACCTGGGGCGCGGGAACCTTTACCCGCTGGCCCTGGAGGGCGCGCTCAAGCTCAAGGAAGTCAGCTACATCCACGCCGAGGGCTATGCCGCGGGCGAGATGAAGCACGGGCCCATCGCGCTTATCGACGAGCACGTGCCCGTGGTGGTCTGCGCGCCCTCGGGGCCGCTGTTCGCCAAGCTCGCCTCGAACGTGCAGGAGACGGTCGCGCGCGGCGG
>CAJXKW010000136.1 GCA_913055855.1 uncultured Limimonas sp. | reverse complement strand
ACGAGCTTTGACGTCGCCTCGACTTCGGCGTGGGGCACCTCGAAGATCAGTTCGTCGTGGACCTGGAGGAGCATGCGTGCGTTCAGGCCCGCCTCGGCGAGCGCGCGCGGCACGCGCGTCATGGCGCGCTTGATGACGTCGGCGGCCGAGCCCTGGATGGGCGCGTTGATCGCCGCGCGCTCGGAAAAGCTGCGCCGCGCGGGCTGCTTGGATGCGATCTCCGGGATATGAATCCGCCGGCCGAAGAGCGTGTGCACATGGCCGTGCTCGCGCGCATACGCCTTCATCGTGTCCATGTACTTCTTGATGTTCGGGTAGCGCTCGAAATAGGTCTGAATGTACTGCTTCGCCGCGCCCTGGTCGATACCCAGGTTCTGCGCCAGCCCGTAGGGCGAAATACCGTAGATGATGCCGAAGTTGATCGCCTTCGCCGAGCGCCGGGTTGCCGGATCCATGGCGTCGAGATCCACGCCGAAGACCTCGCTCGCCGTGGCGGCGTGAATGTCTTGCTCCTCCCGGAACGCTTTCTTGAGCGCCGGCTCGTCCGCCATGTGCGCGGCCAGGCGCAGCTCGATCTGGCTGTAGTCCGCGGAGAGCAGCGTATACCCGTCCGCGGCGACGAAGGCGCGGCGGATCTTGCGCCCTTCCTCGGTGCGGATGGGGATGTTCTGCAGGTTCGGGTCGGTCGAGGACAGCCGCCCGGTGGACGCGACGGCCTGCTGATACGCCGTGTGCACGCGCCCGGTCTCGGGGTTGATGTCATCCTGCAGCGCGTCGGTGTAGGTGGACTTGAGCTTTTGCACCTGGCGCCAGTCGAGCACCCGCGCGGGCAGGTTGTGGCCCTGCGCCGCCAGCCCCTGGAGCACCTCGGCGTCGGTGGAATAGCTGCCCGACTTGCCCTTCTTGCCGCCCTGCAGGCCCATCTCGTCGAACAGGATCTCGCCCAACTGCTTGGGCGAGCCGATGGTGAAGCTGCGGCCCGCGAGCTTGTAGATCTCGGTCTCCAGATCGGCCATGCGCCGGGCGAACTCGTCGGACAGGCCCTTGAGGATCTCGCGGTCCACCTTGATGCCGCGCCGCTCCATGTCCGCAAGCACCATGGACAGCGGCCGCTCCAGGGTCTCGTAGACCGTGACCATGCGCGCCTCCAGCAGGCGCGGCTTGAGCAGGGCGTGCAGGCGATAGGTAACGTCCGCGTCCTCCGCGGCGTAGTCGCGCGCGGTGTCCAGGTCGACCTTGTCGAAGGTGACCTGGCTCTTGCCGCTGCCCGCGACCTCTTCGTACTTGCGCGTCTCGAAGCCAAGGTGCAGGCGCGCCAGCTCGTCCAAGCCGTGGCCGTGCCGCCCGGCGTCGAGGACGTAGGACAGCAGCATGGTGTCGTCGATCGGATCCACCCGAATGCCCTGCCGGGCCAAAATGACCCGGTCGTACTTGATGTTCTGCCCGATCTTGAGCACGCCCGGATCTTCCAGCAGCGGCCTGAGCGCGGCCAGCGCATCGTCGACGGGGACCTGTTTGGGGTTCTCGCTGCTGCTGTCGAGCAGCCCGCCGCCGCGCGGGTCGACGTGGGCGAGCGGGATGTAGCACGCCCGCCCCGGCGCGGTGGCCAGGCTCACCCCCACCAGCTTGGCGCGCAGGGCGTCGAGCGAGGTGGTCTCGGTGTCCACGGCGCACACGCCCTTGGCGTCCGCCTCGGCGATCCAGGCCTGCAGCGTCGCCAGGTCCTGCACAAGGGTGTAGTGCGCCTCGGCCGTGGCCGGGGTTTCCTCCGCCTTCTCGCTGGGGTCCTTGTCCAGGCCCAGCCGGCCGATGATGGAGTTGAACGCGTTTTCCTGCAGGAACTCCAGGAGCGGGCCGCTCTCCGGCTCGCGCGCGCGCAGGTCGGGCAGTGGGCGCGGCAGGTCCATGTCGCCGCGGAGCTGGACGAGCTTCTTGGAGACGCGGGCCTGATCGGCGTACTGCTCCAGGTTCTCGCGGCGCTTCTTCTGCTTGATCTCGTCCGTGTGCGCCAGGAGTTCCTCGATGGAGCCGTACTGTTCAATCAGGTCTGCCGCGATCTTCTGCCCGATGCCGGGCACGCCGGGGACGTTGTCGGTCGAGTCGCCCCACAGGGCCTGGACATCCACCACCTTGTCCGGGGCCACGCCGAACTTCTTCTGCACCGCCTCGACGCCCAGCATGCGCCCGTCCATGGGGTCCATCATCTCGACCCCCTCGCCCACGAGCTGCATCAGGTCCTTGTCCGAGGAGACGATGGTCACCTGGATGCCGTGCTTGCGCGCTTCGGCGACATAGCTGGCGATGATGTCGTCCGCCTCGTAGCCCTGTTCCTCGATGCCGGGGATGTTCAGGGCGCGCACGGCGTCCTTCACGATGGGGATCTGCGGCGCGAGGTCTTCCGGCATCTCGGGCCGGTTGGCCTTGTAGTCGGGATAGATCTCGTTGCGGAAGGACTCCCCGGCGGCGTCGAAGATCACCGCGATGCCGTCGCGCTCGCTGGTCTCGCGCAGCAGCTTGAGCAGCATGTTGGTGAAGCCGTACGCGGCGAACGTGGGCGTGCCGTCGGGCCGCGACATCGTAGGCGGCAGCTTGTGGTAGGCGCGGAAAATATAGCCCGAGCCGTCCACGAGGTAGAGGTGGTTGAGGCCGGGGGCGCTGGCGCTGTCCGGCGTGCTGTCGGCGGGCTGGGCGGTCTCGGCCATGGCGGCGTTCCACGGGCTGTCGCTGGGTGACTTTCGACGTATCCGACGCGATCGGGCGCGGCGGCGTCAAGCGCTCGGCGGGCCGAAACGACCGGTCAGGCGTGAGGCGCCGACCCCGGCCAATCAGCCCGGGAAGTCCGTGGCCTTCCCGGCCGCGGCAGGGGCAACCCTTCTCCCAGCCCTGGATCTCCTGTTCGCGGGTCCGGGCTAAGTGTTCGGTCGCAGGCCGGTCGTCCGGCGGGCTGAGCATCACCGCACGCGCCCGGCATGCGTGGTTGCCGCCCGGAATCGACACCGGTGGGGGAGCGCATTAACTTCCCGTGCGGCTCCAACGTTCTGGGTGAGGCGACATGACCGAATTCCACACCGCTCCCTCGTCCCGCTTCACTGTTCTGCTCGTCACCGGCATGGTGCTCGCCGGTGCCGGGGCGGCGCTGGTCACGGTGGTACCGACATGGCTCGGCATCGCCCTGCCGTTGGTGGGCATGGGCTTGATCGTCGCCGCGGTGGCGGGCCGACGGAACCGCGACGCCTCGGCGTAGCCGAAAGCCCGGGGCTCAGTCGCCGGCATCGGGAAACGCCGGCGACAGCCCCCAGGAGGCCGCGATGTGGCGGGACATGAGGTCGCTCGCCCGGGCATGATCGGCGTGCGCCACGGCCTCCAGGATGGCGAGATGTTCCCACGTGGACTCGCGCATGCGCGCGCGGTCGGCGTAGAATTCGTACTCCGTCAGCCGGCGCACGCGGTTCTGTTCGCGCACGCTGCGCTGGAGAAAGATGTTGCCCGACCACGCCGCGATGGACTCGTGGAACACGGCGTCGACGTCGTAAAGCAGGGTGTAGCTCGCCGTTGCGATGCGCCCTTCCAGAAGGTACCGGTGCGCCCGCATCAGCCGGCCCAGGACCGTCATGTCCGGCGCGAACGCCGGCTCGTGAAACGCCGCCGGCTCGATCAGCAGGCGGAAGCGATAGCTGGCGTCGTAGCTCTCGCGCGAGGTCAGCGCCGGCCGGAACTGCCAGCCGTGGCCCTCGCGCGGTTCGATCAGCCCTTCCGCGCGCATGTAGCTCATGACGCGCGCGATGCTCGCCCGGCTTGTGGCATAGCGCCGCTGCAGATCGGACGTCGTGAGTGTATCCGGCAGTACGCCGGCGAACCGGTCGGAGAGGATGCGCCGGTAGAGCGCCTCGCCGTCCGACATCAGAATGGCCAGGTCGCCCGGGTCCAGCGTCCAGCCGCCGTGCTTGAGGAAGAAACCGCGATTGGGCTGCTGCTCGACGAAGCCGTGGGCGGCCAACAGCCGCAGGGCGCTGCGCACGGGCGAGCGCGAGACCCGGCACAGCGCCGCGAGCTGTTGCTCGGCAAGGCGCGCGCCGGGCGCCAGCTCGCGCCAACGCGCATCGTCCAGGATGCGCCGGGCGAGCCGGTACTGCAGGTCGTTGAACTGGCCGCCCGGGGTTTCCATGCGAACGGCGCCCCTGCTGACCGATGCGCCGGACCGCGGCCAACGAGGCCCGGCGGGCGTGGGTTCAGTCCGGCTGCAGGTAGTAGCGGTATTCCAGCGGCGACGGCTCCGCCTCGAAGGCATCCATCTCCGCCAGCTTGCATGCCGCATAGGCATCGAGATACGCGCCGCCCAGATAGCGGCGCAGGATGGGCGCGTCCGCCATGGCCTCGAAGGCACGGCGCGGGCGCCAGGGCATTGCCCGGTCGAACGCCGCGCCGGCGTTGCCGGGATGCGCTTCCCCTGGATCCGCGCCCTGGGTGATGCCGTGGTGTAGGCCCGCCAGGGCCGTCGCCAGGGTGAGATAGGGGTTCGCGTCCGCCCCGGCGACGCGGTGCTCGATCCGCCGGGCGTGCCCGTCGCCCTGCGGGATACGCAGCGCCACGGACCGGTTCTCGAAGCCCCAGGAGCGGCCCAGCGGCACGAAGATATTGGGCTGAAAGCGCCGATAGGCGTTCGGGTTGGGCGCCAGAATCCCCATGGACTCCGGCAGCGCGGCCAGGATGCCGCCGATACCGCAGCGCAGCGTCTCGCTCACCGGCCCCGCTGCACCGCCGTCGAAAACGTTGCGGCCGTCGCGGTCCAGCAGGCTGATGTGCAGATGCATGCCGCTGCCGGCGTGCTGGGGATAGGGCTTCGCCATGAAGGTCGCCTGATAGCCGTGGCGCCGCGCCACGCCCTTCACCACTCGCTTGAACAGGGCGCAATGATCCGCCGCACGCAGCGGATCGGCGACGTGCCCCAGATTGATTTCGAATTGCCCCGGCGCATACTCCGCCGAGATCGCGCCCGTTGGAATGCCCTGGCTTGCGCACGCCCCCGCGATCTCGTCCAGAAGATCGTCGAAGGCGTCCACGTCCGCCATGCCGTAGACCTGCGTGCCCTCGTCCCGCTGCTTCGTCATGGGCGACAGGGGCGGCTGGGGGGCGCCGCCGGGCGCGCGTTCCGGATCGATCAGGTAGAACTCCAGCTCGAAGGCCACCACGGGATGCAGGCCCAGGGCGTCCAGGTGCGCCGCCACGCCGGCGAGCACGTTGCGCGGGTCGTATTCGTAGGGAGTTCCGTCGGGATGCCGGAACGCCGTGAGCACCTGCCCCAGCGGCCGCGGCGCCCAGGGCACGCGCGTCAGGGTGTCGCCGATGGGCATGGCGAGCACGTCCGGATCGCCGTCGGAGAAACCAAGTCCCATGGGATCGTGATTCTCCCCCAGGACGTCCAGCAGAAACGCGGACCCCGGAAACCCGACACCGTCGGCGACGATTTTCTCCAGATCCTCCGCCGGATAGCGCTTGCCGCGCACAATGCCGCAGAGATCGGCGAAAATGACGTCGATCCCGCGCACATCCGGGTTGGTCTCGCGGAACGCGGCGACCTCGGCCTTGAGGGCATCCGGCCCGTCATCCTCGTCGGTGGTCATGGCCCGTCTCGGTGTCCGTTCGTTTGACGCGCCGGCGTCACGCTCACGCGCCGCCACGCAGTTGAATCCAGGTGGTTTTCAGGTTCACGTATTTGTCGATGGCGTGGTGCGACTTGTCCCGCCCGAAGCCGGACTGCTTGTAGCCGCCGAAAGGCGTGCCCATGTCGCCGCCGTCCCAGCAATTCACCCAGACGTTGCCGGCGCGCAACGCCTTGGCGATGCGGTGGGCCTTGTCGATGTCCTTGGTCCAGACGGCCGCGGCCAGGCCGTAGATGGTGTCGTTGCCGATGCGGATGGCGTCGGCGACATCCTTGAACGTGACCGTTGCCAGCACGGGACCGAAGATTTCCTCCTGGGCGATCCGCATGCGGTTGTCGACGCGGTCGAACACCGTCGGCTCCAAGTAGTAGCCGCCGCTGCCGGTGCGCGCGGCGTTGCCGCCGACGGCGAGCTGCGCGCCCTCCTCGCGGCCCAGGCGGATATAATCGAGCACCCGGTTCATCTGCTCGCGGTCCACGATGGCGCCCAGACGCGTCGCCGGATCCAGCGGGTCGCCCGGCGCAATCTCGCGGGCGATGCGGAGGATCCGCTCCAGCAGGGCGTCGTGGAGGTCCGCCTGGACCAGCAGCCGCGAACCCGCATTGCAAACCTCGCCCTGGTTGAAGAAAATCCCCCAGGCGACGTTCTCGGCGATGGCATCCAGATCCTCGGCGTCGGCAAGGACGATGTTCGGGGTCTTGCCGCCGCATTCCAGGCTCACCGGCTTCATGTTGCTCTCGCCGGCGTATTTCAGGAACAGCTTGCCCACCGGCGCCGAGCCGGTGAACGCAAGGTGATCCACGTCCATGTGGCGGCCCAGCGCCTGCCCCGCCGTCTCGCCGTAGCCAGGCACGACATTCAGCACGCCCGGCGGCAGGCCCGCCTCGACCGCCAATTCGGCCGCGCGCAGACAGGTCAGCGGCGCCTGTTCGGCCGGCTTGAGGACCACGGCATTGCCCGCCGCCAGCGCCGGCGCGAGCTTCCAGGCCGAGATCATCAGCGGGAAGTTCCACGGCGTCACGGCGGCGACGACACCCACGGGCTCGCGGGTGATCGTGGCGACCACGTCGGGCGGACTGGGTGCGACCTCGTCGTAGAGCTTGTCCGCGATCTCGGCGAACCACCGGAAACACGCGACGGCGTTGGGAATGTCCACGCTGCGGCTGTCGCCGATGGGCTTGCCCACATCCAGGGTCTCCAGCAGGGCCAGCTCGTCCGCGTGGGCCTCCAGGACATCGGCGACACGCAGCAGGATGCGCTTGCGGTCCTTGGGCGCCATGTCGCGCCAGACGCCGGACTCGAAGGCCCGGCGCGCCGACGCCACGGCCGCATCCACGTCGGCGCTTTGGCAGGCGGCGACGTGCGCCAGGACCTGCCCGTCCACCGGGCTTTCATTCGCGAAACGTGCGCCGTCGGCGGCCTCGACGAAATCCCCGTCGATGAACGCGCGCGTGCGCGGCTTCAAGGTTTGGCGCTTGGCGTAGACGGCCTCGCGGGTGGTCAGTTCGGTCATCGACATCCTCTCTCGCCCCGGGGCACGCATCCCCCGTGTGTCCCCGGCTTTGCCGTGCCTGCTCAACCCGATAGCGCGTCCGCGCCGGCACGCGGATCATCGGGCAGAACGAAGGTATCCGCAGCATCCCAGGTGCACCAGAAGCGGTGCCCGACGCGCACCGCGCCCTGGGTGTCGCGTCCGGCGTTGACGACGTTGGCATTGATGCGGGTGCCGCGCTCGGTGGTCAGGAAGATGTGGCTGGCACCGCCGTAATAGGCGATTTCCGCCACCTCGCCGGCGCACCCGATACGCCCGTCCACCGGCGGCGCTGTATCGAGGCGGATCTTCTCCGGCCGTACGGCGACGGTAACCCGGCCGCCGCCGCGCCCGTTCAACCCGCGCGCCGCTACGCCGACACGCCCCAGCTCGCCCACGTCGACGACGCAGGAGTCCCCGCCAGCCTCGGCGAGCTCGCCTTCGAAGACGTTGATCTGGCCGATGAACCCCGCGACGAAGCGATTAGCCGGGTGCTCGTAAAGCTCTGCGGGACTGGCCACCTGCTGCACCCGACCGGCGTTCATCACGGCGATCCGGTCGGCCATGGACAGCGCCTCGTGCTGGTCGTGGGTCACGATAATGAAGGTGATGCCGGTCTCGTGCTGCAGGCGCACCAGCTCGAGCTGCATGGCTTCGCGAAGCTTGGCGTCCAGGGCCGACAACGGCTCGTCCAGCAACAGCACCTTGGGCCGTTTCACCAGGGCGCGCGCCAGGGCGACGCGCTGGCGCTGGCCGCCGGAAAGTTGTCCGCTGCGCCGCCCGGCATAGCCGTCGAGCTTGACCATGCGCAACGCGTCGGCCACCCGCCCGGGAATCTCCCGCTTGGAAACACCCGCCACCTTCAGGCCATAGGCGACGTTCTCCCCGACGGTCATGTGCGGGAACACGGCATAGCTCTGGAACACCATGTTCACGGGCCGCCGGTTGGGCGGCACGGCGTGCATGTCCGCGCCGTCCACGGCGATGACACCCTCGCTGGGCCCTTCAAACCCGCCGATCATGCGCAGCAGCGTGGTCTTGCCGCAGCCCGACGGGCCGAGCAGCGCAAAGAACTCGTTGCGCGCGATTGCCAGATTGACGGTGTCGACCGCGCGAAAGGCGCCGAACCGCTTGGTGACGTCCCGCAGCGAAATGATGACGTCGGCCTCGCTCATGGCGGCGGTCACTCCTTTCCGGGGTCGTGGCCGGGTCGCTGCATCGCCACGCCCACGACCGTCGCGGCCACGGTGATCAGGATCAGGATGGTCGAGGCGGCATTGATCTCCGGCGTCACCCCGAAGCGGATCATGGAGAAGATCTTGATCGGCAGGGTCACGCTGTTCGGCCCCGCGGTGAAGAAGGTGATGACGAAGTCGTCGAGCGAGAGCACGAACGCGATCATGGCACCGGCGATCAGCCCCGGCTTCAGGTAGGGCAATACGATGTCACGCAGGACCTGCCACTCGCTGGCACCCAGATCGCGCGCGGCCTCCTCCAGCTCGCGGTTGAACCCGACAAGGCGCGCACGGACGACGATCGCCACGAAGGGGAACGAGAAAGCGATGTGCGCGATGGTGATGTTGCCGAGCACCCAGGGCCAACCCAGGTCCGTGGGCCAGCCGATCCGGTTGAAGAACGCCATCATCGCCACGCCCATGCAGATCTCCGGGATGACGATGGGCAGCGAGGTCAGCCCCTCGTAGAGCGGCCGGCCCGGAAACCGGAAGCGCCACAGCACCAGCGCCGCGCAGGTCCCGAGGATCGTCGAGACCAGCGTGCTCGTCGCGGCGATCGTCAGGCTGTTGACGAAAGCCTGGATGAGTTCCGCGTTGTTCCAGGCCTTGACGTAATAGTCCGTGGTGAAGCCCTGCCAGACGATGTTGCGGCGGCTGTCGTTGAAGGAAAACACGATCAGCATCGCGATCGGCGCATACAGCGCCAGGAAGACGGCAGCCGCGAAGCCGCGCAGCCACCAGCTCCGGGCATAGTCCAGGGGCCCGCGCGCCTCTTCGCCGCGCCCCAGCGCCCGGGCCACGCGGCGCGCACGGCCGGGACGCCGGGCCGCGGCGGGCGCCCGCTCGGCCTCCAGGGACGACGCGGTCATGCGCCGCCTCCCCGCCGTCCGGCGATCACCGCGCGCAGCGCCAGCGCGCCGAAGGTGGCGTACATGAGCAGGAAGGACAGCGCCGCGCCGAACGGCCAGTTGTTGGCCGACTTGAACTGCCGTTCGATGACGTTGCCGATCAGGTCGCTGTTCGCACCGCCCAGAATCTCCGGGATGAAGAAGTACCCGAGCGAGGGAATGAAGACGATGATCACCCCGGAAAGGATGCCGTGCCAGGTCAGCGGCAGGATCACCGAAACGAAGGTACGCAGGTGGCTGGCGCCCAGGTCCAGGCTCGCCTCCAGATAGCTCCGGTCGATCTTCTCGATATTGGCGTAGAGCGGCAGCACCATGAACGGGAAGAAGACGAACACGATCCCCACGATCACGGCCGTGTTGCTGTACATCAGCATCA
>CAJXKW010000135.1 GCA_913055855.1 uncultured Limimonas sp. | reverse complement strand
CGTTGCCAATCTTCACCGTCGGCTTGGTCGGAATCGCGACATCCCGAGCGTCAACCCCAATATAGCGAAGGATGTCCGCGACATATAATACGGTCACGTTTTCTATTTAACTCGCGGACCACATCTTTCGACAAGCTCAAGATGCGATCCTCATGCTGAGCTTGTCGAGGCATGAGGACCGAAAAAGGACAAGTCATTGCATTTGCTTTGTGGTATAACGCAGCATTCGGGACCGGATCGAAATCGCCGAGATCCGCCATCTTTACCGGTAAGACCCGACATGTCCGCGGACACGGCACCGTGCCGGTCTGGCGGGCGAGACGCTGTTCCGCCTCACGCGAAAAACGTGGACGCGAGGGACCCGGCCGGTCCCCCGCGCTGCCACGACGGCGTTACTGGAACAGCTGCAACAGGTTCTGCGGCAGGTTGTTCGCCTGCGAAAGCGTGGACGTGCCCGCCTGCACAAGCAGCTGCTGCTGGCTGAACTGCGTGATCTCGCGGGCCACGTTGAGATCCTCCAGCTCGGAGCGCGCCGCTTCCTGGTTCTCCCGCGAAAGCGACACGTTCTCCTGGGCAAAGTCCAACCGGTTCTGCGAGGCACCGACCTCGGAGCGCGCACCCTGCAACGCGTCGATCGCCGCGCCCACCTTGGCCGAGGCGTTGTCCGCGTTTTTGGCCGTGCGAATGTCCGTACCGTCCAGACCGAGGGACGCGACCGAAATGGAGGAAATCTTGACGGAAATCTCGTCCGCCTTGTCGTCGGTGCCCGTGCCGACCTTGTAGGTCACGTTCGCACCGGTCGTCTGCGCGCCCTGCATGGTGCCGAGACCTGTCAGGGTCAACGTCTGCGAGCTGGACGTGTCGCCAGAAACCGCCACGAGCAGCGTGCCCTGCCCCATGGTGGCCATGAGCGCGAGCGCCTGGCCGCCCTGGATGCTGCCGTTGTTGGTCGTCCGCAAGGTCGCGACCGTACCCGTGCCCTCTCCGGCACTCAGCTGGTAGGTGGCGTTCCCGCCACCGGTCGTGTCCGCCTGCAGGGTGGCGCTATTCACCTTGCCGTCGGTGTTCACTTTGACCATCACTTGCTGGATGGTCTTGAAGTTGTCGCCGGCGAAGCCACGGGCGACCGCCATCACGTTATTGGTCGTTTGGGCCGTCGGATCGCCGTCAACGAGCTTGTTGCCGTTGAACTCCGTATCCTGGGAGATACGCTGAATTTCGTTCTTCAGCGCCTGGAACTCCTGGTCCAGGAAACTGCGCTCAGTGTTCGAAATGTTGTCCGAACCGGCCTGAACCGCCAGGCTCTTCGCCCGCGTGAGGATGTCCTCGGTGTTCTGGAACGCGCCGTCGGCGATCTGGAGCATCGAGGAAGCCTGACCCGCGTTGACGCCGGCCTGCTTCAGACCCGAAACCTGCGCGCTCAGCCGGGCCGCAATGGCCGAGGCCGCCGCGTCGTCCTTCGCGCTGTTCACACGCTTGCCCGAGGAAAGCTTCTCCGCGGACTCCGTGGCCGAGGTGTTCGCCTGCTCAAGCTGGCGGGCCGCAATGCTCGCCGCCTGGTTGGAGATGATACTCAGCGCCATGATGTCCTCCTACGTGGATGATGGCTGTCGTCGTCAACGTCTGCGCGCTATCTGCGCGCCACAGCTGGCATGCACCAGCCCTCGACAAGGCTGCAAGACTGGTGCCATCCGCCGCGCGGCC
This sequence comes from uncultured Limimonas sp., assembly GCA_913055855.1. Lineage (GTDB taxonomy): Bacteria > Pseudomonadota > Alphaproteobacteria > Kiloniellales > Rhodovibrionaceae > CAJXKW01. The sequence goes on along the minus strand of CAJXKW010000135.1, from coordinate 8,098 downwards.
CCAACGCCTGGTCCCGCCGCCCCAAACCCACGCGCACCCCTATTGAGCCGGCAATTCCTGCCCAGTCCGCGCGGCAAAATCTTCCGCAGGGTCACGCCTGTCGCGACGCACGGCGATTGGCGTCCGCAGCCGACGCCAGATATCCCCCGTCGGGGTCCAGATGGCCAAGAAACGCCCGGGCAAGCGCGTCGTCTTCCGCGTTGCCAATCTTCACCGTCGGCTTGGTCGGAATCGCGACATCCCGAGCGTCAACCCCAATATAGCGAAGGATGTCCCGAATGTAAAATTCGTAATGATCAACCAAGTCCTCGTAAGCAACACTGTAGTACGAAATCCCGTGTTTTTTGAAGAACGCCAGCCACTCTTCGTCAATCCAGCTCTGTGAATTCAGATTCCGGATGATACGCGCGGGGTCGAAGGGAACCTCCGCATCCTGATTCGACGGTTCGCCGCTTTGCCCATCCACCACGTTGAACACGCCCCGTACCTGTCCCTTGTAGGCCGAGATCGCCTGTTTCAACTTGTTCCGCCGATACAGGAAGATATGCGCATCGTTCCGGTAGAGCAGTCGTTCCGCAACGTCCGGATCGTTCTGGAAAGCGAGGCGAACCTGGTCAAACTTGATGTTCATCCCGAACACGCCATTGGGCGATGTCCGCCGCTGCCGCATCTCCTCTAGGTAGCGAAACAGGGGCAGTTGGTTGTGCCCGCGCGTTCGGCAGAATTCCCGAATAAAGCCCAGGTTGAAGTACTCGATGGGATCCCCGGCGACGCCCGTCCGGTACAGCGCCTCGCTGAGAAGATTGCTGCCCGTCCGGTGATTACAGCAAATGACATAGGTCCGCGTGGGTTCTCCCGGGGTCGCGAAATCCCGATCCGTGGAAAGCTGAGCAAGAATGTTTTTCTGCTTCGTTGTCAGGGTCATATCCGATTACACACTGATGTTCCCAATGTCCTGCATACCCGCATCCGGCGCGGGCACGATCATGCCGAGCCGCAGCATCGCGGCCCCGGTTCCCGCCAAAACCGCCTGTACGAAAGGCCGGATCTCGGCCCTATTGAATTCCCGGCCCGGCTTGCGGACCTGATTGATCTGCAGGTTGAACCGCACGGAAGCAAGCTCGGCCATGACATCCTCGACGAGCCCGTTCAGACCGGCCCTATGCCAAGCGCGGATCACGACGACTTCGCGCGGGCGGAGTTCCATGGCGACGTCACCGGTGACGGGCGAGACGAGCTGCGCGAGGAAGCGATATGTCAGGCTCCGCTCCAGAATACACGGGGTGACCGCATCGGCGAACGCGATGCGCTCCGGCAACGCCTCCGGCAGCGCCCCCACGCTTCCGGGCTGGCACAACAGAATGTCGCCGCCGACGCGCAACCTGTGCGCCAGGGTGAGACAGGTTTCATCGCTCAGCTCGGTCGCCGTGCCAATCCCGCGCAGTGTCGGGCTGCCCGACCGCATGCAGGCGCGAACGTGATCGTAAGCTTCCCCATCGAGACTGGCGGTTCGATTGCCGGGTAGGCCGAACTGGCGCGCCGGCGCCGCTGCCGGATTGCGCATCGTCCAGCCGACCTCCTCCCGGAGGTATCCGAGCGCGGCCTTGCGATCGTACGCGCTATCCTTCACGAAAAGATCGTTGCGGTTGTAATCGTTGCGCATGAAATCGAGGAAAAGTTCGCGCGTGATGCGATCCTCGATACCGTTCAGGATCGTGACCTGCCGCGCATTCGCCGCAAGCTCCGGATCATTCAGGCGTTCCACCATGCGGCCGCCATAACGCAAGCCGGACTCGCCAAGTTCCGCGCAGACCTCGTTAACGTAACGCGGCTGGAACCCCCCGGCCAGCGCGTTGTGGGCGAAATGATCTACGCCGCCCGAGCCGGTTTCGAACTGGCGCACGTACGACTGCACGGCCCGCTGTGCCGTGGGATGCTGCGCCAGGTAACCCAAACCGACCCTGTCGAGTTCCTTGAGCATACGCAGGGCACGAACGGCGCGCTCCCGGCTGTCGCCCTCCGAAGGTGGCGCCAGGGCTTGAAGCAGATGCCACACCGGGACCACGGCGATCATGCCCGGCATGACCATGAATTCGACGCAAAAAAGGCCACCCGGCTTCAGGTTTTCGGCCAGGATTCGGTGAACCCCTCTCAATGCTTTTGCATCGAGCCATGAGTAGACCCCCATCATACCCATGAAATCGATAGCCGGGAGACTATCTGGGTCAAGCTCTTCAAAACCGCTTTGAATGAAGGTTACATTGTCCAGGCCGGCGCGATCGCGGATTTCACACGCCTGTTCGATATGAAGTGAATTGAAATCCACGCCATAGAAATGCGCGTCCGGATAGACGGCCGCGAGGGCATTGACCGTAAGCCCATTCCCGCAACCAAGATCACAGTACACGAACTTGCCGCGCGGCCGCGGCGGATCGAACCCGTTGAGCGCCGCGACATAGGCCATGCGGGTCGGCGAGAGATGGCTGTGCACCCGAGAGGGGAAGGGGATATCGTCGACGTAATGCGATTCCACGCCCTCATCGGGCTCCGTGCCTTCCTCGCCCGACCCGGCCACGACGTCGACCGTCATGCATGTCTCCCAGCTCGAAAAAGCCCCAAACCGCCGGCCGGGGTCACGCCGTTACGCCACCACCCCGCCGCTCGCGCGTGCCGGAATGTCACGATCCGGCTGAATCCTGAATCAGCTCGTCGAGCAAGGGCTCGATATAGGGTTCATACATCTTCCACTTCTTGACCGAGCCGGTGTAGATTGGCTGGCGGACCTGCCAAACGCTCGCCGTCTTGACGTGACGTTGCTGCCGGTTGAAGTTCAGACAGGCATCGTCCCAGTCCAGGCCCAAAAAGGCGATCAACTCCCGCGAGACGCGTTCCTGGTCAGCGACCAGTTCCTCGTACTGAACCTCGTAGAGATTTTGCGGCAGAACCTTTCGCCAGTGCGCCATGAGGCGGCGGTAGAGCCGGTAGTGATGGCCGACATCTGAAAGGTCGGTGCTATAGGTGTGGGGCATCTGGAAATGCTGCTGGAAACAGGATAGGCAATTGTCGACCGGATCGCGCATGCAGTGAATGATGCGCGCGTTCGGGAACATCGTCGCAATAAGCCCCAGGTTCGTGAAATTGTGGGGCATCTTGTCCGTTATGCGCAGGGCGTCGTTGTTATATTCGTGAATATGTGCCAGATAGGCCTCTGCCATCTCCCGGATCTCACCGGCATCCTTATCCGGCATCCAATAGGGGAAGGCTTTCGCTTCGCCATCGTCGCGCGCCGCGCGCGTCTTCTCGCCCACAAGGTCGGGCACTTTCCGGAGTTCACCGGCACCGAAAGCCAGGGGATGTGCCGCGATGATCTGCTCGACAAGCGTGGTTCCGCTGCGCGGCATCCCAACGATAAACACCGGCTGCTCGCTCGGATGCCCAAAGTCGCGACGATGTGCAAAGAAAGCCTGCGTGAAGGTCTGCTCCATCGCGGCGACCTGGGCTTCGAAATTCCGCCGGCCGTAATCGATACCCTGGCTCTTCAGCGAAATACGACGCAGATCGTTCGCGGCCTTGAAGAAAAAGATGGCACGTTCAGGCGACTTCAACTTATGAAAAAGGTGCCCCAAAGTATAGTTATAGGCTGTAAGATCCTGCTTGGAGGTCGTCTCCTGGGCCTCCAGTTGCTGTAGCACGGACTGTACGTCGTCTTCCTCCGTGATCTCGGACTTAACGGCATAAAGGCCGCTGATCGCACCGCCCTTTTGGTTGCCCGCCGTGGCGATGACTCTCTCCGCATAGTAGCGGGACAGTTCGAAGTCGCCGCGCGTCCGGGCGATCTGCGCCATCATGCTGTTCGCAGCCGGCACGTTCGGGGCTGTTTTCAGGACCTTCTTCGCCTCCCGTTCGGCGCCTTCGATATCGTCCTTGCGGAACAGGATCTGGGCCTTGTTGACGAGTAGCGCGGGCGCATTCGGCGCCTTGGCGAGGGCCGTCGCGAGATAGCTCTCGGCTTTCTCGTCCTGGTGCTGGTGCAGACAGACCCCGACCTTTTGCGTCAGCGCGGCGAGGTCCTCCGGATCCTGCTCGAGCGCCTTTTCGATGAAGGTCTCGGCGTCCTTGTCGCGCTCCGTCTGCATGAGGGCGGCCGCCATGCCACGGAGATTGGCCGTATCTTCCTCATCGATCTGGAGCGCCTCGCTGAACAGGACCATGGCCGGCACGCCCCGCCCGAACCCGAGCAACCAAGTGCCCACACGCTGGCAGATCGCCATGCGATCGCAGCCCTGGCTCTCGGCCTGTTCCAGTGCCGCCAGCATGTCCTTCGGCCCGTTGCTGCGCGCGATGGCGAAGATGAAGTTCTGCCACGTCTCCTGGTGGTCGGGCCGCTGCTCCAGAGACGTCCGGTAATGCGCCAGCGCGTCCTCGAACGCGCCCTGGTCGGAAAGCAGATTGCCGAAGTTACGGTGGGCGGCGGGCGACCCCGGCGCTTTTTGCAGCGCCGTCTCCAGAATGTCCCGCGCCTCCAACTCGCGGCCCTGTGCACGCAAGACGGCGGCAAGGTTGCTGTGGTTGTCGATGTCGTCGGGACTCAGCGTAATCGCCTTATCGAGATATTCTTCAGCCTGAGCGTACCACTCATGATAATAGGCGAGTGCGCCCATCAACTTCCAAACATCACTGTTGTTGGGCATCTGCTGCGCGAGATTGAAAAGCTCCCGCTGAACAAAACTCATCTCCTTGAGATGGATTTCATCCTTACCGAGTATCGCGCTGCATGCACCGAGGCGTTCGTCCAGGCTTTGCCGTTTGCGATCGTCCCACGGCGCGACCAGGCTGGGATCGGCACCGCGCGTCGACTGCAAAAGAAGCTGTTTGAACGCCATGAAAACTGAGTCTCCCGTATATTCCCACGTGCGGCGCTGGGCCATGCCGCCTGCCTCTGCAAAGAGGATGCCGAGCCGTGGTAAAGGATGCGTTACAGCGCTGGGCGAAAGCACCGGGCCGTTCTCCTGCGCGTTCGCCCACCGTTTTCCGCGCGGGCGGGTAGATGGGATTGCCGAGTTCGAGACGAGGCCACGGCAAATCATGCCTTCGGCTGCGGCAAGGGCCGCCTTCCTGGACCGCGACGGCGTGCTCAACGTCGACACCGGCTACGTTCACCGCCCGGATCAGGTTGTCTGGGTTGCCGGGGTGGCCGCGGGGCTGCGCGATCTGCGTGCGGCCGGGTATGCGGTGGTGCTGATCACGAACCAGTCGGGCATCGGACGGGGCTACTTCACCCGCGCGGATGTCGATGCCCTGCACGCCTGGATGCGCGCGCGGCTCGCCGAGCACGGCGCCGCCATCGACGCCGTCCACCTATGCCCGCACGCGCCGGGGCCCGGCGGTGCGCCCGCCTGCCCCTGCCGCAAGCCCCGGCCCGGCCTGATCGAGACGGCGCTGACCGAGCACCGCCTCGCCCGGCGGGGCAGCTTTCTTATCGGCGATTCGCCGCGCGACGCCGAGGCCGCCCGCGCGGCCGGCATCCCCGGCTATCGGTTCGACGCGGGCCGGCTGGACAGCTTCGTCGCCGAGGTCCTTGCCGGCGAGCGCACGCCCGAGGCCGGGCCGCCGACCGCCGGCGGCCGGGTGCAGACCTCCTGAAACAGCGCCTCGAAGGCGTCGAGCGCCGTCGACTCGCTGAAATCGGCCGCGCGCGCCGTGAGCGCGTCGCGCGGCACCGCCCCCTCCAGCGCGCGTGCAATGGCGGCGGCCAGGGCCTCGGCGTCGCGCATGGGCACCAGCTCGCCATGGCGCCCGTCCTCAAGAATCTCGCGCGGGCCGTCCGGGCAGTCGGTGCTCACCACGGGACAACCGCACGCCATCGCCTGGATGAGCACGCCGGGAAGCCCCTCATAACCCGAGGCCAGCACGAACAGGTCCGCGCGCGCCATGAAGGCGAACGGATTCGCCCGCCAGCCGGCGAGGTCGACCGCATTACGTGCGCGGAGCCGAACGCCGTGCCGGACATGACCGCGACGATGGGGCCGGGATCGGGACGGTACGCGGATTGCCGTACGGAGATGACGCCGTCGGGCGTGGCCAAGATCGGGCGAGCATGCGATCTGTTCCGTTGGATGCTGGCCTTCCCCTATGTTCCGCTCGCGCGGCAAGACATCCAACGATCGCCACCTTTTGCAAGGAAGGGCCGAGCGCCGGCCCTGCGCTGGTCGGCCGGCAGAAGCGCGACATGGCAGCGAACGCCAAGCACGTCATGACCAAGACCGACCCCGACTGGGCCGTGTTTGAGGCGGTTCAGACATGGCCCGAACGCGCGGATCCCGAATCGGTGTTCTTTCGCGGGGTCAACCTTGGCCACGCCGTCCGCCGCAGCGTCATCCTGGCGCTGTCGGCGGTCATGCGGCCGATCGCGTATCCCGAACTGGGCGAACGCGATACCCGGTTCCGGGAAACCTGGGGGCTCGACGCGGACGCCGGCGCCTCGCGACACGATCTCCGTCGCACGCTGAAGCAGACCGTGGTGCCGAGCACCCTCGGCCGTCTCAGCCAGGCGGCGACCGCTGTCCGCGCCCGACGCGTCCGAGCGGGGACCTCCGCCCCGCGCCTGCTCGTGAAATCGACAAGCCGGCTCGACGCCCTCATCCATTCGGAATCCTTCGATTTTCCGGGCAGCGTCGTTGTTGCCGGCACCTCCCCGCGCGAGGCGCGGGCCTATCCGTTTATTCCCGTGCTGCCCCAAGGGCTCCCTGCACGTTCGCAGTTCCGGAAATTCCGGCATGCGCTGCAACAGGAGCTCGGCGACCTCGGGTACGCGCTCGATCCGGCGAGCCTGGATGCGATCGTGGACGACGCACGGTTCGAAGCCGCCCGGGTGAAGGCGATTCAGCACACCCTCCGCGCCGCCGAGCCGAGCGCGATCCTTCTCCACGACGACACCTCGCCCGAGGGACTAACATGGGCGCTCGCAGCGCAGGCCAATGCCGTCCCGTCGATTGCGGTCGCCCACGGACTGGACTGCGAACGGTTCTTCCTCGATCCGGTATATGCGAGCATGAAGTGCGTCTGGGGTCCCGAACGCGCGGAACGGATTCGTGCAACGGCGCGACGGCTCCACGGCGACCAGGCCGACGAGCCGACCGTCCAGGTAACCGGCAATCCCGCCTATGACGGGCTTGAGCCCCCTCCGGAACCAGGTTCCGGCGGCCACCGCTGGCTCTGGGTGACGCGCCCACACACGCCGCGCAAATGTTTCACACCGGGTCGATTCCCGGTGGAAGGTGCGGATATCCTGGAAGCCCTTTTCGACGCCCTCCGCGAGGTGCCGAGCGCGCATCTGACCATCAAGCCGCACCCGGCGGACTACAGCCACATCTACACCCGAATGGCCGCACGAGCCGGGCTCTCTGAGCGCATCACGCTTCGCCATGACCCGCTCAGCGAGCTGTTCCCAACCACCGACGTGGTCATCGCCGAGGACTCCACGGCCGCCCTCGATGCCTGCATCGCCGGCAAGCCGATCGTCCACGCCCATTTCGCACCGAGTCCGCCAGTACTTCGGCTCGGCGAAATGGAAGCCGCACTGCCGGGCGTTGATCCGGAGTCCCTTGCTCGCGCCCTCTCTAATCTAACAGAGTTAAGCACTTCGAAAAGCAACACCCTATTAAAAGGGAAATGCCACTTTTTTCGATCCCAGGTGCACCACATGGCTGAGGGAACAACACACTGCAGCTACTGCGCAGTTATCGCGCTTCTTCAATCAAACCTAACGCAAGGGACATCCTTCGATGACAATTAAAATTGCCAGCGTCACAACATTGAACTGCTCCCCTGAGCATGCGACTGCATTCATCAGATACCATCGAGCTATCGGCATTGACCGTATGTTTCTTTTTCTCGAGGATACGGCTACTGAAAATATCGTCGATAATGACGATCCAGACGTGATCACTTTCGCATGCACGTCCGAGCATTATGATGAAATCCTGAACGGCCGTGACAAAGATGCCGTCCCGCTTGACGAGCGACAGGCCCACAATACGAATATTGCGTTATCTTGGGCACGCCAGGATGGTTTCGAATTTCTTTTGCATATCGATAG
>CAJXKW010000134.1 GCA_913055855.1 uncultured Limimonas sp. | reverse complement strand
TCATGGTCGGCCCGCCGCTCTGGCCGTTGCCGCTGGTGGGCTGCGTGCGGCGCTTGCGCAGCTCGTCGAGGGGCAGATACGGGATCGCGTTGGAGGTGCCGGCGTCCATGATCACCTTGTCCGTACGCGAATAGACCTTCTGCATCGTCTCCAGGTACATGCGCTTTTTGGTGACCTCGGGGCTCTCCTCGTAGGCGCTCAGCACCTGCGTGAACCGGTCGGCCTGACCCTCGGCCTCGTTGATGATGCGCTCGCGGTAGGCCTCGGCCCCCTGAATCATCTTCTGCGCCTCGCCGCGCGCCTTGGGGATGATGTCGTTGCGGTAGGCCTGGGCCTCGTTGCGCAGGCGGTCGCGATCCTGCAGCGCGCGCTGCACGTCGTTGAAGGCGTCCACGACCTGCTGCGGCGGCTGCACGTTCTGCAGCTTGATGCCCGTGATCAGGATGCCGGCCTCATAGCTGTCCAGGATCTTCTGCAGGAGGTCCTTGGTCTTGCCCTCGATCTCCGCGCGCGCCTCGGTCAGGGCGGGCTGGATGTCGGTGCGCCCGATGATCTCGCGCATCGCGCTCTCGGCGGCGATCTTCACGGTGTCGCCTGGGGCGCGGATGTTGAAGAGGTACTTGCCCGCATCGGCGATCTTCCATTGCACCGAGAAGTCGATGTCGATGATGTTCTGGTCGCCGGTGAGGATGAGGCTCTCCTCTTCCACGTCGCGCTGGCTGTTGCCCAGGGCGCGGAAGCCCACGTTGATCTGGTTGATCTGCTCCACCGAAGGTGTGCGCACGGTCTCGATGGGATAGGGAATGTGGTAGTTCAGGCCGGGCCGGGTCGTTCCGACCCACTCACCGAAGCGCAGGACCACACCCTGCTGGTCCGTCTGCACGCGGTAGAAACCGGTGAGGAGCCACACGCCGATGGCGATCGCGACGAGCAGGGCGATCCCTTTGCCGCCCATCCCGCCGCCGGGCAGGTAGGCTTTCATGCGCTCCTGGGCCTTGCGGATGGCCTCCTCGAAGTCGGGCGGCTGCTGGCTGCCGCCGCCGCCGCCGAAGGGGCCGCCGCCGCTCCCGTTACCGCGGCCGCCGCCGCCTCGGCCGCCCCACGGGCCGCCGCCGGAGCCGCCGCCGCCCCAGGGGCCGCCGCCCCCTTGCGATTGCCAAGGCATGATTGGTCACTCTCCGCTGATGTCGAGGTGAAGGAAGGTCCGAAAACCGGTTTTCGGCGTCCGTGCCGTCGCCCATATATGGCTCACGTCTAACGCGCAGCGCGCGCGGCGAAAACTGGTGATCTGCATATCGGCCCGGTTTCAAAGAGGTCAAGGATGAGCGGTGTGAGCGAGGAGTCCGTCTGGTCCGCCCTGAAGACCGTGCAGGACCCCGATCGCGGGCAGGACATCGTCGCGCTCGGGATGGTGTCCGGCCTTGTGGTCAAGCAGGGCAACGTGGGCTTCGCCATCGAGGTCGATCCGGACCGCGGGGAAAAGCTCGAGCCCGTGCGCAAACAGGCGGAGCAGGCCGTGCTCGCGCTCAAGGGCGTGTCCTCGGTGACGGCCGTGCTCACCGCGCACAGCGCCGAACCCGGCGACGGGCAGGCGGCACGCGCACCGCACCGGGGCGCGCGGCCGGGCCAGGGGGCGCAGCCGCAGGCCAAGCCGCGCCAGCCGCAGCACGGGCAGCAGTCTGGGCAGGCGCGCGAGATGGCCCCGCACGTCAAGCACATCATCGCCGTGGCCAGCGGCAAGGGCGGCGTGGGCAAGTCGACGACGGCCACGAACATCGCCCTCGCCCTGCATGTGAACGGGCACAGCGTGGGCCTGCTCGACGCCGATATCTACGGCCCGTCCCAGCCGCGCATGATGGGCATCACGGGCAAGCCCAACTCGCCCGACGGCAAGCGCCTGGAGCCGATGGCGAACTACGGCGTCAAGGTGATGTCCATGGGCTTCCTGGTGGACGAGGCCACGCCCATGGTGTGGCGCGGGCCCATGGTGCAGAGCGCCATCCAGCAGATGCTGCGCGACGTCGAATGGGGCGAGCTGGACGTGCTGGTGGTGGACATGCCGCCGGGCACGGGCGATGCGCAGCTCACCCTCGCGCAGCAGGTGCCCCTGTCGGGCGCGGTGATCGTCACCACCCCGCAGGACCTGGCCCTGCTGGACGCGACCAAGGGGCTGAACATGTTCCGCAAGGTCGACGTGCCCACGATCGGCCTGGTGGAGAACATGAGTTATTTCCTGTGCCCGCATTGCGGCGAGCGCAGCGACATCTTCGCCGCCGGGGGCGGCCAGCGCGAGGCGGACAAGCTGGGCGTCGAGCTGCTGGGCGAGATCCCGCTGGACATGGCGATCCGCGAGACGGCCGACGGCGGCCATCCGATCGTGGTCGCCCAGCCCGAAAGCGCGCACGCCAAGGCCTACCTGCGCATCGCCGAGCGCATCTGGCGCACCCTCGCCGGCGCCGGCACGGGCGCGCGCAGCGCACCCAACATCGAGATGAAGTGACTGCGTGCGTGTCGCCCCCTCAAGCCTGCCGCACGGGCATCTTGATGGGGCCTTCGGCGTTGCCGTTGACGAACTGCTGGACGTAGGGGTTGTCGGTGGTGTCGATCTCGCCCACCGGCCCCTGCCAGACGATGCAGCCCTCGTGCAGCATGGCCACGCGGTGCGCGATCTTGCGCGCGCTTGCCATGTCGTGGGTGATGGACAGCGCCGTTGCGCCCAGCCGGTGGACCACGTCCACGATCAGGTCGTTGATGACGTCGCCCATGATCGGGTCCAGCCCCGTCGTGGGCTCGTCGAAGAACACGACGTCGGGATCCGTGGCGATGGCGCGGGCGAGGCCCACGCGCTTTTTCATGCCGCCGGACAGCTCGGCCGGGAACAGGTCGGCGACTTCGGGCCGGAGCCCGACCAGTTCCAGCTTCTGCCGGGCGATCGCGGGCCCGTTGCTGCGCTTGATCTGCCCGGTCTGGAGCAGGCCGAAGGTGACGTTCTCCCAGACGGGCAGGGAATCGAACAGCGCCGCGTTCTGGAAAAGCATGCCGATCTTCTTGCGCACCCGGTCCAGCTCGCGCCCGCGCAGGCCCACGACTTCCTCACCGTCGACCTTGATGCTCCCCGCGTCGGGCTCCAGGAGCCCCAGGATGCACTTGAGCAACACGGACTTGCCGGTGCCCGAGCCGCCGATGACGACCACGGACTCGCCCTCCGCGATGTCCAGGTCGAGGCCGCGCAGTACCCGGTTGCCGCCGAACGCCTTGTGCAGGCCCTTGACCTGGATCTTGGGGGTTCTTGCGGAGTCGCGCACGGGCGTCATTGGGCGAAGAACAGCTCGGTGATCAGGTAGTTGAACGACAGGATGAGGATCGACGCGGCGACCACCGCGTTGGTCGTCGCCGTGCCCACGCCCTGGGCGCCGCCCTTGGAGTTGTAGCCGAAGTAGCACCCCATGAGCGCGATCAGGAAGCCGAACGCCGCCGCCTTCACCAGGCCCGAGACGACGTCCATGACCTCCAGGAACTCGCGCGTGTTCGTCAGATAGGCCCCGGGCGCAAAGTCCAGCTTGTACGTGGCGACCAGGTAGCCGCCAAAGATGCCGATCGAGTCCGCCACGATCACGAGCACCGGCAGGCTCACCAGCCCGGCGAGCAGGCGCGGCGCGACCAGATACTTCAGCGGGTTGGTGGAGAGCGTGCTCAGCGCGTCGATCTGCTCGGTCACGCGCATGGTGCCGATCTCCGCCGCCATCGCCGCGCCCACGCGTCCGGCGACCATAAGGCCGGCAAGCACGGGACCCAGTTCGCGGGTGATCGAGACCACCACAACGTTGGGGATCACGCTCTCCGCGGAGAAGCGGGCGAAGCCGGTGTGGCTCTGCAGTGTGAGCACCATGCCCGTGAAGATGGCCGTCAGGCCGACCACCGGCAGGGAGTAGTACCCGATTTCGACGAGCTGTCGCAGGAAGTTGCGCCAGTAGAACGGCGGCCGCACGCAGTGCGACACGCCGCGCGCGGTGAACAGCGCGAGGTTGCCGGCGTTGGCGAGGAAGACGAGAAACGTGCGCCCGAGGAGCTGAAGCAGCGTCATGGGCTCAGCCGTCCCCGCCGCGATAGCTTCGGTGGTAGCGCCGGCCCAGCGCGGTGAGGATCTCGTAGCCGATCGTTCCGGCCTCGGTCGCCAGGGCGTCCACGTCGTGGCCCGGCCCGATCAGGGTGACGGAATCGCCCGCCGTGAGCGCGTCCGGCGGCAGGGCGGTCGCGTCGACGGTGATGGAATCCATGGAAACGCGTCCGACGATTGGCAGCCGTTGACCCCCGGCGACCACGCAGCCGCTGTTGGACAGGGCGCGCAGAACACCGTCCCCGTACCCGGCCGCGACCGTCGCGATGCGTGTCGGCCCGGCCGCCCGGAAGGTCGAACCGTAGCCAACCCCCCGTTGCGCGTCAATCTGGCGAACCTGCAGCACACGCGCGCACAGGTGCACCACCGGATGCATGGGGTTGTCCCGGTACGGCGCCGGGTTGACCCCGTAGAGCGCCACCCCCGGCCGGGCGAGGTCGAAGCGGTACGCGGGCCCCAGGAAGATGCCGCTGGAGTTCGCCAGGGACACCGGCGCCGTCGGGAGCAGCGCCAGCGCCGAACGAAGCCGCGCGAGCTGGGCGGCATTCTCCGGGTTGTCCGGGTCGGGCGCACAGGCGAGGTGGCTCATCACGCCGTCGAGGCGAAGCGGCGCCAGCGGGTCGGGGGCCTCGGCGAGCACCTGGACCGCCTCGTCGGGCAGGCCCAGGCGGCTCATCCCGGTGTCGACATGCAGGATCGCGGGCAGCCGCATCTCGCGCGCACGTGCCGCGGCGCCCCAGCGCGCCAGGTCGTCCAGGCTGTTGAGCACGGGCGTGATGCCGAAGCCGACGAGGTCGGGCTCGGTGCCGGGCAGCGGGCCGTTCAGAACGACGACGCGCGCTTCCGGGATTCCGGCGGCGTCGAGGATCTCGCGCAGGTCCAGCGCCTCGTCGATCGTGGCGACGAAGAAATCCCGTGCCCCGGCGCGGGCGAGGACGGGCGCCACGCGATCCACGCCCAGGCCGTAGGCGTTCGCCTTGACCACCGCGCCGCACGCGGTATCCCCCGTTTGCGCGCAGAGAATCCGGTAGTTCGCCGCGATGGCGTCCAGATCGACGGTGAGGTGGGCCCCGGCGCGCGTGGCCGGATCGCTGGCGCGCACGCGCGCGGCCGTCTGGCCCGCCGTGCCGCCGGAACCATCTGCGGCGCCGCCCGCCGCCATGGGCTAGTCCGTTTCCTCGTAGAAATCGCCGGCGAGATTGCCGAACTTCGTGGTCGCGCCTTCGAAGGACAGGCGCACCTTGCCGGTGGGGCCGTGGCGCTGCTTGGCGATGATGGCCTCCGCGGTGCCGTAGACTCGTTCCATGCGCTCCTGCCACTTGGCGTGCCGGTCGTGGAACTTGTCGTCGGATTCGTCGGCGCGTTGCGTTGGCTCCGCCTTTTCCAGGTAATACTGCTCGCGGAAGACGAACATCACCACGTCGGCGTCCTGCTCGATCGTCCCCGATTCGCGCAGGTCGGCGAGCTGCGGGCGCTTGTCCTCGCGCTGCTCCACCGCACGCGAGAGCTGCGACAGCGCCAGGACGGGGATGTTCAGCTCCTTGGCGATCATCTTCAGCCCGCGGGTGATGTCGGAGATTTCCTGGACGCGGCTTTCCGGCGACTTCCCGGCGGTGGGGCGCATGAGCTGGATGTAGTCGACGATGAGCAGGCCCAGGTCCTGCCGGCGCTTCAGGCGGCGCGCGCGGGTGCGCACCTGCCCGACCGAGATGGCCGGCGTGTCGTCGATGAAGAAGGGCAGCTTGGCCAAATCGTTGCTGGCGCGCACCACCTCCTCAAAGTCCTGTGCCGAGAGCTTGCCCCGGCGGATGTTCTCGCTCGCGACCTCGCTCTGCTCGGAGAGGATGCGCGTGGCGAGCTGCTCCGCCGACATTTCCAGGGAGAAGAACCCGACCGCCGCACCGCTCGCGCCGTCGGTCTCCAGGTATTTCTGCGCCGCGTTGAAGCCCATGTTGGTCGCCAGCGCGGTCTTGCCCATGCCCGGCCGCCCGGCAAGCACGATCAGGTCGCTCTGGTGCAGGCCGCCCAGCATCTCGTCCAGGTCAAGCAGCCCCGTGGGTACGCCGGCGATCTGGCCCTCGCGCCGGTGCGCCGCCTCGGCCTGCTCGATGGCCTCGACCAGCGCCGTGTTGAAGGACTTGAAGTCGCCCTGGCTCTGTCCGGTCTCGGCAAGGGTGAAAAGCTGGGATTCGGCGCTTTCGATATGGTCGTGCGCGCTGGCGTCGAGGCTCACCTCGTAGGCGTCGTTGACGATGGATTCGCCGAGATCGATGAGCTGGCGGCGCAGATAGAGATCGTGGATCGTGCGCGCGTAGTGCTCGACGTTGATGACCGTCAGGTGGGCCGCCTGCAGGTCGGCGAGGTACTGGTGCCCACCCACGTCCTCCAGGTCGCCGTCGTTCTCGAAAATGTTCTTGAGGGTAACGGCGTTGGCGACCTGCCCGCGGTCGATCAGCGTGGCGCAGGCGTCAAAGATGCGCGCGTGTCCCGGATCGGCGAAGTGCCGGCTCTGCAGGAAGTCGGCGACGCGCTCATAGTTGCGGTTGTTGCCCAGGATGGCCGCGAGCAGCGCCTGCTCCGCCTCGATGTTTGTGGGCGGGCTGCGCTCCGCGCCCGCGGCGGGCTCGGATTCGGGAAACGGACTGACGGGGCTCGCGCTGGTGCTCATGGTCGCGAGCCTAGCAGATCGTTCCCGCGCTTCCAGGGGCGTGCGACGTCAGCGTGCGGTCGCTTGGGCGTCGACCGATCCGCTCCGCCGGCTGCGGCCGGGGCACCTCACTCCGCCGCCTGCGCCGGGTGTGCCCCGGTTGCTGCGGCGAGCTTCCCGCGTTCCCAATCGGTGACATAGTCACGCGTCAACGGCACCGCGTCCTGCCGGCGGGCGAGCTGCATCTGGAAGACCATCTGCCCCATCTCGCGGAAGCTGATCTCGCAGGCGGTGAGATAGAACTCCCACATCCGGCAGAAGCGCTCGTCGTAGAGCCGGCGCACGGTGTCGCGGTGGCGCTGGAACCGTTCGCGCCAGTGGCGCAGGGTCTCGGCGTAGTGCAGGCGCAGGATCTCGATGTCCGTGACCCACAGGCCGGACTTCTCCACCACCGCGAGCACCTCGGACAGGGCCGGGGTGTAGCCGCCGGGGAAGATGTACTTGCGCAGCCAGGGGTTGGTCGCGCCCGGCGGGGCCATGCGCCCGATCGAATGCAGCACCGCCACCCCGTTGTCGGCGAGCAGGTCGCGCACCTTGCCGAAGAATTCGGGATAATGCTGCGTCCCGACGTGTTCGAACATGCCCACCGAGACGATGCGGTCGTACTTGCCCGTGAGGTTACGGTAATCCTCCAGGCGGAACTGCACGCCGTCGCCGAAGCCGGCCTTGCGCGCCCGGTCGCGGCTGACCTTGACCTGCTCCTCGGAGAGCGTGACCCCGGTGACGTTGGCGTCCGCCTCACCCGCGAGATAGAGGCCCAGACCGCCCCAGCCGGAGCCGATGTCGAGGATCTCCAGGGCCGGATCGTCCAGGCGCAGCTTCGCGGCGAGATGGCGTTTCTTGTTCTCCTGCGCCTGCTCCAGGCTGTCCTGCGGGCTGGTGAAGTAGGCACAGGAGTACTGCCGGTCGGTGTCCAGGAAGAGGTCGTAAAGCTCGCCCGAGAGGTCGTAATGGTGGGCGACGTTCTTCCGGGCGCGGCTCGCGGGGTTGTAGGTCTGCAGCGGCCGGAGCGCCCGGCGCAGGTCCTCGACCCAGCGCACGCCAGCCATTTCCTCAAGGTGGCGCACGTTGCGCCCGGCGATGAACAGCAGGTCGTAGAGCGTGCCTTCCTCCACCACCAGGCGGCCGTCCATGTAGGCCTCGCCCAGGGCGAGCTTGGGATTGATCAACAGCCGCAGCTCGGCCGCCCGGTCCGTGAGCCGGATCGTGACCCGCGGCTCACCCGCGCCGAAGGATTCCCTGCGGCCCTCTGGGTCCACGAGGGTGAGCGTTCCCTCGCGGATGATACGCCGAAACAGGATGCCCGCCAGCATGCTCGACGACAGCTCCCCTTCCGTCCGCGCCGCCGGGTTTTTTGGGACGCCGTTCCGTCCGCAATCGTTACCTTGACGTAAAAGATAGCGAACCCGGCGCGCGCGTGTCCAGACGGCGGGGCGGGTGCAAGTGGGGGGTGTCCGTTCGTTCAGGGGGTCGGGCAGGGACGGTCAGGGCGCCCGCCGGCTCGCCACGGTGATGCCCGCGAGCGTGACCGCCGCCCCGACCAGCTCCAGGGCGCCCAGGCTTTCGCCGAAGATCAGCCACGCCGCCACGGCGGCGAACGTGGGCTGGATAAGCAGAACCACCGAGGCGTAGCCCACGGGCAGCACGGACAGGGACTGCGAGATCAGGCCGTGGCCCAGGGTGTGCGCCACCGTCCCCAGGCCGATCAGCGCCAGGATGCCCGCCAGACTCGCCGGGATCCAGGCCTCGCCCACCAGGATGCCCGCGGGGAGCATGACGATCGCCCCCGTGGCCCCGGAGATCAGCATGAGAACCTGCGGCTGGACGCTGGTGCGTGCGCGCTTGAGCGAGACCAGATAGGCGCCGTAGAAGCTCGCACCGGCGAGCGCGATCAGGTCGCCGGCGAGCGTCACCACGCCGCTGCCCCGCCCGGCGAGCGCGAGCAGCGCTGCACCGCCCAGCGCCACCGCCATACCGAGCACGGTGCTCGCCTGCGGCCGCTCGCGCAGGAACACCAGCCCGCCCAGGAGCGCGAAAACCGGCGCCAGGTTGATGAGCAGGGTGGCGTGCGCGACCGAGGTCAGGGTGAGCGCGGTAAAGTAGCAGGCAAGGTCGCCGGCGAAGAACAGCCCGGCGAGCCCGCCCACGAGAAGGTCCTGTCGGCCCGGCTGGACCCGCGGCGTGCGCGCTCGCGCGGCGAGCAGGGCCAGGGCCGAGAGCACCGCGATGGCCAGCCGGTAGCCGCCCGTCGCCAGCGGCCCGACATCGGAGAAGCGGGCGAAGATGGGCGCAAGCCCGATGGCGATGCCGCCGCCCAGCAGCGCGATCAGGGCGAGGCGGAAGGTGCCTCGCCGGCTGCCGGGATCGGACGCCGCGGCCGAGCGGTCGGACGGATCGGCCATGCGCAAAGACGTCCCTCGCGCGCCGCCGCCGGGCCGAGACGGGCCGACCGCCACACGAAAACCGCCCGACGCACGGGGGCGCCGGGCGGCTTCCGGGTCGACTCCGCAGCCCGTAGCGCGGCGCTTTACTGGCTGGTCTCGCCTTCGGCCTGCCCGGCGGTTTCCTCGACCGCCTCGACCTCGGCGAGCACTTCCTCCACCGCGCGCTCGGCCATGGCCTCCTGCTCCTCGGGCGTGACCGCACGGCCCGCGGCGGCCTGGTTCTCCGCCTCGCCGGAAGAGCGCGCCACGTTCACCGTGATGGTCGCGTCCACCTCGGGGTGCAGGTTCAGCGTGACCTCGTGCAGGCCCACGCTCTTGATCTGGCGGCTGAGGTTCACCTGCCCGCGGGTGACGTGCGCGCCCTGGTCGCGCAGGGCCTCGGCGACGTCGCGCGCCGTGACCGAGCCGTAGAGCTGCCCGGTCTCGCCCGCCTGGCGGATCATGGTGACCATCCGGCCGTTGACCTTGGCCGCGGCGTCCTGGGCCTCGCGCCGGCGCTCCAGGTTGCGCGCCTCGAGTTCCTGGCGCACGGATTCGAAATACTCTCGATTCGGCTTGCTCGCCCGCAGCGCCTTGCGCTGGGGCAGCAGGTAGTTGCGCGCGAAGCCGGGCTTGACCGACACCTCGTCGCCCATCTGCCCGAGGTTCGCGACGCGCTCCAACAGAATC
>CAJXKW010000133.1 GCA_913055855.1 uncultured Limimonas sp. | reverse complement strand
CGTGCACCACCTTCACCACTGGCGCGAGGCAGTTCGTGGTGCAGCTCGCCGCCGTGACGACGCGGTGTTCGGCCGGGTCGTAGGCGTCCTGGTTGACGCCGTAGACGATGTTGACGGCGCCCGCCTCGTGCACCGGTGCGGAGACCAGCACGCGCCCGACCCCGGCGTCGAGGTACGGCTGCAGCTTGGCCATGGTCTTGAACACGCCGGTGCAGTCGAGGACGAGGTCCACCCCGAGTTCCCGGAGCGGCAGCTCGCCCAGCTCGCGCGCCCGCGTCACCCGGATGTCGTGGCCGCCCACCGCCAGCCGGTCGCCGTCGGCCGCGACGGGAATGTCCCAGCGGCCGTGGACCGTGTCGAATTCAAGCAGATGAGCGAGCGTGGCGGTGTCACCGGCCGGCTCGTTCGCCAGCACAATGGCGGCGTCCAGCCCCTGCTCCACGGCCGCGCGCAGGACCAGCTTGCCGATGCGCCCCATGCCGTTGATCGCGATACGTTGCGCCATGCGTTCGCGCCCTTTTTTGGGTTTGAAGCCTCTTGCGCAGGCTAGCTTATTTTGATAGTTATGCAAGCATGGAATCAGATGAGGCCATCCAAGCCCTCGGGGCGCTCGCGCAGGAGACGCGCTTACGCGTCTTCCGGCTGTTGATGACGGTTGGGCCGGACGGCCTGCCGGCCGGGGAGATCGCTCGGCGCCTGGGCGTCCAGCCGGCCACGCTGTCCTTCCACCTGCAGCACCTCGAGCGGGCGGGCCTGCTTACCCGGCACCGGCGCAGCCGGCAGATCGTCTATGCCGCGCACGTCGACGGCGTACGGGGCCTGCTCACCTTCCTGACGCAGGACTGCTGCCAGGGCCGGCCTGAGATCTGCGGCGACATCGCCGGCGCCGCGCAGGTCTGTGCCACCGGCCCATCCGCTGGACCGTCCCGGTCCGAATCCGCCACCGCCGGTTCCACCGCCAGCCGAGGGAGACCCGAAATGGCCGCGCCGCAAGGCACTGTCCCGCCCCGCTACAACATCCTGTTCCTTTGCACGCACAATTCCGCACGCTCGATCATGGCCGAGTGCATCCTCAACCGCATCGGCGAGGGCACCTTCGGCGCCTTTTCCGCGGGGGCCCACCCGAGCGGCGCGCTGAACCAGGACGTCGTGGACCTGCTCCACCGCAGCGGGTTCGATACGACCGAGTTGCGTAGCAAGAGCTGGGACGAATTCGCCAGCCCGAGCGACATCAAGATGGATTTCGTGTTCACCCTATGTGACCGCGCGGCTGCCGAGGCCTGTCCCGTCTGGCCCGGCCAACCCATGTCGGCGCACTGGCCCTTCCCCGACCCCGCCCTGTTCAAGGGTAGCGCGGCCGAGCGCCGCGCCTTCATCGCGGACGTCTACAAACAGATCCAACAGCGCCTGAGCATCTTCGTGAACCTGCCCCTTGCGTCGCTCGACCGGTTGTCGCTGCAGCACCGGCTGGACGAGATGGCCCACGCTCCCACCCCCACCGAGCCGAGTTGAGACCACCTCGTCGAAAAAAGGAACGACGACATGGCCCAATCCCGGCGCCCGCGTTTGGGGCTGCTCGACCGCTATCTTACCGTGTGGATCCTCGCCGCCATGGTTCTCGGCATCGCGCTGGGTAACGCGGTTCCGGGTCTGCCCGCGTTCCTGGACAGCCTGCGCGTGGGCACCACGAACATCCCCATCGCGGTGGGCCTGATCCTCATGATGTACCCGCCGCTGGCGAAGGTGCGCTACGGCGAGCTTCCCCAGGTGTTCCGGGACTGGCGCGTGCTCGCCCTCTCGCTGGTGCAGAACTGGCTCATCGGGCCGGTGCTCATGTTCGCCCTTGCGGTGACGTTCCTGCACGATCAGCCGGGGTATATGACGGGCCTGATCCTCATCGGGCTGGCGCGCTGCATCGCCATGGTCCTGGTGTGGAACCAGCTCGCACACGGGAGCACGAATTACGCCGCGGGGCTGGTGGCGTTCAACAGCCTGTTCCAGCTCGCCTTCTACAGCGTCTACGCGTGGTTCTTCCTCAGCGTGCTGCCGCCCTGGCTGGGCCTGGAGGGGCGCATCATCGACGTCGCGTTCGGCACCGTGGCCCAGGCGGTGCTGATCTATCTCGGCATCCCCTTCCTGCTGGGCCTGCTCTCGCGCGTCGTGTTCATCCGGACCAAAGGCGAGGCTTGGTTCGAGCGCGAATTCGCCCCGCGCATCGGGCCGCTGACGCTGGGCGCCCTGCTCTTCACCATTGTGGCGATGTTCTCGCTCAAGGGTGACATGGTGCTCGCCCTGCCGCTGGACGTCGCGCGCATCGCGGTGCCGCTGGCGATCTACTTCGCCGTGATGTTCCTGGTCAGCTTCGCCATGAGCCGGCTGATCGCCGCGGACTATCCGCGCACCGTGTCCATCGCGTTCACGGCGGCGAGCAACAACTTCGAGCTGGCCATCGCGGTGGCCGTCGCGACCTTCGGGCTTGCCTCGCCCGCCGCGTTCGCCACCGTGATCGGACCGCTCGTGGAGGTGCCGGTGCTCATTGCCCTGGTGAACGTGGCGCTCTGGCTGGGTCGCGTGGTCTTCGGCCGACAGCCGGAGCCACGCGAGGCACCCGGTCCGGCCTGACACCGGGTGCTTGCGGGGGGCCCGGCGCGGTGCTAAAGGCTGGGTCACGTCCCGCGGGTTTCGGGGTCGGCCATGCTCTCGCGCTTGATAACCGGCATCTGCGCCGTGGCGGGTACGTTTGCGGGGGCGCAGTTCCCCGCGTACTATACCCAGTATCTCCAGCACGTCTCGGGCCGGCTGACCCAGGTGATGCGCGACCTGCGGCCGGTGCTCCAGGACGCGCAGGCACGCGGGCTGTCGGTGCAGACCTATCTGGAGCGTGCGGCGGCGGAGAGCGGTAGCTACACGCGCAAGATGGTGCAGAGCGACATGCAGGCCTATGCCGACCTGCAGCGCCTGGAAGCCGCGTACCGCGCCCTTTCCACGGCCGATCCCGAACGCCAGCCGATCGCCCTCGCCCGCCACCTCAACCTCGCCGACGCGCAAGCGGTGATGCGCGACTATACGCCCGCCTTGCCGCTCAGCACGGAGGGGGTCACGTACGGCGGCGCGGGGCTCCTCCTGGGCCTGGTCGCGGCCTGGGTCCTGGAATCCCCGCTGCGCGTCTGGCACGAAGCCCGGCGCAAGCGCCGGCTGCGGCGCCGCATCCTGCGCGAGGCCCGCATCGGCGCGCCGTCCCATGAACCAGCGGAGACAACATGACCGACGCATCCCAAGGCCGCCTGGCCGGCCGCATCGCCGTGATCACCGGCGCTTCGCGCGGCATCGGCGCCGCCGTGGCGGAGCGCTTTGCCCAGGAGGGCGCGCACCTGGTGCTGATCGCACGCACCGAGGGCGCGCTGACCGAAATGGACGACCGCGTGCGCGAGATCCGCGGCGATTCCGCCACCCTGGTGCCGCTCGACCTTCAGGACGGCGACGCCATCGACCGTCTCGGTGCAACGCTGTACCAACGCTACGGCCGTGTCGACGTGCTCGTGGGCAACGCCGGCATGCTGGGCCAGCTCGGCCCGATGCACCACATCCCGCCGTCGGTCTGGCAGGAGGTCATGGCCGTCAACGTCACCGCCAATTTCCGCCTGATCCGCAGCCTCGACCCGCTGCTGCGCCAGTCCGACGCGGGGCGCGCCATCTTTACCACCAGCGGTGTGGCCCGCTCGGCATTCGCCTATTTCGGCGCATATGCCGCGTCCAAGGCGGCCCTCGAACAGATGGTGAAGGTCTACGCCGCGGAGCTGAACAAGACCAAGCTCAAGGTCAACCTGCTCGACCCCGGGATCGTACGCACGCGCATGCGCGCAACCGCCTTCCCGGGCGAGGATCCGAACCAGCACCCCGCGCCCTGGGCGATCGCGGACAGCTTCCTCGAACTCGCCGAACCCGCGTGCGAGCCGCACGGCGAGGTGGTGCAGGCCGAGCCACGCGAATGGCCGACCGGATCGGCATGACCATCACCGATGTCCCGAACGACGACGCCCCGGCCGGGGCAGGCGCCGGTGCCGGCGTCCTCCGCAACGTCGCGGGGCACGTCCGGCTGCCGGCGGTCGTGTTGGCGCTCGGTGCGCTGATCGCCCTAACGGTCTTTCGGCATTTCCGGCCGGCCACCGACTTCGTCGTGACCTATTATCTGGTGTCCTACGATGCCGAGTTTCTGCGCCGGGCGCTGCTCGGATCCCTGCTGCCCCTGGCGAGCGAACCGGCGCGCCTGGTGCGCCAGGTCGACCTCGCCGGTATCGGCCTGCTCGCCCTGAACGCGCTATTCGTGCTGATCCTGGCCGTCCGCAGCCTGCGCGCCGGAACGCTGGCCACGGCCGTCCTGGCCATCCTGCTCAGCGCCTCCCCCCTCACCATCGGGTATTTCGCCTGGGATCTGGCCCGGCCCGAGCAGGCAAGCTACGCGCTCACGCTGGGCGTGATCGTGGCGATGCTCGGACGCCCCACGATGCCCAAAGCGTGGCTGTTCGCCGGCGCAATCGCGGGTGTTAGCGTGCTCGGGGTGCTGATCCACGAAGGCTTCGTGGCGATTCAGCTCCCGCTTCTGCTGGGCGTGTACGCCGCGGTATTCGGGCCGTGGAACGCGGAAACGGCGCGGCGGGCAACACGCGCCCGCGTCCCCTGGGGAACCATCGCGGCCGTCACGGGGATCGTCGCGATTGCCGTGGTCACGATGCTCGCCGTCACCGTTCTCGGTCAACGCAGCGACGCCTTCCTCAAGGCCTTCGCCGAAGAGGCCGCGAGGCGTTACCCGGACGTCGCCAGGGGCCAGATCATGGCGCACGGTGTATCCCTGACGGACGCCCTGCACAAGGTTGGGGATGCGCTTGCCAACCCGGACGCCCGCACGCTCAAGGCGATTCTCAGCATCGTCGTCTTCGTCCCCGTGCATCTCGGGCTGGCCATCTGGGCGATCCGGGATACCGCACGGCGCACCGGCATACCCGTCGGGCCCACGGATCTGGCCCTCGGTGTGCTGGTCACCGCAGCGCCCCTGGCGCTCTGCCTGGTCGGGATCGACTTCTCGCGCTGGGCGGCCTATGCCGTGCTCAACTTCCTGGTCTTCGCCAGCGTCCTGGTGACCCGGCGGGCGCAGGCGCCCCCTGCGGATGGGTAGGGTCCCCGGCTCGGCCGCCGTGGCCTACGCCGTCGCCCTCCTGGTCGTCTTGCCGAGCTGGACGCAAGTTGGTGGCATCGACGTACCGGATCCCTTGCAACGCTTCGCCGCGGATTGCCTGTTGAACGAAACGCCGAGCCTCAGCGCATGCACGGATCGGTAAGCACCGAACCCCGGCGGACAAGCGGCCCCGCCGGCGGGCGCGGGCCATGCTGACCTACGCGGCACAGCGCCTGGGCGGGTCGCTCCTGGTCCTGCTGATCATGTCGTTCGTCATCTACGGCCTGATCGGGCTGATGCCGGGCGACCCCATCGACCTGATGATCCAGGCCGATCCGGATCTGACGCCGCAGGACCAGAAGCGGCTGAAGGAACTCTACGGCCTGGATAAGCCGCTGCTGGAGCGCTACGGGAATTGGCTCTGGGGCGCGCTCCAGGGCGACTTCGGCTACTCGCGCCTGTTCGCCGCGCCGGTGCTGGAGGTCCTGTGGCCGCGCCTGATCAACACGCTTCTGCTCCTGGTCCCGGCATTCCTGCTCTCCGTCGCCCTGGCGCTCCCGCTGGGCATCGTCGCGGCCACGCGGCCGCAATCGGGCGTGGACAACGCCATCAACCTGTTCGCCTTCGCCGGCATTTCGGTGCCGCCGTTCTGGCTGGCGATCCTGCTCATCATGCTCTTCGCGGTGAGCCTGGGCTGGCTGCCCGCGGGCGGCATGGGTGGCGGCCCCGATGCGGGTCCGTGGGAGACCGCGCGCTACCTGATCCTGCCGGTGATCGCGCTGGCGCTTTCGCGCGTGGGCGGGATCACGCGCTACGTGCGCAGCTCCATGATGGAATCGCTGCGCCAGGACTACGTCCGCACGGCGCGCGCAAAGGGCCTGTCGCGCCGGCGCGTGCTGGTGAACCATGCGCTGCGCAATGCGCTGATCCCGGTGGTGACCATCCTGGCCCTGGACATGGGGATGCTGGTCTCGGGCGCGCTGATCACCGAGACGGTCTTCGGCTGGCTGGGCATGGGCAAGACGATCTACGACGCCGTGCTGGGCAACGACTACAATCTCGCCCTCATGGGGCTGCTCTTCGCCACGGCGTTGACGCTGCTCGCCAACCTGATCGCGGATCTGGCCTACGCCTGGCTGGACCCGCGGGTGAGCTATCGGTGACGCCATGACACAGGCGCGCGAGACCACCCTGGCGGCGGGCAGCGGGCAGGCCCTCGAACCGAGCGGCGCGCCGCTGACCGTGTTCTGGCGGCGCTTCCGCCGGCACCGGCTCGCTTTTGCCAGCCTGATCCTGCTCGGCGTGCTCGCCGCGGCATCGGCCTCGGCGCCGCTGATCGAGGCGGCGACGGAGCTGAGCGCCACCCGTGTGGACCTGCTCGACCGGAATCAGGGGCCGAGCCTGGCCCACCTGCTGGGCACCGACGAGCTGGGCCGCGACCTGATGCTGCGCCTGCTTTACGGCGGCCAGGTCTCGCTGGGCGTGGGCTTCGCCGCGGCGCTGATCGCCGCCGTGATCGGCACGGTGATCGGGCTCGTGGCAGGCTATTTCGGTGGCCGCTTCGACGCCCTGCTGATGCGCTTCACCGACGGGGTGATCGCCCTGCCTCTCCTGCCGCTGCTGATCGTGCTCGCCGCGATCGACCTGTCGAAGCTGGGTCTGGCGGCGCAGAGCGGCGACGTCGCGAGCATCTACCGCATCATCGGGCTGATCGCGCTGGTCGGCTGGACGCAGACGGCGCGCCTGGTGCGCGCGGCCACGCTGTCCATGAAGACGCGCCCCTTCGTCACCGCGGCGCACGCCCTGGGCGCGGGGAACCTGCGCATCATGGCCGTGCACCTGCTGCCCAACGTGGCCTCGCCGATCATCGTCGCGACCACACTGTCCATCGGCAACATCATTCTGCTGGAAAGCGTGCTCTCCTTCCTCGGCCTGGGTATTCAGCCGCCCATGGCCTCGTGGGGCAACATGCTCACCAATGCGCAGGAGCTGATCTATTCCGCGCCCATGCTCGCCGTCTGGCCGGGCCTGCTGATTTTCGTCACCGTGATGGCGTTCAACTTCGTCGGCGACGGCTTCCAGGACGCGCTGGACCCACGCAGCGGAGAACGCGGGGCGTGAGGGTTATACCGCCGAGCCGATGAAAAGAATTGGACGCCTGATCTTTCGACAAACTCAAGATGAGGGCCTCACCCTGAGCCCGTCGAAGGGTGAGGCAGTAAGAACCACCGTTTTCATTGGCTCGGCGATATTACGCCCCCGTACATTCGGCAACCTCAGCTTTCGAAGGGGCCGCTCCCCGCCCGCGCCCGCGCACGGAGAGGCGGACGGTCCCGTCAGTGACTCATCAGCACCGGCACGGTCATGTGCTGCAGGATGGTGCGCGTCGCGCCGCCCATGACCAGCTCGCGCATCCGGCTGTGCCCGTAGGCCCCCATGACCAGCATGTCGCAATCCATGTCGGAAACCCGCGCCAGGACGGCGTCGCCCGGCCCCAGTTCCTCCATGCGATAGTGCTGAACGTTCACCTTCACGTCGTGGCGTGCCAGGTGCAGGCCGATATCCGCTCCCGGTTCCTCGCCGTGCTGCTGGAACGACGTGGTCGGGTTGATCGCCACCACATTCGCCGAATTCGCCGATTCCAGGAAGGGCATGGCGTCGTTGACGGCGCGCGTGGACTCGCGGCTGGCGTTCCAGGCCACCATGATGTCGCGGCCCAGGCGCATCTCCCCGCTGCTGTCCGCGGGCACGCCGATGTAGGGGATCACCAGCACGGGCCTCCCGGCGCCCAGGACGGTCGTTTCCACGATATGGCGCCCGCCGGTGGGCACTTCGTCCGGGTTCATCTGGCCCAGGATAGCGAGGTCACAGTAGCGCGCGTTCACCGCCACCTCGTCGGCGACGCTGTCCGCAGGCACCTCGGCCATGCGCGTCTCATAGGAAATCCCCGCATGCTCGGCCTTGCTGCGGAAGTCGTCGAGCACCTCCTCGGCGCGCGCGGTTTCGCGCCGGCGCTGCTCGGCGACCACCTCGCCCGGCACATCGGCCCAGCCCGGCAGCAGGAACTCGCCCACGCAGTACAGGGCCGTGAGATGGGCGTTCTCGCGCGTGGCGAGCGCGATCGCGGCGTCAACACGCTTGGGGTTGGCGGAGGTCTGATCGACGTGGACAAGCAGGTTGCGCAGGGCCATTGCGGGTCTTCCTTCGTTTGTCTGAGCGCACGCGCGGACCGCACGGCTCGGCCGGCACACCCCGTTGCGGCAAGGGGTGCCCGGGCACCGTCGCCGCCGTGACAGGGTTTCGCAGCGCCGCGGGGTGGTCCCGGCCGGACCGGCCCGCTTATCTGCGGGCATGATACGAAGGATGCGCGCGCGAACCAAGATCGCGCGTCACGAACCGAGGTTACGGAGCGTTACGCCATGCGTGTGGCCGTCCCGAACACCGTCGCAAACGCCACCACCTCGGCCGGCGCGCCGGGGGTGAACCGGCCCGTCGTCGCCGCTGCGCTCGCCGTGCTGGCCGTGCTCGGATCGGCATCGTACCGCGCCGCCGGCACGGAGATGATTGCGCTGCTCGCCATCGGCGCGGGCCTGGGGATCGCCCTGTACCACGCCGGGTTCGGCTTCACGGGGAGCTGGCGCAAGTTCCTGGTCCAGCAAAAGGGTGCGGGTCTGCGCTGGCAGATGGTCATGATCGCCCTGACGGCGAGCGCTTTCCTGCCGCTGTTCGCCCAGGGGAGCGTGTTCGGCCAGCCGGTGAGCGGCGCCATCGCACCCGTGGGCGTGTCGGTGATCGTGGGCGCCTTCCTGTTCGGTATCGGCATGCAGGTGGGCGGGGCCTGCGCCTCGGGCACGCTGTTCACCACGGGCAGCGGCAACACCCGCATGATCGCCACGCTGATCTTCTTCGTCGCGGGCTCCCTGCTGGGCACGCTGCACATGCCCTGGTGGCTCGACCGGCCCGGCCTGGGCGGCGTCTCGCTGCAGGGGATGTTCGGGGTTTGGCCGGCGATCGGCCTGACCTGGGCGATCTGCGGCGCCGTGGCGCTGTCCAGCGTGTGGAGCGAGCGCCGGGCCTACGGCCACCTGGCGGGCGACGAGGCTCCACCGCGGCCCGCCTGGCGGCGCGCGTTCCAGGGGCCGTGGCCCCTCGCGGCGGCCGCGCTCGTTCTGGCGGCGCTGAATCTGGCCACGCTGACGATCAGCGGCTCGCCCTGGTCGGTAAGCTTCGGCTACGCCCTTTGGGGCGCGCAAGCCGCCTCGGCGCTGGGCCTGGACGTGGCGAGCTGGCCCTTCTGGACCTGGGAGGGCCCGCGCGCGGCGCTGGCGGGTGGCGTGTTCGCCAACGCCGCGTCGGTGATGAACTTCGGCATCGTCGCGGGCGCGCTCCTGGGCGCCGGGCTCGCCGGGCGTTTCGCACCGACGCGGCACGTGCCCTGGAAACTCCTGCTGGCCTCGGCGATCGGCGGCATGCTCATGGGCTACGGCGCGCGCCTCGCTTTCGGCTGCAACATCGGCGCGCTGTTCTCCGGCATCGCCTCGGGAAGCCTGCACGGCTGGCTCTGGCTGGTCTGCGCCCTGCTGGGCAACTGGGCGGGTATCCACGTGCGCCCGCTGTTCGGCATGGCGCGGACGTGACGCGCCGGACCAAGGGTCGAATCCTCGGATGGCGTCGCCGCGCCCTCGGCGAGCCACCGCCAGCGCGACGCCAATCGCAAGACAGTCGTCGTCAAGCGTCGAGGCGATGCGGTGCGCTCAATGCTGCCCAGTGCCCCGGCTGACGTCGTCCGGTTTCTCCACCGTCAGGGCCAGATCCAGCATCGCGTCCAGGGCGTCCAGATCCGCCGAACGGATGCGCTCGGCAAGCCGGGCGTCGGGTTCGCCGAAGCGGCCCCGAAGGATGCGCAGAACCGCTTC
>CAJXKW010000132.1 GCA_913055855.1 uncultured Limimonas sp. | reverse complement strand
TAGACCTCGATGAACTCGCGCATGCGCGGGGCCAGCCAGGTCGAGCCGAAGGCCACCGTGGTGGTCACGCGCAGCGGCCCCTTGGGGCGGTCCTTGCTCTCGGTAAGCTGCGCCTCCGTCATGGCGAGCTTGCCGAAGACATCGTGCGCCGTGCGGTAAAGCAGCTCGCCCTGCTCGGTAAGGATCAGCCCGCGCGCGTGCCGGTGGAACAACGGCACCTTCAGCGAATCCTCGAGCGCCGAGATCTGCCGGCTCACCGCCGACTGGCTGAGGTTCAGCAACTCCCCCGCGTGGGTGAAGCTCCCGGCCTCCGCGACCGCGTGGAACACGCGCAGTTTGTCCCAGTCCATGATGGTGGAACTGGGTGCCGAATACGAGCGCGTATTTCCGGGTTGTTTCATCGTCCGTGCCACAGACGTTCGCCCGATCCCTGTTCATCCCTTTGGCCCCGGCCGGCGCCGGGTGCCTTGCGGCCCGCGCGGCGGCCGGGCCGGATTGGAGTCAGTATAGGGGATTCAGGCCCGGCTGTCCCGCCGCGTCTTACTCGGCGGCACGCGCCTGTGCCACGGCCTGCTCGGCGAGGAAGCGCTCCGATTCCAGCGCGGCCATGCAGCCCATGCCCGCGGCCGTCACGGCCTGGCGATAGACGGGGTCGGTGACGTCGCCCGCCGCGTACACACCGGGGACGTTGGTGGCGGTGGAATCCGGCGCGGTCCGGATGTAGCCGGCCTCGTCCATGTCCAACTGCCCCTTGAACAGCGCCGTGGCCGGGTCGTGGCCGATGGCGATGAACACGCCGTGGACCGGAATATCGCGCGTGTCGCCCGAATTGACGTCCTTGACGCGCACCCCGGTCACGCCCGGCGGATTGTCCTCGCCCAGGATCTCCTCGACCACGCTGTTCCAGGCGAATTCGATCTTGTCGCTATTGAACAGGCGCTCCTGGAGCACCTTCTCCGCGCGCAGCGCATCGCGGCGGTGGATCAGGGTCACCTTGCTGGCGAAGTTGGTCAGGAACAGCGCCTCCTCGGCGGCCGTGTTGCCGCCGCCCACGACGGCGACCTCGCGCCCGCGGTAGAAGAAGCCGTCGCAGGTCGCGCACGCAGAGACACCCGCGCCCATGAACCGGGATTCGCTCGCAAGCCCGAGCCAACGTGCCTGCGCACCGGTGGAAATGGTGAGCGTGTCGCCCCGGTACACCGTTCCCGAATCGCCGTCGGCGCGGAACGGCCGACGGCTGAGATCGACATTCGTGATGGTGTCGAAGAGCACCTCGGCGCCCACGTTCTTCGCCTGCTGCTCCATCTGCTGCATCAGCCAGGGGCCCTGGACGGGCTCGGCGAAGCCCGGATAGTTCTCCACGTCCGTGGTGATGGAGAGCTGGCCGCCCGGCTGCATGCCCTGCACCAGGACGGGCTTCAGGTTGGCGCGCGCGGCATAGATCGCCGCGGTGTAGCCGGCCGGCCCCGATCCGACGATCAGGACGTTGGTGTGGCGCTCTTCCGCCATGGGCGCAAACCCCCTTCGGCTGCCGTGGTCATTCGTGGTGCAGACATAAGCGCGGCGATGCGGCCCTGCAACGCGACGGCGCCGCGCGCACGACCGCGAACCGCGCCCGGCGTATCCGCACCGGGACAAGGCATTGCCCGAGCCGCGCAAACAATTAGGTTGGCACGGCGAAATCGTCGCCCAACCGATGGGTACGGTTGCAGCCCGCGCGCAAAAATCACCGCCCGACGGGTATCGACGTGGCCCAAACCGGTTCACATTCCGCCTATCCCCTGGATGCCCTGGGCCTGGCGACGCCGTCGTTTGCGGCGCTGTTCGAGGGCATGCCCGACGCGGTCGTGCTTGCCGATCCGGAGCGCCGTATCGTCGCCGCCAACCCGGCGGCGGAGCGGATCTTCGGCTATTCGACCGCGGAGATGCGCGGCCACCACACCCGCATGCTCTACGCCGATCCGGCGGATTACGAGGCACAGGGGCGCAAGCGTTTCAATCCCCTGGGTCCGAAGACCACGGGCGTGCATGACATTGAATACCGACGGAAGTCGGGCGAGACCTTCCCGGGCGAGACCACGGGCTCGGTGATTCGCGACGCGGCCGGGGAGGTGCTGGGCTATCTGGGCATCGTGCGCGACGTCACCGAACAGCGGCGCACGCAGGACGTGCTCCAGCGCCTCTACGCCATTTCCGCGGACCAGACACGCAGCAACGCGCAAAAGATTCAGGCGATCCTGGAGCTGGGCGCGGCTTTCTTCGACATGCCGCTGGGCATCGTCAGCGCCATCGCGGGCGACACCTACACCGTGCTCTACGCCCAAGCGCCCGACGGCGCCGTGGCACCCGGCGACAGCTTCGCCCTCAGCGGAACGTATTGCGTCCACACCCTCCACGCCGACGACGTCACCGGCTTCCACCACGTCGCCGAAAGCGCCATCGCCACGCACCCGTGCTACGCCAACTTCGGGCTGGAGGCGTACCTGGGCATTCCGTTGTGGGTCGACGGGGAACGTTTCGGCACGCTGAACTATGCCGACTGGCAGCCCCATCGCCCGTTCACCGACGGGGATGACGAGCTGGTCCGGCTGTTCGCCCAGTGGATCAGCAACGAACTCAGCCGCGGGCGCGCCTTCGCCGCCGCGTCGAGCGCGCGGGAAGCCGCGGACGCCGCGCGCGCCGAGGCGGAATCGGCCAATGCGGCGAAGTCGCAGTTCCTGGCAACGCTCTCGCACGACCTGCGCACGCCGTTCACCGGACTGCTGGGCATGCTCGACCTGCTCGACTCCTCGGGCCTCGACCCCGAACAGCAGGCCTATCTGGCGCACGCGCGCAGCTCGGCCCGGGCGCTGCTCGATTTGCTCAACGACACGCTCGATCTGTCCAAGATCGAGGCCGGTCGGATGACGTTCGAATCCGCCCCGTTCGATCTCGTCGACGTCATCCGCGGCGTGGCCGGGCTGTTCCGGCCCACGGCGAACAACAACGGCGTCGACCTGACTGTCGCGATGGCGCCAGACTGCCCCAGCACCGTCCGGGGCGACGCGGTGCGCGTGCGCCAGATCCTGACGAACCTCGTGGGCAACGCGGTCAAGTTCACCCGCGAAGGCGAAGTCCGGATCGAGGTGAACGGCGACGGGCCGGACGAGGGCATCACCCTGACGGTCTCGGACACCGGCCCGGGCATCGATCCGGGACGGCAGGCGCGCATCTTCGAGCCCTTTGAGCAGGCGGAAACCGCGACCACGCGCAACTACGGCGGCACCGGCCTGGGGCTGACGATCTGCAAGCGGCTCGTCGAAGGCATGGGCGGGCGCCTCGCCCTCGACAGCACGCCGGGCGCGGGAAGCCGTTTCACGCTCGACCTGCCCTTGCCCGCGACCGCGCCAGCCCAGGCCCAGGAGGTCCCCACGCCCGAAGCCGACCTGACCCACGGCCGGCCGATGGCCATCCTGGTTGCCGAAGACAACGCGGTGAACGCGCTTTTGTTGCGGACCATGCTGGAACGCGAGGGGCATTCGGTGCAGGTCGTCGCCGACGGGGCGTCGGCGATCGCGGCCGCGCAGGCGCAGCACTTCGACGTCGCCATTTTCGATATGCACATGCCCAGGGTGGACGGCCTCACGTCGACGCGGCGGATCCGGGCCGGGGCGGCACAGGATCCGAACCTTCCCGTCGTGGCGCTCACCGCCGACGTGGTCGGGCAGAACCGGGAACGCGCCAATGACGCCGGTTTATCGGCGTTTCTGACCAAGCCCATCGACTGGGCCGAACTCGGGCGGACGCTCGCCGCCGTGGTCCCATCGGCGCAGTCGTCCGGCGGCGGTGCACCCGAACATGGCCAAGATGGCGCCTTCGCCGATGTGCCGCTGTACGACACCGAACGCGGCGATGGGCTGAAGGCAACCATCGGCGCGGCGAAATACGGTGAGCTTCTGGACGCGCTGCTGGATACGCTCTCCGACGAGCGCACGCGCATGGCCGAGCTGCACACCCTGCCGGCGGACGCGACCAAGGCCGCGCTGCACACGCTCAAGGGGGTGGCGCTCAACTACGGCGCACGGCGCCTCGGGGCGTGCTGCGCCGAGGCCGAATCGGCGGCGCAGGCGGGCGAACTCACCCCGGCCTGGGTCGACATGCTGACGGCGACCCTCGACGCCACGCTCGCCCATCTGCGCGAACACCGCGCGGAGGCCTGCGGCGACAGGGGCTGAGGACCACGCAAAGCCCGCGCGCTACGGCGAAGAAACCCAGCGCGGTCACGGGCTGTCCGGCGCGTCCCGCGGCACGCCGCGGCGCCCCGTCCCGATGCGCGATAGCACCCATCCCTTTCCGTCAGCGCTGAGACCGCCATATCCGGGACATCGGGTCGCACCTCGACGACCCGGATCACGGCCCGGAGCGTCACCCATGGGCAGCGAGACGGACGAGCACGACGACAGCCGTCAGGCCGACACGCCCTGGCTCGACCGCCACCTGGGCAAGCTCATCGCGGGCGCCCTGGCGGTGTGCCTGCTCGCCCTGGTGGGGCGCGCCCTAACCGGCTGAGCCGCGCGGGGCGAGACGGATGACGGATCCCACACCGGACAGCCCGGAGTCCCTACGCACCGCCGCGGACGCGGCGGGCCGCCCCCGGACACGCCGGAGGCCCTGGGCGGCGCAGCACGGGCTCCGGCCCGCGATGCTCGCGCTCGCCTTTCTGGCGCTCGCCGCGGCGCCGTTGGCCCTTTCGGCGCTTGCGTATCCCCTGGCGCCGCGCTCGTGGTGGGACGACGCCGCCTCGGGCCTGGGCATCGCCGCCTTCGCCGCGCTGCTCCTCGCGTTCGCCCTGTCCGGCCGGTACGAACGCATTACCGGGCGCCTCGGCGTCGATTGGACGCTGCGTCTGCACCGCTGGTTGGCCTACGCCATCCTGCCCGCAACGGCCCTGCATCCCTTTCTCTACACCGATCCGGACAGCGGCGGGCCCTGGTTCGCCGGCGCGGACCCCACGCTACCCGTGGGCCTGTTGTCCCTGGTCACGGGGATGGGCGCGTACATCCTGCTCGCGGCGATGGTGATCACCGCCCTCGACCGCGACACGCTCCCGGTGCGCTACGAGACGTGGCGCCGCCTTCACGCCGTGGGCGCGCTGATGCTGGCCGGGCTGATCGCGCTGCACGCGTTCACCGCCAGCGGCTACAGCGCGCATCCGGCGGTGGCCGCGTTCTGGGGCGTGCTGCTGGTGGCCGCCGCCGCCAGCCTGATCGGGGTCCACGTGGTGCGACCGTGGCGGCAGTGGCGCGCGCCCTATGTGGTGGAGACCGTGGACAAGGTGGGCGCGGACACCTGGGAGCTGCGCCTGCGTCCGCGCGCCGGGCGCGGAACGCACAGCGCCCTCACCTTTCGTCCCGGACAGTTCGTCTGGCTCAAGCTGGGCGGCGGGCCCTTCGGCGCGGACGATCACCCGTTCTCGATCGCCACCGCGCCCGAGGACGCGCCCACGATCGGCTTCACCATCCGCGAAAAGGGCGACTTCACCAAGGCCATCGGGCGCTGTCGCCCGGGCACGCCCGCCTACCTCGACGGCCCGCACGGCCATTTCGTTCCCGACGAGGCGGAGGTGCCCACGGTTTACATCGCCGGCGGCGTGGGGATTGGCCCCGTGCTGGGCCACCTGCGCACCTTCCGCGCGGAGGGCGACAACCGGCCGATCACCCTGATCTACGCCAGCGCCTCGCCCGCCGAAATCGCCGAGCGCGCCGAGCTGGACGCGCTCGCGGGCGAACTCAACCTGACCATCCACTACGTCGTGCGCGCGCCCGACGCGGCGTGGCGCGGCCGGACGGGCCGGATCACGCGGGACCTGCTGGACGCGACGCTCCCCGTCCAGGGCCGCGCGGATTGCCGGTATTTCGTGTGCGGCGGGGAAACGTTGGAAGCGGCCGTGTACCGCGATCTGCGCGCGCTGGGCATTCCCGCGCGGCGGATCGTGGTCGGCTCGTAAGCGCGCCCACTGACGCAACGAGCAACGCAAAGGCCCTCATGCCGGGATACGCTCGGCATGAGGGCCTTTCAACGCCCGGCTCCCGCGATTCACGTCACGCCATGGCGGGCGTGCCGCGGTTGCGCAGACCCGACCACAGGGCGATGAAGATCAGGATCACCACGATGTTGATGGCCGTCTGAAGCGCCATCTGCGCTGGCGTGATCTGGCCGTACGTGGCGAAAATGTAGGTGGCGTAGGCAATGCCCAGCGCCTGCTCGCCCACGGCGATCCAGATCAGCCCGAGATAGCGCAACGGCTCCAGCGCCATGATGAAGTACATCCCGGCAAGCAGCACCATGACCATGCCGTACTGCGTGCTCATGGTGATCAGATCGGCATCCCAGCCGCCGGCCGCACTCCAGCCGACGGCGTTGGCGCCGGCCTCGGGCGCAAAGGTGGACAGGATCCCGAAGAGCAGATGCCACGCGACCCACACGCCAAGGACAACGCGCAACAACATCAGACGGTTCATCGTCGACCTCCCCTCGGACACTTCGTCGCAGGGCTGAATGCCCGCGGAGGGAATTAGATCGACCGTCGGCGCGGACAACCGGCCGTGCTTGTCGGCGCGGATCGCGCTTGACCTCACCCCGACGCCGCTGCGGCCCGCCGCGGCGTGCGCGTCCCGCCGCCGTCCATCCACCCGCGCAGGATCCGCGCCACGCGCTGCGCCTCGTTCAGCGAGGTGTAGGACCATGTGGGCAAGCTGCCGTCGAAGCTGCGCGCGATCCCCAGATCCGTGAGTTCGCGCTGGAACCGGGCGAACTTCGCCCGGCCGCCGTCCATGGGCAGGACGTGGACCGGACGGCCCGTTCCCGCGGCCTCGCTGAGCATGGTGATGGAGTCCTCGGTGACCATCACGTGATCGGCCCAGGCGAGGAAGCCCATGTAGGGGTTGGGCTCCGGATCCCGGCCCGGCTGCCAGACCAGCGCCGGCTGGCCGCTCAGGGACCGGCGCAGCGCCGCCGCCGCGTTGTCGGGGGTTCGCCGCGAGGTGGTGACCATCGCGCCGCCGCCCGTGCGCGCACACAGTGCCGCGATGTCGCGGCCCAGGCGCCGGGCGCGCGCGACGGCGAGGTCGAAGCCACGGCTGCGCCCGCCCACCAGGACCGCGATGCGCGGCGCCGGCAGATCGCGCACGGTTTCGGCGAAGGCCTCGCGTGCGGCGGCGAGCCGCTGCGACGTCACGCGGTTGAGCGCGCCGGTGGTGCAGATCACGTTCGGCCCGGCCATCTCGTCGTGGTTGGGAGCCACGATGGCATCGAACATCTCCGGCGGCATGCGCGGGTCCTGCACCTGGACGGCGAAGCTTTCGGGCGCGGCGCGCTTGACCGCGGCCACGGGCGCGGCGGCCTTGCGCCCGCTGCCGATGACGAGCTGCGGCCATGGCGGGCGCAGGGTGTCGCCCTCGCCCGACAGCGCCGCCAGCGGA
This sequence comes from uncultured Limimonas sp., assembly GCA_913055855.1. GTDB lineage: Bacteria > Pseudomonadota > Alphaproteobacteria > Kiloniellales > Rhodovibrionaceae > CAJXKW01. The sequence goes on along the minus strand of CAJXKW010000132.1, from coordinate 2,646 downwards.
TTGGGCCAGAGTTCCGGGGGCAGCCAGCGCCAGGGCGCGCGCACCTGGATGCGCTTGACCGTGGGCGTGGTTGCCAGCGCCTCCGCGAGGCCCAGACATTGGTTCTCGGCGCCCGCGGCGCCATCGGTGACGACCCAGCAGGTCGGCGAAGGGGATACGGAGCTCGTGGGCGTCATGGCCGTGAGCTTGCCGCGCCGGCCGCGCCGCCGCAAGTCTTTGCGAAGCATTCTAAATGGCGGTCAGCCGTTGCACGCGCGCGGCTGGCGGGTTATGTCGCGCGTAATATCGTTGCGCAAACGATGCCCGCTTGGACAAAGGATTCCGGGATGCGCCGCGTCAAGCTGGATCGAATCGACCTGCAAATCCTGCAGGAACTGCAGCGCAACGGCCGGATCACCAACGTGGAGCTGGCCCGTCGCGTGGGCATCTCGGCCCCACCCTGCCTGCGCCGCATGCGCGCGCTCGAGGAAGCGGGCTTCATCTCGGGCTTTCACGCCGACGTGGCCGCGCAGGGCCTGGGCTACGAGGTGATGTTCTTCGCTCTCGTGGGCCTGGACAGCCAGAGCGAATCGGTGCTGCGCGACTTCGAGGAACGCATGCGCGCCTGGCCGGAGGTGCGCGAGTGCCACATGTGCCGCGGGCCGCACGACTTCCTGCTCAAGATCGTGGCGCGCAACACCAAGCACGAGGACCAGCTCACCACCGAGCTGACGGCCGCGGCGCACGTCGCCACCGTGCAGACCATCCAGGTCATCCGCACGGGCAAGCGCGAGCCCGGCGTGCCCATCACCGTCCCGGAGCACGACGAGGAGGGGGTCGAGGTGCAGCACGGCGACGCGGCGCACGCGCGCCTGGGCGACGGCGGTCGCTGAGCCCCCGCGGGGCGTTTAGCCGGCGACGACGTGTTCGCGCAGGCGCGGCATCAGCTCCACTAGGTTGCACGGCCGGTGCCGCGAATCGAGCTGATAGCGCAGGATGCCCTCCCAGGCGTCCCGGCACGCGCCGGTGGAGCCGGGAATGGCGAAGAGATACGTGCCGTTGGCCACGCCGCCCAGCGCGCGCGACTGCATCGTCGAGGTCCCGACCTTCTGATAGGACAGCCAGCGGAAGAGTTCGCCGAAGCCGTCCATCTCCTTGTCCAGCATGCTTCGGAACGCCTCCGGCGTCACGTCCCGGCCGGTCACGCCCGTCCCGCCGGTGGCGATGACGCAGTCCAGGTCCGGATCCGCGATGTAACGCTCCAGCGCGCTGCCGATCGCGGCGAGGTCGTCGCGCAGGATCGCGCGCTCGGCGATCCGGTGCCCGTCCTCCGTGATCAGGCGCTCCAGCGTGTCGCCCGAGCGGTCGTTCTCGCGCGTGCGGCTGTCCGAGACGGTCACCACGGCGATGTTGACGGGCAGAAACGGCAGCGAGGTGTCGATCCCGCTCATTTGCGTGCGACCTCCTGTGGTCCGGCGTCCAGGCCAGCGTAGTCCGGCCAGCTTCCCGAGGCCAGCGCGGCGCGCGACGGCGCGTCCTGGCCCAGCCGTTCGCGGTAGACCCAGAGATTGGTCAGGATGCGCTCGACGAACAGCCGGGTCTCGCGCGAGGGCATGCTCTCGATGAACAGCAGCGGATCCCCGTGGTGCGCCGTATCCGCGAGCCAGTGCGCGAGGTTGCCCGGCCCCGCGTTGTAGGCGGCGACGAGGCGCACGAGGTCGCCCTGGACCTGCTTCGTCTGCAGCAGGTAACGCAGGTAGCGTTGCGCCAGATCGAGATTCAGCTCGGGCCGGAACAGCGCGCGCCGGCTGTACTTGAAATTCTCCCGGCGCGCCATGTAACTCGCCGTCGCGGGCATGAGCTGCATCAGCCCGCGCGCGCCGGCGCCCGACTGCGCCTCCGGCCGGAACCGCGATTCCCGGCGCATAAGCGCATAAAGCAGCGCGCGGTCCATGCGGAAACCGGTCGCCGGGCGCCACGGCGGAAGCGGATACAGCGCCGCGTTCACCTCGGCCGGCGCGAGCCGGGCGTCCGCCGCGCCGGCCAGCCGGCTGCCCAGCCGGTAGGCGAGCGCCGCCATGCCGCCGCGTTCGGCGGCCATGAGCAGCGTGCCCACGCGCTCGGGATCGTCCCAGCCGTCGATGCCCAGCAGCTCGCGCCGGGCGCGCGCACGCTCGCCCACCTGGAGCAACGCGAGTGCGCGCCGGCCCGCGGGAATCCCGGCCAGATGGCGCAGGCTCTCGGCGTCCGCCGCGTCGGGCTCGGCGGCGTCGAAGCCCAGCGGCCAGCGAACGCCCAACGCTTCCGCGGCGAGCATGCCGTAGAACGTGCGCGGGTGCTCGGCGGCCGTGCGCAGCCAGCGGCTCATCGCGGCCGGTTCGTGCAGGCGCAGTTTCGCCCGCGCCGTCCAGTACGCGCCGGCCGCCGCCGCACCGCGCGCCACGCCATCGTGCCGCGCCAGCGCGGTGAAATGCGGCACCGCCTCGGCAATCTCGCCCCGGCGCCAGGCGGCGAGTCCGGCGATCCAGTGGGCCATGGGAACCTGCGCGCCCGAGCGCGCGGCCGCTGCGTCGGCGAGTTCGGCAGCCTCGGCGTCGTCGCCGTAGTAGTACCAGCCCGCGGCGACCATGGCGCGCCCGCGGTCCTGCTCCACCGGGCGCAGGTCCG
>CAJXKW010000131.1 GCA_913055855.1 uncultured Limimonas sp. | reverse complement strand
CGGCGATCACATGGAAACCGGGACGGACGGTCAGCGCTACGTGCTGCCGCACGCCCAGATGCTCGACCACATGGGGCGGCTGCGCAACGTGCGCCTGACGCAGCACAACACCTCGGCGCGGCGCTTCGTCGAGGAGTACCTGCGCACCATGCGCCGGCGCGGCGCGCAGCCCGACCCGGATCAGTTCCTCACCGCATTTCGCAACATGGTCGCCTTCGAGCCGGTGCAGGACGCCACGCACTTCGTGCGCACCTACGTCCTCCCGGCCGAGCCGCTCAACGTCGAGCACATCCGCGGGACCATCCAGCACTGGCGCGAGCTGCAGGCGATCGTCGATCAGATCGAGGCCGAGATCGCCGAGCTTGGCGCGCTGAAGCAGCGCTACACCGCCTGGGGCGAGGCCCGGCTCGCCCTGAACACCTATACCTTCCTCGCCGCCCACGCCGAGCGGCGGCGCATCGACGAGGACCTGGCGGCGAAGGAGGCCGAGTACGCCCGCACCGAGGCGGCGCTCAAGGCCGAGCAGAGCACGCGGGCGAACCACAACCAGGCCGTTCAGGACCTGAACGAGCAGCTGCGCGCCCAGTACGCCTATCAGTCGAACAGCCCCGAAGCTGCCAAGCAGCAGCACGCACAGGACCGCATCGAGCGCGCGCGCAAGGACATCGCGGCGGTGAACGGGCGCATCGCCCGCCGGGCCCGGGAACTGGGCCGGATCGTACGCCTCGACGAGCTCTGGGACCATCTCGCCCAGCGCCACCGCGCGGCCGTCGCGGCGGCGAAGGCGGTGGCCGATGCTGCGACGGGGGAGGCGCGCCCGGACATCGGCGAGGTCGACCGCCTCGAGCGCCAGGCGCTGGACGTGCTCGACGCCCGTGATCCGCTGGCGCGTCAGCGCCGTGATCACGAGCGGCAGATCGATGATATCGCACGCGAAAAGGCGGAGCTGGAAAAGCAGGTGGGGAGTGCCGGCGACCAGGCGGTGTTGAGCCCGGCGGTCACCCGCTTTCGCGCCCTCCTGGGCGAGCACGGCATCCCCTGCACACCGCTGCCCGAGGTCTGCGAGGTCACCGACGAAACCTGGGCGCACGCCGCGGAGCAGATCCTGGGGCCCATGCGCGAGGCGTTGATCGTCGAGGACGGACGCACGCGCGAGGCCTTCGACCTGCTGTTCCGCAACCGGAAGGATTTCCATACCTGCCGGATCGTCGCCGCCGAACGCCTGCGCCGCGATCCGCCCCGGGTGAAGGCGGGGGCGCTCGCCGAGGTCGTGGAAACCACGCACCGTGTGGCGCGCGCCTTCATCGACCGGCACCTGGGTAACGTTATCCGGGTGCACAACGAGGCCGACCTGGCGGAGCACGACCGGGCGGTGATGCCCAACGGCAAGATGCAGGGCGGGGCGGCGCTGCAGGTGCACCGCGACCTGCAGCCCATCCTGGGCAAGACGGCCCAGGAGAATGCCCGCCAGGCGGCGCAGACACGGCTGGCGGAGCTGGACGCGGAGCTGGACCGGCTCCGGCGCACCAAGCGGCTGCTCGATGACGGGCTGAAGATCCTCGCACGCCTTTCGGACGATACGGCGGAAACGGGCGCGATGGACGAGACGGCTGACACGCCCGACGGCACAGCCGACGCGGCGCCGCAACTGCCCGGGCTGCTGCGCGAGCTGGTCAGCGCCGAGGGCGAGCTGGCCTCGGCGGAGACGGCCTACCGGAATATCGACGATCCCGAGCTGCGGCGGATCGCATCGGAAATCGAGCGGCTGCGCAACGAGATCGGGCGCTATCAGGCCGAGCTCGCGGAGACGGTGGAGCCCAACATCACCGCCTACACCCAGCGGCTGAACACCCTCTCGGGCGAATACGGCCGGCTCCAGGAGCAGCGCGAGAGCCGCCTCGATCGGGAGAGCCAGGCGGAACGGGCGGAACAAATGCCGGAACTCGACGGTCTCATCGAGCTGCTGGAAAGCCCCTACACCATCGCCCGCGCGCGCCAGCTCCTGGCGACGCGGCTGTTCCACAAGCCCGGCGATGAGCGGGCGACGCTCGCCCGGCAGCGCGCCGAGGCCGAGACGCACCTGGACGAGCTGAAAAGCCGGGTCAAAGAGCGCAAGGACCGGGCCGATCGCGATTTTCGCAAGTATTACGAAACGCGCCACGGCAGCAACCCGATCGAGGCCGACCGCGACGGCCCGGTCCAGCGCCTTTCCTATGCGCTCGCGCGGGCAAAGCGGCTGGAACAGGACGAGCTGAATCCCTACCGGGAACGCGTTCGCGACGCGCGCCGGGAGATCGAGCGGGCGCTGCGCGAGGATCTGCTGGCCAAGCTCGCCGACAAGTTCCACAAGGTGGACAGTCAGAAGAACGTGCTGAACCGGCGCCTGCGCAACCGGGCGTTCAACGGAATGACCTACGCCTTCACCTACGCCACCGACCCGAACCTGTCCAAACTCTACAACATCGCCCGGCGCATCGCCGAGCAGCCGGACCGCGGCGCGAGCATCGTCGACAACGCCGAGCAGGACCCCGAGATCGCGGCGGCGATGGAGCAGGTCGAGGCGATCCTGAGCAGCGACAGGGACACCGCTTATCTGGAGGACTACCGCAACTACTTCACCTTCGAGCTGTGGATGCAGCCCGAGCACGGCGGCGAAGCCGTGCCCTGGAGCCGGCGCAGCAAGACCGCCTCGGGCGGCCAGCGCCAGGCGCCGTTCTACGTCGCCATCGCGGCGTCGATGGCGGCGGCGTACTACCCGCACAGCCGCCACGACCGGCCCGATGGCATGGGGCTCGTGCTCTTCGACGAGGCGTTCAACCGCCTGGACGTGCCCACGACGCAGAAGCTCATGGCGTTCTTCAAAAGCCTCAGCCTGCAGGTGCTCGCGGCGGCGCCGGAGGCCCAGCGGCCGACCTTCCTGGAGGTCGCCGACACCCTGGTCTCGGTGAACAAGCGCGCGCGCACGGCCGACCTGCGCATCCAGGCGAAGGGGGTCCAGGCGCACACGCACGCGCGCATCGCGGGGGCGAACCCGCAGCATCTGGGCGTCGAGGGTTTCCGCGAGCGGATGGCGGCCGAGCAGCCCGGCGCCGGGAGTCCGCGCAATCGGGCGGCGGAGTGAGCCATGTCTGCGGACGTGGCCCGGTCGACGCTACACAAGCTGGCCGATCTGGCCGAGCGGCAACCGCCTGCCGCGCGCAGCCGGCCGATTCAGCGCCGGCTGCCCGAACGCTTCGACAGCGTCGAGGCGCGCGAGGCGTTCGAGACCCTGCTCGAAGGCGCCCAGCAATGGGGCGCGGTGAGCCTGACCCGGCGCCGCGGCGAGGCGGCGCATCTCTACGCTCGCGTCGACCTGGCGGACCTGGACGCGCTGTACCGGTACCTGGGCCGCACGCCGGCGGCCGAGAAAGCCGACGCGGCCGCCCGGCAAATGGACGGGCTCGCCCGGGAGCTTACTGCGGCAGCGCCCACGGCGCGCGAGCTCGCCGCGGCCTGGCGCGCCGGGCGGCGGCACCTCGGTCTGGGGCGCGACGACTCGGGCGAGGCCGAGGCATTTCTGCGCGCCCTGGATGCTGTGCGCCAGGGCGGGTTTGCCGGGCGCGACATGCGCACCGTGTCCGCGCGCCGGCTGGGCGACAGCAAGGCGGTCGAGCGCCATACCGCGCGCATTGCGCGCGTGCTCCGGGCGCGCGGCGAGGCCGACGCGGCAGCAGACGATACCGAGGCCCTGGCGGCGCTGGGGTTGGAGAAGTTTCCGCCCGAGGTGCGCCTGGCCGGGCCGGCGACGGTGGCCGGGGCGGACCTGAGGACGCTGACCTTTGCCGCGCTGCCGCCCGAGCACGCGACCGGTGTCGTGGTGACGCCCGGCGCGCCCCTGGTCACCGTGGAGAACCTGGCATCGTTCAACCGCTACGTCCGGGAGGCGCGCGCCGGTGCGGAGATCGTGGTCTACACGGGCGGGTTCCCGTCGCGCGGGGTTGCGGCGCTGCTCGGCGCGCTGGGGCGGCAGACCGCGCGCTGCCATCACTGGGGGGACATCGATGCGACGGGCCTGCGCATCGCCGCCGACGTGGGGCGCCATCTCGGGTTCTGGCCGCAGCTCTGGTGCATGGAGGCGGCGACCGCTTTGGCACACGGACAGCCCGCCTCGCCGGTCGGGGCGACGTACCTGCCCGACGTGGACCGGGACGACTTTCGTGCGCTGGCGGCGTTCCTGGCGAGCGCGCGGGCGCACGTGCTCGAGCAGGAAGACCTGGACCCGGTCTCGCCCAGCCGCGCGGCGCCTGATTGATGCTGCCGGGCACGGCGCGTGCCACCCCGGTCCCGGTGCGCACGTGCGCCCGGTTCTGTAGCGCATCCGTCGCGCGTCGGCAGAGAGGCGAAAAATCTTTATTTGTCAGGGAGTTATCCGGAACTCGGGACCGCGTGGCTGGGGCGGCAGGATTCGAACCTGCGAGTCACGGTACCAAAAACCGTTGCCTTACCGCTTGGCTACGCCCCATCCGGCTTGGCGGGGCGGAACCTAGCGAGCTGCGTCCGGCTTTGCAAGAGGTTGTCCCGCCGCGTGTCGCTGCGCGGGTTTCGCCGTCCGGTTGCGGCATATCGCCATATGCGCTAGCGCTTCCCCGGACCGGATCGCGCATCGCGGGAGGGGGGATGTCGGATTGGCGCGGTACGCCTGGGGAAGGGCCGTCGGTGACGCAGTCCGGCGGGGCGGCGCTGCCCGACGTCGCCGCGCGCCGGCGTCCCTCGGCCGACCCGGAGGCGCTGCGCATCGCGATCGGCGCCCGCTGCGAGGCCCTGGAGGCCGCCGCCGGAACGCAGACACCGGCGCACGCGCCCGACCGGCCGGACACATCCGGGCAGGGCCGTGCCGGGCGGTACACCACCAGGTGGCGCCACGCCGCTGCGCTTGCGGGCGTGCTGCTGCTGGCCGCCGTCGCGGGTGCGGGGGTGTATTGGACGGTACCGCGTCTTGCCCTGGGTCCGCCCCAGGCGTCCGAACCGCTCGCGACGGCCGCCCCGGATGCCCTGACGCGGGCCGAACGGCGCCGCGTCGAGCGGCTGCTGAAGCGCCTGGATTTTCGGGTGGGCGCGGTGGACGGGCGGATCGACGCGCGAACGCGCGCGGCCCTGCGGCGCTACCGGCGTTACCAGGGGATGGTCGCGCCGCACGGCCGGGTCACACCGGCGCTTCTCGCCGACCTGCGCGCCGTCGCCGCGCTCGCCGACGGCGCGGGAGAGGCCTCAGCGCCGTAGCGGCGCGGCGCAGACCCACCAGTCCGGCTGCGCCACCCGGATCTGCTCGGCGGCCGTGCGGGCGCGCGCGCCGTCGGCGTAGATCCCAAAGCAGGTCGCCCCGCTGCCCGACATGCGCGCCAGGTGACAGCCCGGCGTCGCCGCCAGGGCCGCCAGGCTGTCGCCGATGAGGGGCACCACCTGACAGGCCGGCGCCTCCAGGTCGTTGTGGCTGTCCGCCAGCCAGGCCGCGAGGCCGGCAGCATCGGCGAGCGCTGTCCCGGGCGCCGCCGCGGGCTCGCTGTACGGCCCGGTGCGGTGACGGAAAATCACCCCCGTGGGCACGGCCACGCGCGGGTTCACCAGCACCAGCCAGGCGCCGGGCAGGGCGTGGACCGGCTCGATGACCTCGCCGATACCGCTCACCCGTGCCGGCCGGCCATACCGACATACCGGCACATCCGCACCGAGTTCCAGGGCGATCGCGTCGAGCGCGTCCGGTCCCGGATCCACCTGCCAGAGGCTGCACAGGGCCGATAGCGCCGCTGCGGCGTCGGCCGAACCACCGCCCAGCCCCGCCGCCACGGGCAACCGCTTGGTCAGCGTCAGCGCGGCGCCGCCCTCAACACCACACGCATCGGCGAGCGCGCGCGCGGCGCGCAGGACGATGTTGTCCGCCTGGCCCTCAAGGTCGGCGGCGAACGACCCGTCCACGCTCAGCGACAGCGCGTCCGCCGGCTCCGCCGCGATCGTATCGGCCACGTCGGCGAAGGCGATCAGGCTGGACAGGGTGTGATACCCGTCCGCGCGCCGGCCGGTGATGTGCAGGTTGAGGTTCACCTTGGCCGGCGCGTCGCGCACCACTGCGGCCTCAGCCATCGGGCCGGTCCACGGCGTTCAGGCCGGTATCGAGTTTGCGCTCGATGCGCGCCTGGACCTCGGCGTCCGGGTCCAGGCTCAGCGCGCGGTGCCACTGGAAGCGTGCCTCGCGACGGCGGCCCACCTTCCAGTAGGCGTCGCCGAGATGGTCGTTGATGACGGCGTCGTTGGGGCGAAGCTCCACCGCCCGCTCCAGGTAACGCACCGCCTTTTCGTAGTGACCCAGGCGGTAATACACCCAGCCCATGCTGTCGACGATGAAGCCGTCCTCGGGACGCTGGTCCACCGCCTGCTGAAGCATCTTCTGGGCCTGATCCAGATTCTTCTCCTGCTCGACCCAGGAATAGGCGAGGTAGTTCATCACGTACGGCTGTTCCGGCTTGAGCGCGAGGGCGCGCTTGAACTGCGCCTCCGCGGCGTCCCAGCGGTCGGTACGCTCCAGCGCGATGCCCAGGAAATAGTGCAGGCGCCAGTGGCGCGCCTCGGTCTCGCCCAGGCGGTCGAGCGCCTTGCGGTAGGCCGTCGCGGCCGCCGCGAAGTTTTCCTCGCTGCGATGGACGTTGCCCATCCGGTAATACGGCTCGTGGCGCGCGGGCTGCGCGTCGGCGATCGCCGTCAGGGCGGCGATCGCCTCCCCGGGCCGGTTCAGGCGCTGTAGCGCCGAGGCCATGCGCAGCCTGGCCACGTAACGGAACGGTGATTCCTCGGACACACCGCGATAGGCGGTTATGGCCGCGGCGCTGCGGTCCTGGTTCTGGAGCACCTCGCCCAGCAGCATCTGCCCGAAATCGAAGTCCGGATGCATGTACAGGGACAGGCGGGCGTAGAGCAGACCCAGATCGGTCGCGCCCTGCTGGTTCAGCAGCCCGGCGATGTTGAACAACGCTTCCGCAAGCCCCTGTTCTGCGTTGTCCACCAGCCGGCCGGGCGATTCGGCGGCGTCCAGCCGCCTGCGGATGAGCTTGGCGGTGGTGCTGCCGGGGTTGCGCTTGAGGTAGGTATCCATGAGGCCGAGGGCGCGCTCGGGCTCGCCGATGCGGGCGTAGAAGTTCGCCGCGAGCCAGACCAGGCGCAGCGAGAGCACGTCGGTGTCCGCCGTGGCCGCGTCGAAGGCCTTGCGCGCCGCCTCCCGCCGACCGGAGAGGTCGTGGATCAGCGCGGCGTGGACCTGCTGGAGCAGGTCGATGCCCTGGATGCCGTCGAGACCGCTCAGATCCGCGACGTTGTCCGGGCTGTTGCCCTCCGCGAGGGCGATCCAGCTCCCCAGCAGCGGCGCCACGAGTTCGCCCAGGCCGCGGCCGGGCAGCTCGCCCAGGACCCGGCGCGCCTGGTCGAGTTCGCCGGCCCGCACGGCGGCGAGCGTGCGCAGCACCGTGGCCGCGCCGTGCTCGGCCGTGCTGCCCGGCATGCGCCGGGCCAGGCTGAGGGCGCGATCCATGTCGCCGATGCTGGCGCGCAACAGGAAGGTGCGGCGCAGCAGCTCCGGGCTTTCGGGCCGACGCGTCAGGGCCTCGCTCATGTAGCGGGCGGCGGCTTCGAGGTCCTGCTGCCGGTTGGCGAAGTGCCCGGCGAGGTAGTTGCCGTAGACCGACGCCGTTTGGGTTCCGGTCCCGTCGGCGACCGTGGTGGCGCCGGCGGCCGCGTGCCGGACGGGGTTCTCGCCGTTGCCGGTGCCGGCGGCGGCACAGCCGCAAAGCAGCACGGTCGCGAGCGCACTGGCCGCGTGCCGGGGCAGGGAAAAGCGCAAGATCACGCCAGACGATCTCCTTGTCGCCCGTGGCGCGCAGGCAGAAGCCGCGCGCCACGTGCATCGCGCCTGCAAGGCAGCATGGATGCCAGGATTTCACAAGAGGAGTGTAGGCCTATCGCGCCCGCGCAGCGAGGGCTGGTCGGGCGGTGGTGCGATCACGTCCATGTGTTAGGTTCGGCCGGGCGGCGCAGGCCACGGGACGGATGCGGCATGACCGGGGATTCGGGCGACATGGCGGCGGTGCTGGCGTGGCTGGCGGAGGCCGGCGCGGACGAGGCCGTGGGCGACGTGCCGGTGGACCGCTACGCCCTGGCGCGCGCACCCGAGCGGGCGCGGGCGCAGCCGCCGGATGGGGCGCAGGGGCGCCGTTCGGCCGAGGGTGCGGGGCGCACCCCGACGGCCGGGCGCGAGTCCGGCGGGGCTGCGCGGACGGATGCCCTTTGGCGCCCACAGGGCGGTGGCGAGCTGGTGTCCGCGGACGCCGCGCAGAGCAGCGCGCGCAACCTGGCCGAGAGCGCGACCACGCTGGCAGAGCTGCGCGGCGCCCTGGCGCGCTTCGACGGTTGCAGCCTGAAGGACACGGCCAAGCACCTGGTCTTCGCCGACGGTGCGCCCGACGCGCGTGTGGTGGTCATGGGCGAGGCGCCGGGGGCGGAAGAGGACCGCCAGGGCAAGCCCTTCGTCGGCCGCTCGGGCCAGCTTCTGGACCGCATGCTGGCGTGGATCGGACTGACCCGCGCGGAAAGCGTCTACATCACCAACGTCCTGTTCTGGCGCCCGCCCGGCAACCGCACGCCGTCGAACGCGGAGAAGGCGGCGTGCCTGCCCTTCGTGGAGCGTCATCTGGCGCTCAAGCAGCCCGACTACATCCTGTTCGCCGGGGGGCAGGCGGCGCAGACCCTGCTGGGCCGGCGCGAGGGCGTGCTCAAGCTGCGCGGGCGCTGGTTCACCTACCAGAACGCCGACCTGGCGCGGCCGGTGCCCGCCCTGGTCACCCTCCACCCCGCCTACCTGCTGCGCCAGCCGGCGCAGAAACGCCTCGCCTGGCGCGACCTCCTGGCGTTCCAGGACGCCATGGCGCAGGGCCGGAACCCGGCCGAAGATGGTGGGTGAGGGGGACGTCTCGCTGGCGCCGCCGAAAGCCGGCTCATCCACAAGGGTGAGTCAGTTATGTTTACACCGCCTTGGCGCCCTGGGGCTTACCGGGGCACGCTCTCAAGGGGCTGCAAACGGCGCTTTTGGCCGGGTTCGGCCGGGAGGCGCCTCTCGCGGGTGAGGCCGAATTATCCGCGTGGTGGGGGCGGGTTCCCTGGCGGAGTGTTTCGTTTCCTTAACACCCTCACCCCGAACTTCTGATCAAAATATCCGCTGATCAGGGGCTTGCGCTTAATGGCACATTACTTGCTTGAGTTGGGTCGTCTGCGACGGCAGGCGGGTGGACCATGAAATGGGGAAAAGCCATGAACCGCAGTCTCACGTCCGTCATCGCCCTGAGTATCGGGCTGGCTTTCGGCACCGGCGCCCACGCGGCGCTCGTCTCGGGAACGGGCGAAGGGTCGTTCTCGAATCTGCAAGGTGTCCAAGATCCGGGTTTCTTTGACGGCCCGGAATTCGCTGAGATCCGCAATACAGCGTCGAACGGAATTGATACGCGCGTAGTCTGGGGTGATCCGGGTAGTTCCGGGTTTCCCCCATTGATTCCGCCAACACCGGAAGAAGTCAGCACCCTGACAGCGATTGATACCAATTTCAGTGTTAATGTTCCCCCGAATCAGTCGAGCATTCAGGTCGGCACACTCGAATGGTTCAATGCGTCGACGGCCGCCGACCCGACGCCGAACGAATTCACGACGGATTTCGAATTCAGCGTCACGTTCACGGATCCGGACAACCAGAGCGATACCGCGAATTTCACGCTGGAGATCACGAATACCGGCAACCCGAATGCTGACACGACATCCGGGTTGACCGTCACACCGTTGGACGGCCTGAATTTCACGCTTCCTAACATCGACGTGTCGAACGTCGCGTTCAGTCTGGTCGGGCCGGGGTCGTTCGATTCCAGTACAGGACTCTGGACCAATTCGGAGGATACGACCAGCGAAATGGCGATCGTCGCCGACTTTAACGCGACATCCGTACCGACACCGGCCACTCTCGGCCTGCTCGGCGCTGGTCTCGCTGGTTTGGGGCTCGTTGCACGTCGACGCACAAATCATAAGCACTGACAACGATTCCAAACAGC
>CAJXKW010000130.1 GCA_913055855.1 uncultured Limimonas sp. | reverse complement strand
TCGAGAGCAAGCTCAAGGGCCTCGTGTTCGGCCTGTTCGCGCCCATCTTCTTCTTCCAGGCGGGCACGCAGCTCGACATGAGCGTGCTCTCGCCGTCGGTGCTCGGTCTCGCGGCGGGCTTCCTGGCGCTCGCGGCCCTGCTCAAGTTCGCCGGCAGCGCGATCCTGGCCCGGCGATTCCTGAATGTAAGCGGGCCCTATATCGGGGTGCTGTTCAACTATCGCCTGAGCTTCGGCATCGTCGCCGCCGAGACGGGCCTGCGCTCGGGGATCCTGACCAGCGACCAGTACGCCATGATCCTGATCGCCGTGGTGGCGAGTTCGGTCCTGCCCGCCCTCATCCTGCGCGGCCCGCGCAGCGCGCCGGAGCAGGAAAGCGAACCGGCCGCCGCCCCGGTATCGGAATATTCGTAAACCGCCGCCGGCGCGCATCCGGCTCGTCGGCCACCGGATGACCGGGCAGGTCCGCGCCGCGGACCTGCCCGACAACCGTCTGCCCGTCATCCGTTCCGTTCAGAACTGATTTCGCTTCTCGCGCACGGCGGCGAAAACCTCGACCGGGTCGGCACCCGGCATGCCCATGGCCTGCGCGAGGGCCTGATCGTCCGCGCGCAGGAAGGGGTTGGTCTCGCGCTCCATGCCCATCTGCGCCGGGATCGTCGGCTGCTCGGCATCGCGCAGGCCGTCGATCACGCGCGCGTACTCCATGAGCTTCTGGTTGTTCGGGTCGACCGTGAGCGCGCACCGCGCGTTGGTGCGGGTGTACTCGTGGCCGCAATAGATGCGCGTGGCATCCGGGAGTTCACGCAGCTTCTGGAGCGAATCCCACATCTGGGCCGCCGTGCCCTCGAACAGCCGGCCACAGCCCAGCGCGAACAGCGTGTCGCCGCTGAAAAGGACGTTCGCGTCCTCGAACCAGTACGCGATGTGGCCGCTGGTGTGTCCGGGCGTATGGAAGATCTTCGCCGTGGCGTTGCCCACGCTGCAGGTGTCGCCCTCCATCAACTCGACCTGCATCCCGGGGATCCGCCCGGCGTCGTAGCTCGGCCCCACGATGGGCGCGTCGGTCGCCTCCTGGACCTCCAGGTTGCCGGCCGTGTGATCGCCGTGGTGATGGGTGTTCAGGATGTGGGTGATGCTCCAGCCCTTGCGCTTGGCCGCGTCCAGGACCGTACGCGCGTCGGCCGGATCCACCACGGCCGTGGCGCCGCTTTCCGGCTCGTGGGCCAGGTACATGTAATTGTCGCGGAGCGCGGGGACGAGTTCTACCTCGAGCTGCGCCATGGAGCCTCCTCGTGGCCGTGGTTGCATTCGTCGCCACATGAGCCTAGCCAGCCCAGGCAAAAGCTTAAAGCCCGAAGGGTGGTTTCCGCCAACGCACGTGGTAAATTGCGGCCATGTTCCACGACGTCATCGAGTTGCGGGATTTCTATGCGGGCCGCACCGGCGCGGTGACGCGCCAGCTCATCCGCCGGGCGGTGCGCGCGACCTGGCCCGACCTGCGCGGCCAGCGGGTGCTGGGCGTGGGCTATGCCACGCCGTTCCTGCGCCAGTTCGGCGACGAGGCGGAGCGTGTGCTGGCCTTCATGCCCGCCCAGCAGGGTGTCCTGCGCTGGCCCGAGGAGGGGCCGAACAGTGTCGCCCTGGTGGACGAGACCGCGTGGCCGCTCGCCGACTACAGCATGGATCGCGTGCTGCTGGTGCACTGCCTGGAGAATGCCGAGGCCTTCCGCGAGCTGCTGCGCGAGGCCTGGCGCGTGCTCATGGGCGACGGCCGGCTGCTCGTGCTCGCACCCAACCGGCGCGGGATGTGGGCGCACTCCGAGCGCACGCCGTTCGGCCACGGGCATCCCTACAGCGCGAACCAGCTCGCCAAGCTGCTGCGCGACCAGATGTTCATGCCCATGCAAACCACGCACGCGGTTTACGTGCCGCCCACCAGCTCGCGCACGCTCCTGGGTTCCGCGCCCGCGATCGAGCGGTTGGGCCGGCGCTACCTGGGCGGCTTCGGCGGCGTGGTGATGGTCGAGGCGGCCAAGCGGATCCACGCCCTGAACCACCCGATGAAGCGCGAGCCGGTGCGCTCGCCCGTGGTGGTCCCGTTCCCCCAGGTCGCCGCGGGTGCCCGCGGCGCCGCGCGCATGTCGGACGGTTCGAGGGACTGAGCGCGACGTCCGCGGGTGCGGGGACGCCGCTCACGGATAGGCACAGCGCTGCCAGGTAACCTCGACGAAGCCGCGCTGGTCGCCGGGGACGATGGAAAAGCGGTGTTCCTCGCCCTGGGCGACCACGGCCGGGTGCAGCGGCAGCGTTCCCTTGACGCTCTCCGCCTGGCCGCCCGGCCGGCGGATGGTGACCTCCACGGCCTTGTCGGCGTCGAACCAGGCCTCGGGCCGGCCCTGACCGTCCTTGGCGGAGACGCCCTTGCCCGTCACCGTAATGGTGTTGTCGGCGAAGGAAACCGAATCGGCCGCGCCGTCGGAGAGCGGCGTCTGCACCAGGAACCGCCGGGTCACCGGCCCCCCTTCGCACGTGGTCTCGGTGCGCGCCTGCTCGATGACGAAGGTCAGGCGTTCGGCGTCCATGCCGTTGCTCAGGCGCCGCTTGACCAGATCGTAGAGCTGCGCCGGCTTGCCCTGCGGCACGTTCTTTTCGTAGCGCTGCTGCCAAGTGGCCAGCTTTTCCTCGGTCGCGGCGAGTTTGCGCTGTAACGCCTTCTTCTCCGCCTTCAGGCGCGCCTGGGCGTCGTTGAGTTCGGCCACCTTCTCTTCCAGCCGCTCGACCTCCAGGCGCGCGAGCTTGGCGCCCGTGGCGTAGGCAAAGGCCCCGGCGCCGCCAAGGAAGATCAAAACGAGCAACCATTTGATGAGCGCCATCCGGCGCTGGTGGCGCCGGCGTCGCCGATTGTCCTGCAGGCCCAGACTCATGGGCGTCCCGTCCTCGCCTCCTCTTCGCTCGTTCGCCGCGCGGCGATGGTGATGCGCAAATGGGGCAATGACGTGACAATCACGTCGGCGGCGCAAAGGCAATGTTCCGTCATGGGTAGCGCGCATCCCGCGCACACCGCACCGCGGGCACCCAATCGCATTTCAAATCATTGAACATCCGATCCGCACGGCACCCTCCGGTTTCCCGCGCGGACCTCTTGAAGCGCGACCGCCTGCGCACCTATCTGCGCGTTAAGCGGAAGACTTCGCAAAGTCGCATCTGAGACCGGAGAATCCCCAGAATGGCAACGCGCAAGCTGGAAACAGGCGAACTCGAGTCGTACTTCGATCGGGTTTCGCGGACATTGGGCACGCAGCAAGTGGAAATCGAGGTCGCTTCTTTGGATCTGGGCGACCAGATCGAGGCGCAGTGGACCGGGCTGACCAACATCAGCTACGACCCAAGGTCCGGCATGCTCGACGTTGCGGGGCCAACGCTGGACCACCGCATCAGTGACCCCGCGGCCGTTTACGTCCAGGAAAGCGAGGACACTCTCCACGCCGTTGAAGTCGAGCGCCGGGACGGCGCCAACGAAATCATCAAGCTCAGCCGCCCGCTCTCGCTGCCCGCGCCCTCGGCGTGATCGCGGCGCAGCGGTGCCGACGCGGGGCTGCAGGCGAACCGGCGACGCGGCAGAGGGAGGACGCCATGGCCCTACCCACGCGCGAAAACCATGACCACGGTATCCTGGGCAATGTGCTCCAGCCCATCCGCCAGGCGGGGCATCGGCTCGCCAGCCTGTTCGCGCCCGCCTCGCAGGCGGGAACCGCGCAGGACGCCTACACGATCGACATCGAACTGCCCGGCGTGAAGCGCGACGACGTCGACGTCGAGGTGGTCGGCGGCGATACCCTTGTCGTGCGCGGCGAAAAACGCGACAAACGCGAAAGCCGCAAGGAGGGGCACGTCTTCTCCGATTTCACGTTCGGCCAGTTCGAGCGCGCCTTCGCGCTGCCGGCCGACGCGGACATCGACGGCATCGACGCGACCTTCGAGGACGGGGTGCTGACGCTGCGCATCCCGCGCCGCGAGGATCAACAGCGCCGGATCACGGTCCGCCGCGGCTGACCCCGCGCGCCAGGGGCCGCCCGGCGGACGGCGGCCCAGCGTGCAGCCAGGGGGGCGTGCGCGGCATGCAGGACGACACGGCCGATCTCGAGAATTTCGCCCGGCAAGCGGCTTCGAGCGGCGAGCCGTACTGGATCGAAGTGGTGGATCTGCGCGATCTGCCGGTGGACGATCCCGACGCGCTGGACAACGCGGTGGCGACCGTCCTGCGCGAGTATGTGAGCCGCTCCATCTCCCGGTTCTTCCACCTGCCCGACCGGCGCCTCGTGATCGTGGCGGACGTCGGCCACGGCCGCCAGATCGACCGGGGCCTGCGTGCGCTTTCCGAAGACCTGCAAGAGCGCCACGACGGCCGGCTGGTGACCACGCCCTATCTGCTCCCGCGCGACGTGCAGTCGTTCCTGACGTTCTGTGGCCGCGAGCTGCAATTCGCCAAGGAGCAGGCGGAGGCGCGGGACGGGGATCGCCCGGCGGGCGTGCGCACCTGGGGACGGCGCCTGTCCGACGCCGTGCGAACGGCGCATACCCTGGTTCACGCGGATCTCAGCGCGTATGTCCACGAGCTGCCGGTGATCGACCTGGCGCAGCCGGATGCGGACGAGGCGGTGATGGCCGTGGAGCTGGCGCCGTCGTTCAGCGAGGTCGCGCAGGCGCTGCGCGTGCCCGTCGACGCCGACGCCTGGCTGGCGCGCCATCTTGCCGGGCTCATCCACGGCCGTGTGATCCAGCAAGTCCGCGACGAGCCCGGGCGGCTGCGCCACCGCCTGCACCTCAACGCCCTGCCCGAGACGGTCCTGTCGAACCAGTTCGACGCCTTCACCCGCGGGCTGGATCCCTGGGAGCGTCACCGCATCACCATCGAGATCCCGACCGAAACGGCGATCGCCGAACCGACGGACCTCGACCGGACCCGGCAGACGCTGATCACGGCCGGCTTCAGCATGGGGCTGGATGCGGCCGATCCCGCCGCACTTGCCCAGGCGCCGGCGCTGTTGGACCTAGCCGCCACGGTCAAGGTCGCCGGGGGCCGCGATGCGCTGACCCGGCACGCCCGGACGCTGCAACAGCTCATCTCGGAGCATCCGAATCCGGCCTGGATCCTGTTGGACGCGCACGACGCCGCGACCCGCCAGGCCGCAGCCGAACTCGGCTTCGCCGGCGCCCAGGCGCGCACGGCGGCGTAGGCATACCCCTGCGCAACGGCGACCCGGCGCGCCCCGCCTCGCTATTCGGCCGCCGGCAGGACAACGGCGACGGTGGTGCCCGCACCCGGCCGCGTGTCCAGGTCGATCCGCCCGCCCCAACTCGTCACCAGGCCGTGCGCCACCGACAGCCCCATGCCGGTGCCCTCGCCCACGGGCTTGGTGGAGTAGAACGGGTTGAACAGGTTGGTGCGGGTGGTCTCGTCCATGCCCGGTCCATCATCCGTGACCGCGATGCGAACCGCATCCGGGTCCTGCGGATCGGCATCCAGCGCGATCTCGACCGTACCGCGCCCGCCCATGGCGTCGGCGGCGTTGCTCACGAGATTTTGAATGACCTGAATCAGTCCGTCGCGGCTGACGCGGATGCGCCGGCCTGCGATCCCGTCGTCTCCCTCGGCGGGAAAGCCGTGGCGGCGGATGGTGACGCTGGACGGCATGACGCGGGCGACGAAATCCGAAACCTCGGCGAGCAGCTCGCCCACCACGAAAAATCCGGTATTCGGGCTTTCCGACCGGGCGAACGCCAGCACGTCCCGGACGATCCGGCGCGCATGCAGGCAATCCCGCTCCAGGGTTTCGGCGTGCCGCGCCAGCTTGGGATCGACCGACTGCAGCCGCTCCGCGATCAGGCCGATCGTACCCAATAGCGGCTGCAGGGCGTTGTTGATCTCGTGCGCCATGCCGCCGGCCATTTCGCCCAGCGCGCGCAGTTTGTCCTGCTGCAGGAGCTGCTGCTCGGCGGCCACCCGCTGGGTCACGTCGCGCTGAACCGAGATCCAGTAATGGTACCATCCCGTTTCATCGCCGACGGGAACGATATCCAATTCGACCCAGAAAAGCTCGCCGTTCTTGGTCTGATTCAGCAGGGTCGAGCGAACCGGCTCCCAGTTCTCCAGGGCATTCCGAATGCGGCGCAACTCGGCCGGATCGGTTTGTTCGGTCTGCAGGATGCGCGGCGTTTTGCCGATGATCTCCTCGAGTTCGTAACCCGTCATGCGCGTAAACGCCGGATTGGCGTAGACGATTTCCGGCCCGCCCGGCCCCGCGACCGGCTCGGCCTTGGTCACCAGAAAGGCATCCAGGGTATGGTCGGCGATCGCCTGGACCAGGTCGAACGGCTCGTCGTGGCTCCGGCTCCGCCGGTGCGTCGGCAGGGACATCGCAGCGCCCATTCACGTCGTTTTGCCCAGGAAACAGACCCGGCTGTTAAGAGGAGACTAAAATTGGTGTTACCAGTGCCCGGCCGTGACATGCCCGCGCAGATGGTCCACATAGGCGGCGTCGGGCACCACCTGCTACAGTCCGCCGCAATACGCGAATTCCCGGAGGCCCCCATGCGCGTCGAGCCCAAGCCCCTGTCCGCTTATCCCTGGTACCTTCGGCCGTTCTTCTGGAACCAGAAGCGCAAGTACGGCGAGGTGCTCCAGCCCGCTCTGCTGTGGGCGCGCTCGCCCCTGGTCTTCGGCGCGGTGGCGCTGCTCTACGGCGCGTTCGAGCGGCGGCGCAGCCCGATCGATCCGGTCATCCGCGCGCTCATCACGGTCCGCGTCTCCCAGATCAACCACTGCACGTTCTGCACCGACATCAATTCCAACACCCTCAACAAGCGCGGGGTGAGCTGGGACAAGATCGACGCCCTGGACCACTGGCACGACAGCGACGCCTTCGATGCGCGCGAGCGCGCCGTGCTGGCCTACGCCGAGGCCGTGGTGCGCACCGACCGGCAGCCCGACGACGAGACCGTGGCCCGCGTGCGCGAACATTTCGGCGAGGACGCCTTCACCGAGCTGACCGGCCTGATCGCGTTCCAGAACATGTCCAGCACCTTCAACGCCGCCCTCGACGTGCCGCCGCAGGGCTTCTGCAAGCCCAAGTGGCTGCAGCCCGGTGCCAGCCCGGCCGGTGACGGCAGCGACGCCGCCGATCCCGGAACCACGCCCGAGGCCGCGGAGCGTTCGCGCGCATGAGCGAAGAGAAACCCGGAGTCAAGGTTCCGCCGCCGGCCATCTACGCCGTCGCCCTGGCGGCGGGGATCGGCCTTGGCTATCTGGTCCCGGTTACGCTCTTCACCGCGTTCGCCTGGTGGTACGTGGCGGGCATCCTGGGCGCGGCCGCCGCCGGTCTGGCGCTCTGGGCGGTGGCCACGTTCAAGCTTGCGGGCACCAGCGTGGAACCCTGGCACCCGGCGCGCCACCTGATCACCCACGGGCCCTACGCGTACATGCGCAATCCCATGTACGTCGCCCTGACCCTGCTCACGGCGGCCCTGGCGGTGGGGGCGGACCTGCCGTGGGTGCTGGTGCTGCTGCCCCCGGCCGTCGTGGCCACGGACCGGCTGGTCATCGCGCACGAGGAGGTGCACCTGACCCGCAAATTCGGCGACGCCTACCGCGCCTACTGCCAGCGCGTGCGCCGCTGGGGCGTGGTGTGACGCTGGCCGCGCGTCACCGGGACCGCATCCCTTGACGGGCGCCGCGCTCGGCCCGCTGCCGAAGAGGCGCTGACCCGGGGCCCGGATGGACGGGGGGCGCGGCAAGGCGTAAACCGCGATTCCGGGCAAGCGAGGCGGCGGTCCATGGCGGCGCGGCGCGGCGTGGCGTTTCACCTGAACTGGCGCGAGGTGAGCGGGTCGCTGGGCGACCTGGGTACGCTGTTGCCGCTCATGCTGGGCAGCATCGCCGTGGCCGGCCTGGCGCCGACCCCGGTCCTGCTCGGCTTCGGCGCGTTTTATTGCGCCAGCGCGCTGTATTACCGCCTGCCCATCCCGGTGCAGCCCATGAAAGCGGTGGCGGCTGTGGTGGTGGCATCCGGCATCGCCCCGGCCACGCTCGCGGTCACCGGGGTGATGCTCGGGCTGGTGCTGCTCGTCCTGGGCCTGACCGGCTGGATCCGGCACGTCGCGCGGCTGGTGCCGCAGTCCGTGCTCGCCGGCCTGCAGCTCGGCCTGGGGCTCACCCTGGCGCTGGCGAGCGTGGATCTGCTGCGCCAACAGCCCGTCCTGGGCGGCGGCGTGCTGGCGCTGCTCCTGGTCATGCTGCGCCTGCCGCGCCTGCCGGGCGCGCTGATCGCCCTCGCCGCCGCGGTGATCGCCGGAACGCTGACGGGGACACCCGGCATGGTCCCGGAAACGGCCGCATCCGGCCCGGCCCTGCCGCCGCTGCCCACCCCCGCGGAGATCGAGCGCGCGTTCACCGTGTTCGTCCTGCCCCAGCTCGCGCTCAGTCTGACCAATGCGGTGCTGCTGACAGCGCTCGTCGCGGGCGACTATTTCGGCGATCGCGCGGCGCACGTGACCACGCCGCGCCTGTCGATCTCCAGCGGGCTGGCCAACCTGCTCCTGGTGCCCCTGGGCGCGCTGCCCATGTGTCACGGTGCCGGCGGCCTGGCGGCGCACCACCGTTTCGGCGCGCGCAGCGGCACCGCGCCGCTGCTGCTCGGGCTGGCGCTGGTGATGCTGGGCCTGCTGCCGGCGGATGTCGCGCTGGCCGTCTTCGCCGCCATCCCGGCGGCCGCGCTGGGCGCGCTGCTCCTCGTTGCAGCGGGCGAGCTGGCACTCACCCGGCGGCTGTTCGATTGCAAGCCGTCGTGCTGGCCCGTCATCGCGGTCACGGCGAGCATGACCGTGGCGGTCAATCCCTTCGCCGGCCTCCTCCTGGGAGTTCTTTCGGAACGCCTGCGCAGCCGGGTCGTGCGCCGGCTCTACGAGCGGAGCGCGCGCCGCTGATCCGGCCCCGACCCGGCGCCAACCGGCGGCATATCCAGCCATTTCACGGTGTGCCGATACCCGCATGCGCGGCAGCGGGTCACGATCCAGCACGCCCAGTCCGCCGCGTAGCTGCCCGTCTCGATATCGGCGGCGCGGCAAGCGGGACAGGCGGTCCAGCCGCTGCGATAGGACGCGCCGGGAAACCAGCCAGTGCCCGCCGCCGAAATCAGCTTCAGGATCCGCTGTGCATTCATCGTGCCGTTCTCCCCGCCCTGCCGGCCATCGATCGCGCATTGAACGAAGGGATCATTACCAACCCAACGCCCGGACGCCATATACCCCGATCGTGGCACCAACCCCGCAGCGCGGGCATCCGCGTCGCGCGGCTGTGCACCGCAGCAACCCGGCGCGGCGATCGTTGACTCGCCTCGCGCCGCCGTCTATCTCGGAAACCCTGATACGCTTTGTTGCTGTGCAGCGTGCCCCGATAGGGCACGCAGCAACCGCAGGACAAGGAGGCCTGGTCGTGAGCAGCCGCCCGCTGTCGCCGCATCTGCAGGTATACCGCCCACAACTGACGTCGGCCCTGTCCATCCTTCACCGCATGACCGGTGTGATCAATGTCCTCGGCACGGCGCTGCTTACGTGGTGGCTGGTCGCGCTGGCCGCCGGGCCGGATGCGTTCGCCATCGTTCAGGGTTTTCTCGGCTCGCCGATCGGCTACGTCGTCCTGGCGGGCTGGTCGCTGACGGTGTTCTACCATCTGTGCAACGGCATCCGGCACCTGTTCTGGGACGCCGGATACGGCTTCGAGTTGGCGAACGTGTATCGCAGCGGCGTTGCCGTGCTCGTGGTGGCCGTCCTGCTCACCGCAGGTGCCTGGGGCGCCGGCCTGGCGTTGCTCTAGATCCGGCCGCAAGAGGGGGAAACAATGACGTCAATGCGCTCGCCCATGGCCCGCGCGCGCGGTTTGGGCTCGGCGAAGGACGGAACGACGCATTGGTGGGCGCAGCGCCTGTCCGCGCTGGCGCTGGTTCCACTCGTGGTGTGGTTCGTCGCCTCCGTGGTGGCCATGGCCGGCGCCGACTACGTCGCCGTGCAGGCCTGGATCAAGTCGCCGCTGGTGGCGGGGTTGCTGATCCTGATGATCGCCACCGTGTTCTACCACGCCCATCTGGGTTTGCAGGTCGTG